>JAGHAU010000051.1 GCA_021161345.1 Anaerolineales bacterium | reverse complement strand
GTTATTGCACTCACCCTGGGTGCCTGTTCTGGACGTCGCGTTGTTGCGACCGGCTGGTCTGGCATCACTGTCAATGAGGAAACGGTATATTTCTCCTACGGACCTCATGCGTACGCGCTTAACCTCAAGAACGGCTCCCAGCAGTGGCAGTTCCCGGCTGAACCGATCAACGGTGTTGATTTTTACGCCGCACCGGTACTGGCAGACAAAAACAGCCAGCTGCTCGTTGCTGGTTATGACAGCGTTTTATACAGCGTGAACCCGGCCAACGGATCAGAAAACTGGTCTTTCGGGGCTGCTGAAAATCGTTATGTCGCACCTCCTCTGGCTACTGAAGAAGGGATCTTCGCTGCCAATTCAGATTCCAGCCTTTACGCATTGGATTTTGACGGTCTGCTTCAGTGGGAATTTGCAACCGAGGATCCCCTTTGGGCTTCCCCCATCTGGTCTGAAAATTGCGGCTGCATCTACCAGGCATCCATGGATCACTACCTATACGCCATCAACCCGGAAAACGGAAAATTGATCTGGAAGTCTGAGGATCTGGGCGGCCCGATCGTCAATAATCCCTCCATTTCTGAGGACGGCTTGATCGTGCTTGCTACTTTTAATAACGAAATCATTGCGATCGATGAAGAAAGCCATCAAGTTGAATGGCGATTTCACACTTCAGACTGGGCCTGGGCCACACCTGTGATCGATGGTGATCAGGTATATGCCAGCGACATTTCAGGCACTTTTTACACCCTTGATCTGCAGAGCGGCGAAACTCTCTGGCAGCTCCAGCCAGGCGGAGGGATCTACTCCTCTCCGTTGGTGCAAGATGGGATGATTTACTTCTCAACTGATACTAGCAGTCTGGTAGCGGTCAGCCAGGAAGGTGTTGTCCAGCGCAATCAACCCATAGAAGGGAAATTGTACGCCAGCCCTGTCGGCGCGGGAGATAAAGTGCTCCTGGCACCTTCAGAATCGGAGTATTTCCTCCTAGCACTCAGAGAAAGCGGCGTACAGGTTTGGGGTTATCCCCAACCTGAATAATCAGTCTTAGTCGACAAGTTTTGACTTTAAAATCAAAAATAGGAAAAAACTATGTGGGATGCCTTTATTACCTTAATGATTAACGTGCTGCTCTTTATCTACAATCTGATCGGGCAGAACTTCGGCTGGGCCATCATTATCTTCACCGTACTGGTGAGAGTGGTGACTTATCCGCTGACCGCCAAACAAATGAAAAGCAGCAAAGCCATGCAAGATCTGCAAGGTTCCAAGGAATGGAATGACATGCAGACCAAGTATAAAAATGATAAGGAAGGCCTGGCTCAAAAGCAGATGGAGATTTATAAGGAGAAGGGCATCAGCCCCTTTGGTTCCTGCCTGCCCTTATTGGTCCAGTTCCCGGTCATTATTGGTCTCTATCAGGCGATCATCCGGACCCTGGCGGTGACCCCGATCCAGCTGGTGAACCTGTCGAAACATATTAGTGACGGCGCCAACCTGATCCCCATCAACAGCCAATTCTGGTGGATGGAACTCAGTGAACCGGAACGCTTGCCCATCCTGGGTGTCGCAGTTCCTGTCTTGGCCATCCTGGTTCTGATCAGCTCCTATATTCAGACTAAAATGGTCACCCCCACCGGCGGAGCAGGTGATAACGCCCAGGGCGCCCAAATGACTCAGGCAATGACCCTCTACATGCCCTTCTTTATGGGATACCTGGCGATGACTTTCGCCTCTGGCCTGGCGCTGTACTTCATCGCCACCAACCTGGCAACCATTGCTCAATATGTAATAACTGGACAGGCTAATTTTAAAAACATACTCCCTAAACTACCAAATTTTGGCCAACAAGGAAAATAAAGTAGGGAGATCACCGGAGAAGCCTTATGAAGAATAACCGCGCAACCCTGGAAGTTATCGCTCAGAATGTTGAAGAAGCCATTGAAAAGGGTTTATCGGATCTGGGTTTACCACGTGACGCAGTAGAGATCGATGTATTGGATGAGGGCGGATCCGGCATCCTGGGCTTTGGCTCACGCCAGGCCCGTGTGCGTATTTCCATCCTGGGTGAAGGTGAAGATCAGGACCTGGAAGAGACTCAAACCCCAGTAAAGGAAGCGAACCCAGACGAAACGCTAAACCTGGTTGAAGAAATCGTTTCCGAGCTGCTGGATAAAATGAACCTGGAAGCCACGGTGGAAGCCAGGTATGGAGAGAAGAGCGACAACCTGCCGCATACTCCCATTCTGGTAGATATCTCAGGCAATGATCTGAGTATATTGATCGGCCGGCGAGCAAAAACACTCAACGCACTGCAGTACATCACACGCCTGATCCTGGGAAAAGAACTCGAACACGGCATTCCTCTCAGCCTTGACGTAGAAGGGTATCGCGAGCGAAGAGAACAGCAGGTTCGCCAATTGGCCCGCAGGGTTGCCGATCAGGTAGCCGATACCAAACGGGAACAAGCTCTGGAACCCATGCCACCAAATGAAAGGCGCTTTGCCCATCTGGAACTGCAGGATGAAACCCAGGTGTACACAGAAAGTGTTGGTCAGGAACCTTATCGGAAAGTTGTGATCCATCCTAGTAAGTAAATAATATATTTGATTTTCCGCCCCGGTATAAATACCGGGGCTAATAATCACACCCCCTTTCGGGGGTTTTTTTAACACAAACAATAACCCCGGAGGGCAAACCCTTTCCTATAAGTCATTCTGACTCTGAGCAGCGAGAAAGGAAAGAATCCACCAGGTGAATCATGAACAAACATCTTGGAATTTTTTCATCATCTCTATCTCAAAGGCATAAATACCAGGGTTAATAATGACACCTCCTTTCAGGGTTTTTTTA
This sequence comes from Anaerolineales bacterium, assembly GCA_021161345.1. Taxonomy (GTDB): domain Bacteria; phylum Chloroflexota; class Anaerolineae; order Anaerolineales; family UBA11858; genus B10-G9. Next base: position 4,137 of record JAGHAU010000051.1, on the reverse strand, counting down.
TTGGCTATATTCCCCTATCAGGTATAATTCAGCCATGAATCGCCCCGTTCCTGATTACCTGATTTTTGGCCACATAACCCGGGATCTGGTGGAAGACGGTACTCGGTTAGGCGGGACAGCAATTTTCAGTTCAATTCTTGCCCGGCGATTAGGGCTGGAAGTTGCCCTGGTCACTGCATTTGATGCCGATCTTGATCTTAAAGCTCTGAACGGTATCCAGATCATCAATCAGAATGGGCCAGGAACTACGACCTTTAAAAATATATATGACTCATCAGGCAGGACACAATACTTACTGGAGAGAGCCAAGAGCCTGGATATTTCCCGGATCCCAGACAGTTTTCGGATGGCAAAGATCGTTCACCTGGCGCCGGTCGCCAGGGAACTCCGGCTCGAAGCCGGGAGAGGGTTCCCACATTCTGCGCTGGCTTATTCTCTGCAGGGATGGCTGCGGGGTTGGGATGATTCGGGTTTAGTCCATCCAGATCCTTTACCAGATCTGGACCATGAACACCAGTTGGACGGGACTGCGTTCTTAAGTATCGAGGACCTTGGTTTTGACAGATCAGGTTTGGATCCAATCCTGAATATATTTCCTGATCTTGTGCTCACAACTGGAAAAAAAGGAGCGGAGCTGCATAACAAGGATCAAGTGCAGCTAGTCCTCGTGGAACCTGCCCCGGAAGTAGATCCAACCGGTGCAGGCGATATTTTTGCAGCAGCGTTTATAATAGCAAAGGCGATTCTGGGCAAATCTCACCAGGAGGCAGCTCGTTTCGCAAATGCCCTGGCGAGCATTTCAATTACCCGGCCAGGTAAAGATGGCATACCAACTGTAGAAGAAATTACTGAAGTACAAAAGGCTTATTAAAATTATGGGATTTATCTATACCATTGCCAATCAAAAAGGCGGCGTAGGAAAAACAACTTCAACCGTAAACCTGGGTGCTTTTCTGGCCCACTACGGAATGAACGTTCTTCTAGTGGATATCGATCCCCAATCTAACGCCACATCCTCGGTTGGTATTGATAAACAGGCGGTCAGGGGCGGCACTTACCAGGCATTGCTCGAAGAAGGGAATATCCGGGACTATATCCTGCGCAATCCCAAGCTTAAATTATCCATTCTACCCGCCTCACCTGATCTGGCTGGTGCCGAAGTAGAGCTGGTGAATGAAGTTGGACGCGAAACCCTTCTTAAAAGAAAGCTGCTCCCCCTGGCAGAAGATTATGATTACATCCTGATCGACTGCCCTCCCTCCCTGGGTTTATTGACCCTGAATGGTTTGGTGGCAGCAGTCGACGGCATCCTGATCCCAGTTCAATGTGAGTATCTGGCAATGGAGGGGTTAGGAGATTTGATCGCTACCATCGAACGGGTTCGCCGGGTGATCTCTCCCGATCTGACCGTTCGAGGTGTGATCATGACCATGTTTGATTCCCGCACTAACCTGGCCAATGACGTGGTTGAAGAAGTGAAAAAACATTTTGATAACAAGGTCTTTGAATCCATTGTGCCCCGCAGCATCCGGCTGGCAGAAGCGCCCTCATACGGGGTCCCCATTTCTCTATATTCCCCTGGATCGATCGGGGCAAAAGCTTACCAGGAGCTGGCCAGAGAACTGCTGCTGGGAGATGGTCATCAACTACCTGAGGTATAATAGAAATTACTAATTAATCCACCCAAATAATGATATTTGTGAGTAAATAAAATCTATGGCAGCCAAACGACCCGGTCTCGGCAAAGGCCTTGACGCACTCATTCCATCCCATCCAGAAAGCGAAATCCTGGAAGAATTCGGCGGTGTATTGGAAGTTCCGCTGGGGTTGATCACCACCAATCCCCATCAGCCCAGGAAAACATTTGAAGATGAAAAACTCAGAGAATTGCCTGCCTCCATCAAAGAACACGGCATAATCCAACCCCTGGTGCTCTCCGCTCAAGACACGGATGAAGAACAAAAATATTCCCTGATCGCTGGTGAGCGGCGCTTAAGGGCAGCCCACCTGGCAGGCCTAGAAACTGTACCAGCCGTCTTAAGGGAAGCAGACGGTCAGGATCACTTGCTGCTGGCATTGATCGAAAATGTACAGCGAGCAGACCTTAATCCACTTGAAACCGCTACCGCTTATCAGAGCCTGGCCATAGAATTTTCCCTTTCTCACGAGGAGATCGGTAAAAGGGTCGGGAAAAGCCGTACCGCCGTTACTAACACAATGCGGCTGCTGGATTTGCCTGATGTGGTCCAACAGGCAGTTCGGAAAAACCAGATCAGCATGGGTCATGCCCGGGCGCTGTTGGCCTTGCCTACCATTAAAGGGCAAAGCGCTGCCTTGCAAACAATCCTGACCCAGGATCTGAATGTACGCCAAACGGAATCACTGGTGACCCGGCTCAAGGGCACTAAAAACCCACGGCCGCCCAAAAATGATACTAAATCCCCCGAATTAAAAGCACTGGAAGAAGATCTGCAATCCGCTCTTGGAACCAAGGTACGCATCACCCGCTCCAAAAAAGGAGCCGGAACGATCACGGTCTCCTATTACACGGATGAAGAATTAAACACCCTGATGGATCAATTCCTGAAAAAATAGATTTTTCCATAAATTCATCTACTGGAGATCGGAATGGAACCTTTAACCCTGATCAATGCCCGTATATTCACCATGGATGAAGGCTCTGCAGAGGTTTCCGGACTGGTCATCCAAGATGGCAGGATCAGTCATACACTTTCCGGCACAGAAGCGAAGGAATCCCCTACCCGGGGCAACTGCCTGGACCTGGGCGGCAGGATCATCCTGCCTGGATTAATTGATAGCCACCTGCATTTGCGGAAGTATTCTGAAACCCTGGATAAAATCAACTGCGAAACGGAAACCAAAGCAGATTGTTTGGCAAAAGTTCGGGAGAAAGCACACTCCCTCAATCCCGGGGAGTGGATCTTGGGACATGGATGGAATCACAACAACTGGCCGGAAGGATATGGAACTGCCGCCGAGCTGGATCAAGCCACGCCTGACCATCCGGTATATTTGACAGGAAAATCACTCCACGTTTCCTGGGCTAACTCCAGAGCACTGTCATTAGCCGGGATCAATAAAAATACGCAAGATCCTCCTGGTGGTGTCCTTCAGAGGGACCCTGATGGAAACCCAACCGGAATCCTCTTCGAAAATGCCGTAAAGCTTGTTGAAAGAGTCATTCCAATACCCTCAGCAGAAATGACCGCTTCTTCTATTCTGAAAGCCCAGGAATCACTCTGGAAAATGGGCCTCACAGGAGTGCATGATTTCGATCGGGAGTTATGCATTCAGGCGCTGCACCTTTTAACTCAAGATGGTCTGCTCCACCTCCGAGTCCAGAAAAGCATCCCAAGCGAATACCTGGACCAGGCTATCCAGCTGGGATACAAGACTGGCGAGGGAAATGACTGGCTGTGGTTTGGCGGCGTGAAAGAATTCATGGATGGCGCCCTGGGACCACAGACGGCAGCGATGCTGGCGCCCTATCAAGGCTCCGGAGAAACAGGAATGTTGTTAAAATCAGAAGATGAGATCATTCAACTGGGACGGAAAGCTGCCGATCACGGTATATCACTTTCCATTCACGCGATTGGAGACCTGGCAAACCGGACCTTGTTAAATGCCCTGGAAGATATCCGCTCTTACGAAAAGGAAATAAGGCTTGATCCTCTTCCTCACCGAATCGAACATGTCCAATTAATTGATCCAGCTGATCTGCCGCGGCTGGCCGAACTGGATATTATCGCCTCTATGCAGCCCACCCATGCCACCTCGGATATGGAAATGGCAGAAGCTTATTGGGGAGAGCGAACCTCCTGCGCCTATGCTCCCAAAGCCCAATTCGATCAGGGAGCCCTCGTGATCTTCGGCAGCGATGCCCCGGTCGAAAGCCCCAACCCATGGCTGGGAATACATGCGGCAGTGACAAGGCGGCGGGTTGATGGCGCTCCCGGACCAGACGGTTGGCTCCCGGAAGAGCGAGTATCAGTTGATCAAGCCCTGGCAGCTTATACTAAAAATCCTGCCCGGGCAGCTGGGAGAAAAAAGTCACAGGGAAAACTTGCTTCAGGTTATTGGGCAGACTTGATCGTGTTGGATACAAATCCCTACAGC
>JAGHAU010000156.1 GCA_021161345.1 Anaerolineales bacterium | reverse complement strand
CGGACCCCCCCCTCCCCCCCCCCCCCCCCCCCGCCCCCCGCCCACCCCTCCCCGGCCCCGGGCAGGGAATGTCCACCAAGAACAGTGAATAAGGCTATCAGGGCAAAGATCGCAATTTCCAGGGCAAAGATCCTGACCCAGATGACCGAATTAGGCTCACCAGCTTGTTTTTTTAACATCCAAATGCCCAGAACGATACCGGAAGCAACCACAAAAATGCTCCCCCAGCCCAGGCCAAAACGAATGAAATTAGTCCAATTCAATAATGACGACCCGGCAACCAGGCGGGGCAAGAGGGTAGCGATCAAAACCATCACAGAAAAAGCCATCAGCAGAATGCCAAGGATATCCCAGGCGTAATTTTTCGCGCGCTTCCAGATCCCTTGAAAGGACTTACTCTGTTCAGACAGCGTGTCCAGAATATCTTTGATATTGCGGGGGTCCTGATTATTCACCACAGAAACTCCTAGGAGATCTCCTCATTTTTATGTGATGTTTGCCGGAAAGTTCCCAACACGATCCCGGCTAAAATAAGTATAGCACCAATTATTTTCACCACCGGGGGTGTCTCATTTAGGAAGAAATAGGCTAGGATAGTTGAGCCAACAGGTTCCCCCAACAGGTTTACAGCAACATATCCGGTTGGCAGATATTTTAGCGACCAGTTGAAAATGGAGTGCCCCAGCAGCTGCGGCACCAAAGCCAATAATAGCAGCCAGAGATATACCTTGCCAGGATAAAGGGGGGGTAATCCTTCGATGATCAGCATGGCAGCCACGAGGAAGATAGCTGAGGCACTGAAAACCAGGAAAATATAAGGTACCAGAGAGATCTTGTTCCTCAGGTGTTTACCGATCATCAAATAGGATGCAGCGGTAACGGCCCCGAACAGGGCCAGGAAATCACCCAGGAGTGTTTTTGATCCCATATTTCCGAAATCAGCCTGGCAGTTGATCCCTCCAGGCAGCCATACACAAACATCGCTGAGAGCGATTATGATACCCCCCAGTAATGCGATAGTCATTCCAATGAAGGCAATTCGGGGAGTCTTCTCTCCCAGGAAGAACGGCGCCAGCAGAGCGACCCAAAGCGGAGTTGTGGTCACCAGGACAACTGAACTTGCCACGGATGTATATTCCAGGGAGGTAATCCAGGAAGCAAAATGAACAGCCAGCAAAAAACCGGCCAGCAAGGTAAACTTCAGAACGTCCCAGGTTAAGCTCTTGATCTCACGGTTGTGTTTGATGAGGGTATATGGAAGAAGGATCAGAGCAGCCAATCCCATTCGAAAAGCCGCAATGGCGATTGAAGGAACATATTCCTGGGAAAAGCGGATCAGCAAAGATGCTGTGGAAACGGCAACAATACCTACTGGGACAATTAGGTAGGGTACAGCAGGATGGATAGCGTCCTTTTTCATGAAGAATGTAACCTCTTTCAAAAAAGCAAGTTTACTAACGACCATTTTTCTTGACAAAGAAAAACTCGGGGACTACAATTCTACGTTAGAGAGTTTATTATACAGTAGCCTATTTGATTTTAAGTTATACTCAGTACAACCAATAATATTGGAGGAGATTTATGGCCCATGTAATCACTAACTTCTGTATGCACGACGGCACCTGCGTGGAAGTTTGCCCCACAGAATGCATTTTGCCCGGAAAACCGGTGGAAGAATATCCCAGTTATTATATCGATCCGGAAGCTTGCATTGATTGCGGTGCCTGCGCGCCCGAATGCCCCTATGAAGCCATCTATATGGAAGATGAAGTTCCTTCCGCCTACGAAGCACATGGCGATGAGCGTATGAGCATGCCTGCTGGGACCGAAGGCTACACCGAGGAATTCGAATCCGAGGACGTCAATGGGGTCACCTGGACCCTCAAGGCAACCCGTGTTCTGGATGAGGGCGAAGTTGTTGACCTCACCCCCGCTATTCAGGCTAACGAGGACTACTTTACTGATGGTCCTGGGTACGACGCCCTGGATTAACCATTCTTTACTGTTTAGGAAATAAAAAAGGGCGACTAATGATAGTCGCCCTTTTTACTGTTTTTAAAAGAAGCCGAACTGGCTTCTTTTTGTGTTAACTTGATTTTTATCAGTTTGTCATTCTGAACGAAGTGAAGAATTCATAGATCCATCACTATTAGAACACTTGGCTTGGAAAGGCCTGGATCATTTGCTGGGGCGGGAATATGGATCCTTCGCTATCGCACAGAACGCCATAATTAAGTGCTCTTGCTTACGCTCAGTTTCCAGTATGGGGCAGCTTTTCCAGTCAGGTCGCTAAGCGACCATCGGTCTACTATCCCGAGGGTAGCGCACGGTGAAGGGCTCGGATACAATCATTTCTCCTACCACCCCGCTATTAGGCGCCAGATTTGGGCGGTGAAGAAAGTAATCACAAACCCCATCACAACCGGCAATAGGGAAGCAATCGTGGTCCACTTGGCACTGCCGGTTTCTTTGTAGATAGTGTAAATAGTAGTGCTGCAGGGATTATGGATCAGACTAAAGAGCATTAAATTCACGCCCGTCAGTAGAGTCCAGCCTCCCTGAGTAAGAATATTCAGAGTTGCCAATCCGGATTCCAGCTCGAACATGACCCCAGACCCTTCTCCAATTCCGTTCCCGCCTGTAACCAGTACGGTTAACATCATAATGGTGGGAATGACGATCTCATTGGCCGGTATAGCCACGATGTAGGCCACCAAGATCACTCCGTTCAATCCTAGCAGCAGCCCAAAGGGATTCAGGATATTGACCAAGTGTTCCGCCAGGCTCACACCGCTGATCATCAAATTGGCCGAGATCCACAGGACCACGCCAGCCGGAAGAGCAAAAATGATGGCCCGCCATAACACAACCAGGGTGCGGTCGATCATCGAAGTATAGAGAGTTTGCAGTATGCGGGGAGGTCGGTAAGGAGGGAGTTCCAATGTAAAAGTCGAGACTTCTCCCTTCAGAATCGTTCTTGATAAAGCCCAGGATACAACAAATGTCAGGAGCACTCCCAGCAAGGCGATTGCGACCACAGAGATAGCGGATATCAATCCCCCCAGGTAAGCAGGGACCATCGTCCCGATAAAGATGGTAGCGATCAGGATCTGGGTCGGCCAGCGCCCATTGCAGAGTGAAAAGTTATTGGTGATGATAGCGATCAGCCGCTCCCGGGGACTGTCAATAATCCTGGTGGAGATCACTCCGGCAGCGTTGCAGCCAAATCCCATGGTCATGCTCAGGGCTTGTTTGCCGTGCGCACCGGCCTTGCGGAAAATATGATCCAGGTTAAAAGCTACCCGGGGCAGGTAACCAAAGTCTTCCAGTAAGGTAAACAGCGGGAAGAAGATCGCCATCGGAGGCAGCATCACACTCACCACCCAGGCAGTTGCCAGGTAAGCTCCGTCAATCAGAACGCCATCCAGCCACCAAGGCATCCCAATGCTCGCAGCGCCAGCCTTCAATAAAGGATGGACCTTATCGATTAGTAAGGAAAACAGCAAACCAGATGGATAATTAGCTCCAGTGATCGTTAACCAGAATATAAAGGTTAACATCAAGATCATCAGGGGAAATCCCCACACTCTGCTGGTAACCAGTTTATCAATGGTACGGTCCAGGTCAAATCGGGGTTTTTCTTTTGGATAAGTCACAGCCCGATCCGCAATCCGGGTGGCATCGGTATAAAGCGCTTCCATGGTCTTCTCATGAAAATCCACACCAATATCCCATCGGAGATCCCGGGCTGATTTAAGGATTTTTTCGTAGTTCGAGTTCATCAATGCACCTGCTTATTTATCAAATGAATACAGATCAAAATACTGCTGATCACTGGGCAAATCCGCTTTTATTAGAAACATGGCTCACGCTAGCCCCTTCCAAATCGTCACGAGTATAGGTAAGTTCTCCCAGTTCGCCATCTACAACCGCTTTGATGATCCTTTCATCACCATCAAGCAGGCGCAAAGCTACCCAGCGGGCATTGGGCACCTGAGGAAATGCATCCTCTATCTGGGTAACCAGCTGGGATACTGCCCGGTCCAATTTGGGATTGTCATATTTGACTTGATAGGGTTTGGCGAGAGTTTCCCCATTGGCAACCTCATGGATTGCGGCCAGCAGTTCCTCTAATCCTTCATCATAACGGGCTACAGTTGGCACTACTGGTACTCCCAGATCCCGGGCTAACCGCCGAGGGTCAACTTTCATCTGATGCCGATCAGCTTCATCCATCAAGTTAAGGCAGATCACGACACGATTGGTGATCTCAAGCACCTGGAGCACCAGGTTTAGATTCCTTTCTAACCGGGAGGCATCCACTACTACGATGGTGACATCCGGCTGCGCGAAGAGGATAAAATCCCGGGCGATCTCTTCATCCAGGCTGGTAGCCAACAAGGAATAGGTTCCTGGCAGGTCAACCAGTTTATATCGATTATCCCCATATTCGAAACCACCCTCAGCCCGGGTCACAGTTTTTCCAGGCCAGTTTCCCGTATGCTGCTTTAATCCGGTCAGCGCATTAAATACCGTGCTTTTCCCGGTATTGGGATTTCCTGCCAAAGCGACCACAAAATCCCAACTTTCCATATCCACGCCCAATTTCTTTAAGTTCGCCGCATGATGGACCGGGCAGCTGGCGCAATCTGCGCTTACACCTGCCACCTTAGATCCTTTTTGTTGTTTATTGTTTATTTTCTGATCCATAGCTTTACTTCCTTTATTTGATTTCCAACCACTAATGGCTAATCAGATTCAATTTTTAGGGTTTACCTTGATCAGCCGGGCCTGATTGCTTCTCAAAGCTATCACCGAACCCCTGATCCTGTAAGCCGTAGGATCCCCACCAGGATTGACCATCTCGACATCTATCGGGGTACCCGGAGTAATTCCCAGATCAAAAAGCCGCCTGCGCTCAACGCCCCGGCTGAGAGAAGATATACCAGTAACCACACCGGTCTGACCAGGCTGCAGGGAATCCAGGGAAACCCCTTCAATCTGATGGTCTTGGTTTTCTTCTGGCAGGGGTACTACAGAGATATTGGCCGCCACGATTGGTGCCAGGACATGTTCTTGATCATCGGTCCAGAACCGGATCCTGTTGGCCGAGGTCTCATCAACCTCTACCACCATATTGAGGTGAAGGTCTTCAGCAATGATCTGGGCATAGATCACTTCCGGTTCATCTTCAATATGCACGATCCGGGATGGAGTACCCAGGGCCAGGTCGGACAAAGGCAAACCCCCATGTGAAACCCATTCTCCTCGCTGGGTTGGAATTGGATCTCCGTGCGGATCGTGAGTGGGATGGCCCAGGCTGGCAGATAAACGGTTTATTTCTTCTTCAGATAGTTTATGTTCCAATCTTTCTGCCTGCTGATGCCAATCACCTTCATCAAAGCCAGTGGTATCAGCCAGATAGCGCTCCCATAAACGGTGAGCCCGAACGATCTGGGTGGCAGTTCTTTTTCCAGTGTCCGTCAAACTAAAACTGTTCTCACTTAAATCCACTAAACCTCTTGCCTGAGTCAAAGCCAGAATTTCTGAGGCGTTGGCTTGGCTGGTAGAGAGAGCGCCTGCCAGGCTTTCTAAGGTGGCAGTCTTCTGATTGCGCTCACATTTAAAAATATACTTCAAAGTGTCCTCTATCAGGACCTTCTCGGTTAACTCCCTTCTTTTCTGATACTTCCAGAATAACCCGGACTGGGGCCAGAAAACCAACCCGGCAATTAACATCACACCAATACCAACCAATAAAGCAAACAGAGGGTCAATCATTATCGCTCCTTATCCACTGCCAAATCTAGGATCTCAACCCGGATCTGGACTGTGACACTTGCTCCTAGAACAACATCATTTTCTCCCTTAATTCGAATATGGAGATTGTTATCATAGGGTGAAAAATCAATAACTTCAAACGAAGCTCCCGGGACCAAGCCCAGAGTCTCTAAATAACGCAGCAATCCCGGATCATCATCGTTCACAGAGTGAACCAGTCCAGATTGTCCGGGGCGCAGATCCCGTAAGTAACAGGTATCGAGATCCGGCATCACCAGATTGCGGGACGGGATTGGTTTCCCATGCAATCCCCATTGGGGATTCCCCAGTACAGCCGCTACCCGCTCTTCAAAATCTTCTGAAATGACGTGTTCCAGCCGATCAGCTTCATCATGGACCTGATCCCAGGAATAGTCCAGGACCTCATGTAAAAATAATTCCAGCAACCGGTGGTGGCGGATGGTTTCCAAGGCTGCTTTTTTTCCATCTTCGGTTAGAGCCACACCCTGACGTTTCACATAATTCAACAGCGGTGGATCTTCACTGGCTAAACGCTGGAACATATCTGTCACCGATGCTGGACTCACGTTCAACATTTCAGCAATTTGCCCAGTCCCTACCCGTTGATTATCAGAAGACAGGTCGTAGATGACCTTCAAATAATTTTCCACTGTATCCGACAGCCGCCTTTCCATTGCAACTCCATTTTTGACATACTAAATCTAATTTTAGACTATTCTAAATTATTGTCAAGGGTTAATCGGGATCCTTTTTACTCGACCAGGGAATAAATCCATCAAAAAAAGTTAAACTGAAAATTCTTACTAGAATAATTG
>JAGHAU010000231.1 GCA_021161345.1 Anaerolineales bacterium | reverse complement strand
GGCGATAATCAGCGCAGCTGTGGGGGTCATGGCCCGGGAGGAAATCATGGTTGCCACAACATTGGCACTGTCGTGGAATCCATTCAGGAAATCGAAAATCAGGGCCAGACCGATCAGTATAAAAATCAGTAAATCATTCATACTTGGCTTCCAGTTCAGGATAAATAACTTATCCCTCTAAAAAATACCTCAAATCCCAGCATGTTTTCACCAATTTGTGCTGGTTTTGAGGAAAATTTATTATAACCAAAAACCTTGAATTATGCCATCTTATCGGTTGGGTTAGATGAAATTTTAGATTAGTTCAGGAGAGCTGGGGCAATTTAATGATAAATTCACTTCCCTGATCCTTACCTGCACTGGTGGCTGTGATCTCTCCCCCATGAGCTTGCACCAGGGCCTGGGTGATCGCCAATCCCAATCCGGAACCACCGCTACGGCGATTTCGATCAGGGTCCACCCGATAGAAACGGTCGAATACATACGGCAAATGATCATCTGTTATGCCTGTTCCAATATCCTTGACGGAAATGATCGTCCTCTCAGCCTTGTCCTCCAGGGTGATCCTGACCGTTCCCCCCTCAGGTGAATGGCGTAATGCATTATTCAACAGATTATTCAAACACTGGGTTATACGGGCACAGTCTCCCCTGACAACACTCTCGTCCAGAAGGTCCAGATCCAGCTTTATGCCTTGATCATCAAAGATCGGCTGATATATGGCGGCAACATCATGGATCATATTCTTTAGATCAAATTCGTCAATATTGAGGGAAAACTCCTTGGCTTCCAACAGCGCAAGATCGTGCAGGTCTTCCACAAGTCGGGACAGCTGGCGGGTCTGGTCATAAAGCCTTGCCACCTCCACTTTATCGAGTTCATAGACATCATCGAGGATCGCTCTTAAGTTGCCCTGGATAACAGTTAGTGGGGTCCGAAGTTCATGGGCAATATCGGCCAGCATATTATTTCGCAAATCCTCCGCTTCTTCCAGCGCGGCTGCCATGCTGTTAAAAGCAACAGCAACTTCCCTGATCTCACTGGTGCCTTTCACTTCGATGCGCTGAGTGAGGTCCTGGGATCCTACTGCCCGGGCCGCTTTGGCTAGATTATTCAAGGGGGCAGCCAATCCCCGGCTGCTGATCACACCAACCAGCATGCCCATCATGGATATGGAAAACAGGATCCTGACCAATCCTATGACAAGTTCACTCTGCCCATACCGGTTTATCCTTGTCAGGAAAGAGGGTTGTTGTCCATCTGAAATCTGTTCAAATGGTCCACCATCTGGTTGGACCAGGTTGATATTATCTACCTGGATTGTCAGGTAGATACCGGTCGGGATAACGATCAGAAAGATCATGATCGCCACATATGTCAGGCTGATCCTAACCCAAAGTTTATTCATGCCGGGAACTCCCTGAATCGATAACCAATGCCATGCACGGTTTGAATGATCGAATCCTGTTCACCTGGAAGGTCTATCTTCTTTCGCAGGTTCTTGATGTGAGAGTCCAACGTTCGGCCGGCGCTGTACGATCCATATCCCAGTGCCTTATCCGATAGTTCATCTCTGGTGATCACAAACCCGGGATTCTGCATCAATACTTTTAATAATTCAAACTCTGAAGGTGTTAGGTTAATCCGATCGCCGTTTCGCGATAATTCTCGCTTACCGATATCCAGGATTAGCTCGCCGACCTGCAAGCGTTGCGGCACCTGGGTTTCCTGCTGGAGATGGGAGCGCCTGAGCAAAGCCCGGACTCGGGCAACTACTTCACGGGGGTTGAAGGGTTTAGTGATATAGTCATCGGCGCCGATTTCCAATCCAACGATCTTGTCGTTATCTTCCACCCTGGCAGTGAGCATAATGATCGGAGTCGCCGCAATCTTCTCGTCAGCCCGCACAATCTTAGCCACGTCCCAACCGTCCTTGTCTGGGAGCATTAAATCAAGGATCAATAACTGGGGTTTTTCAGCCTTTATTATACGAAGCGCTGATTCGCCATCATAGGCTGTCAGAATCTCATATCCTGCTTTTTCCAGGTAGGATCGCACCAAGCGGACTATATCGTGATCGTCGTCAACAATAAGAATTCTGTCCATAGCTATCGTATTTTTGTCTGGATCAAAAGGCTCCCCAACACTCAGAGGATCTTATTCGCTGCGGAGAGCTTCAATGGGTTCTAATTGAGAGGCTCTGTTTGCTGGATAGATACCAAAGAACAAGCCTACCGCTGCAGAGAATAAAGTCGCCAATAAAACAGAGTTAATTGTAATGGCGGGAGTGAGAATAAAGTCGCTCGCAGCTGCAATCCTTCCAATACCGAGGGATAAAAGCCAACCCAATATGATCCCAATGATTCCGCCAATCACACTTAAAAGGGAAGATTCAATTAAGAACTGTGTCAGGATATCTTTCTTTTTTGCGCCTACGGCTTTCCTGAGGCCGATTTCCTTGGTCCTTTCAGTCACAGAAACCAGCATGATATTCATGATGCCAATGCCGCCAACTAAGAGGCTGATGCCAGCTACTCCGCCCAGAAAAACTGTAAAAACACCTGTGACTGTGGAGGCCATATCCAGGAACATTTCCTGGGAAATGATATTAAAGTCATCTTCACCCAGTTTTATCTTGTGGCGATCGCGAAGGATTAATGAGATCTGGTCTTCAGCCTGTTGTACTGAATCCGCATCTATCGCTGATACATAGATCAAATCCACCTGGTTTTTTGTCGTGCGGGGTAATAATCTCGTTTGGGCCGTTGTTAAAGGGACCAGGATCTGATCATCCGGGCTGTTTCCGAATTCAGAACCGCCTTTCTTCTTTAAAATACCCACAACCCGGAAGGGCTGACCGGAAACTCGAACTGTCTCTCCTATCAAGCCGTCGGATCTACCAAATAAATCCTCTGCCACGTTGGTGCCAAGGATAACGGCAGATGCCAGTCCTGTAATCTGGGTACCTGTGAAGAATTCACCTTCTGAAAGTTCAACATTTTGAACCACTCTGTACTCTTCAGTCACTCCAACAAGGCCTGTTGTTGCGACATTGCCACCAGCAGTCAATTCAGCCTGGCCTTGAATGACGGGGGCAGCGGCAGATACCGAGGGTGCATAAATTGGATCGGCGATCGCCTCTGCATCACGAATAGTCAGTGGCTCCGGGTTGGTTACATCTTCACGATTGGTCATCACAAAGAGCAGGTTTGTGCCGATACCTTCAATTTCTCCCACAATGGCCTGCTCTGTTCCATTGCCAATCGCCAACATGGCTATTACTGCGCCGACACCAATAATGATGCCCAGCATAGTTAATGCTGTGCGGACTTTATTTGAAGTGAGGCTTTCAAGAGCCTCTAATAAGGATGATACAAAATTCATATTTACTCCGCTATTCGTCCATCCCGGATTGAAATCACCCGATCGGTTAATTCTGCTATTTCTGGATCGTGGGTGACAATAATTAACGTTGTACCGCGATCTTTATTCAAGTTTTTTAACAAGGTCATTATCTCGTCCCCTGATTTTGAATCCAGGTTTCCAGTCGGTTCATCAGCCATGATGATAGCCGGGTTATTTACAAGAGCCCTGGCTATTGCAACCCGCTGCATCTCTCCACCGGATAATTCATTGGGGCGGTGGTGAATTCGATCACCCAAACCAACTGCTTCCAAAGCTTCAGTAGCGACCTTTTTTCTATTTCGTCCATTTAGCACCGCATAGCGCATGGGGAGCTCAACATTGGCCAGGGCCGTAGCTCTCGGAAGAAGATTAAAACTCTGGAAAACAAAGCCCACTCCCCGGTTGCGAATTTCTGCCAGCTGATCATCATTTAATTCAGCTACAGCTTCTCCATTCAGGCTATACTCGCCTGAAGTTGGTCGGTCCAGGCATCCCAGGATATTCATTAAAGTTGATTTCCCAGATCCAGAAGGTCCCATAATGGATACAATCTCCCCGGGAGCGATATTTACTGATAAACCCCTCAGGGCATGAACTTCAATTTCGCCCATTTGATAAACCTTGGTTATGTCTTTTGCTTCAACTACCCATTCTGTCATAAATTTACTCCTGCCGCATTCTCAAATTACCGGAACGACTCCATACCTTCTGGCCGATGGCCTGCTTGCATATTGTCGAAGATGCTTGCGCTTGGCGGATTAAGGACAACAAAATCGCCTTCCTTAAGCTCTCCATCTAATAATTCACTGTATTCGTCCGAGGATGCTCCCAATACAACGGGAACTTTTATCAATCCCTCCAGGGTTGCATTCTCTCCAGCAGTAGATAAATAAACTACTTGCTCTCCACTGACCCAACGGACTGCGCGGTTGGGAATCAAAAGAACATCTTCTACATGGCGAACAACGATCTGAACCGCAGCGGTTAAGCCAGGCCGGACTTCTTCATCCGCATCCACAACCTGGATGGTCACCTCAAATGAGACCAGCCCTTGCTGCTGAACACCCACCGGCGAAACTTCCACTACCTCTCCCTGATATTCCTTACCAAGGATGGCATCGAATGCCAAAATAACCGGTTGTCCAGCGCTGATCTGGTTGATATCCACCTCGGAAACGCCGACGTCTACCAATAAGTTTTCCAGATTATCGATCCGAAAAGCCAGACTGTTGGGAGCAACCAGGTCTCCGGGAAGCACCCCGATCGCTGTGATCACCCCATCAAACGGGGCTGTGATAAAGGCAGCATCCAGGGACGCCTGGGCTGCAGAAATGCGGGCTTCCGCCATAGTAACGTCATCCGGGTCCGGGCCATCTTTCACTTTTCCATATTGCCGTTCAGCGCTATCTAGGCGGGCAAGAGCAACCGAAACATTGGCATCGAGAATTCCCATCTCGATTTCGTCAGCACCATCTTGAAGCCAGTTAACATACCATTGAGCATATTGGTATTGATTTATTGCGTCAGTAAGTAGAATTTGGGCATACGCCTTATTAACTTTTCCTTGGGCGTTATCGTATCTTTTCTGTTTGTTTTCCAATTGTTTCTCAGCAATTACCAGTTTTGCTTTAGCAGATTTTAATTCTTCAGAGCTATAGCGGTTCCCCGGTTGGTTCAGCAACCATCGGTATTCCGCGTCATCCAATAGATCGCGTGCCGACGCGAGTTCCGATTGAGCACTGGCGGAAACTGCGGCTGCGTTCTCATACAGATCTTCCAAGGCCCGGGTAGCTGTAATGAGTTCCTGTTGAGACATGTAATAATTCTGGGGCAAAGAACTTTCACTCAAGCCGGCCAATACTTGATCTGCCTTAACTTGATCACCCAGGCTGACTTTAACAACATCAACTATGCCTGTCGTTTCCCAATACAGGGAGGCACTCTGCTCAGCATGGACTGTACCAGTCTCATCAATGACCGCGCTGAGTTCGCCATTGACTACCTGGGAAGTTAGTAAGTCGCTGCTGCTGGCCTGACTTTTTTGCCTGGCGCTGACAACACCAAAAGTTGCTCCAGCCAGTACCAATGCAATTACAACAATGATTATGATGGTTCTCTTTTTCATGACAATCTCCCTTCTTCAACACTTTTGGTCTCTTCTGCCAGGGGGTAACCCTGAACAATATACGTATAATAATTCTTGCATCATTTTAACTTATAAATCTGGAGATATTCTGGAGGCGATGTGGAAATTCTGGGGAAATGCCCCTGAGCAGGAATTGAAACAACAATTCTGTAAAGTAAATCACCCGCCTTCCTGAAGATAGATAAAAAAGCTCCCGCTTGAGCAGTAGCTTTTTCTGTTTCGATGAATCGAGACCAGTAGTTTGATCCTGGGTTGAAGCACGCAGCAGATGAGATTGAGCCAGCCTTTATTTACTTGTCTGGATCCAATTGGTATAATGCCATCTTAGTTCAGGAGGGGTGCCAGAGTGGCCGATTGGGGCGGTCTCGAAAACCGTTGTGGGCTTTTGGTCCACCGTGGGTTCGAATCCCACCCCCTCCGCTCCTCTCCCCGTATCTGGGAGGGAGAATAAAAAAACCTGACGAATCGCACTCGTCAGGTTTTTGCTTTTCCTAAATAGAGGGCAAGTCAGGAGGATTTATCGCTCGTCCTTCTCATTCGTAAAATAAATCCCATAGCCAAGAAACCACCCCCGACCAAGAGAATGATAAAGGACTGAAAGACCAGCGGGTTGAAAATTGGGCTAAGGACCCTGACGCTGGCATCAATTAATTCATGATACAACAATGAGGTCTGGGGAATCTGGTCCTCTAACAACTCTCCCAGCCATCCCCTCCACCAGGGCCGGTAAATAAGCACGATGATCAGAGAGATCAATCCTCCACCTATCAGGGGAATGCCAAACCACTGTCCCAGCCCTTCCATTGATCGCACTCCAAAAAACAGGATCAGCAATAACAACACCAGGGGCACAAGCAGTACAGTGTCCAGTCGCCACCGTAGGGACCGGATAGTCCATTTTAATGTGTAGATTCCTCCGATCTGTTCCCGTTCCTTTAACATAGCTTGCGTGGCGTTAAATTCAGGGGGAGTAGCCTCTGCCACCATGCTCAAGACATCTTTATAAACTTCGATCTGTTCTGCATGGGGGAAGGTAGATAATTTGCAAAGTTCTTCGACCATCTTGATCCGCGGAAGAGGTTCCCCCGGATTAGTTTGCATTTCTTCCATTTGTAGATCGGTACAATCCGGCAAAGAGTCGTAAAAAGCGACAACGGCCGCCTCGCCCTCTGGGCCGGACATTCTATCTATAACTGGTTTTAATTTCCAACTGACGAAAGGCAACTGGACATCCGTGTCCAACCAGTTATAAAAACCATTTAATGTGACTTCAATCCAGGTCGCTATCAGGTCATCTGGAAGAAGAGCTGTTTTTAAGTTCTTCCAGTGCTGGTCTTCCATTGAGTAGATCAGATTATAGAGGTTAAGTTCTGTTCCCTCAGGTCTATCTGTATCTTCGATCTTTGCGGAGATATCTGTTGCTCGGCTGTTGGTCATGGTCTCCAGGGCAGCTGAAACAAGTTCCGAATCCAACACCACGCCGGTTGTTATCTCATTAACTTGCTCCTGGTTAAATAGCACATTGCCGCCATTGTTGAGCAATAGCGCTATTGGAAGCGCGATCATTAACGCACCAGCCAGTATAAAAGCGATAAATTTAAAAATGGCACTAATAAGAGTCTTCATCAGTTATCCCTCATGAATTCTTCCCAGGGAAATTCCAGTAAGGATCCAAGTACAAGATCTGGCGTCCCTCCATTATTATAAAACGGAAGCTGCCCGGTGAGTTGATTTGGAACGGCAATAGTAAACAAGCCCGCCCGTTTAGCTGCCAGTACACCATTGGGAGAATCTTCCAGAACAAGCACTTTCTCACGGGAAAGTCCCGCTTTTTTCAACCCCAGATTATAAAGGGTCGGGTCGGGTTTTGCTATCTCAACTTCATCTGCGCAGCTGGTATGATCAAAATAATCCATCAGCCCAAGGCGATTAAGGTGAGAGTGGACCCAGTCTTGATCCGAGCTGGAGACGACTCCCAATATAAGCCCCTGATCCTTGGCTTTGATTATCAGTTCTTGTGCTCCAGGCAGAGGCTTCTTTTGATAAACCAATTCTAATTCTTTTTGTTTGACTTCTTCCAGGATCTCTTTCCTTTTATCCTCTTCTCTGAAACCATTAATAAAACCTTCAATCGGGCCCAAATGATCTGTGGATTTCCCAAGAATCTCCGCCCATTCTTCCAGGAGCAGCTGATTGCCATATTCCTTGAACTTCTCTTCCCAAGCCTGAAAGATTGGCGTCTCTGTATCCAGGATCAAGCCATCAAAATCAAATAAAATTCCTTGCAGCGGTGTTTTTAACATCATACCCGTGATTATACAGGACATACTGAGTTCGCTAACCTTACAGTAGTATAATTAACCCGTTCTTCCCTATTTTCCTTACTGGATCAACATCATGGTGAGACAACTTCAGCTGATCATCCGCTTATTGAAGGATAAAAGGGTTCATCCCCTGATCAAAGTGCTGCCGTTTTTATCCTTGATATACCTGATCTATCCAGACTTTATACCAGGACCTTTTGATGATGCTGTTGTCATCGGTTTATTTACGCAGTTCTTTATGAGCCTTGTCCCCGATGACCTGGTTGATGAGCACCGATACGAACAAGAGGCTGAGAAAATAAAGACAAACCAGGAAGACTCTATCATTGAAGGAGAATTCTGGGAAGAATAAACCTTGCCTTAAAAAAGAAACTCCCCAACCGGGGAGTTTTTATATTTTGTGCTTGAGTCTAAAAAAAATCCTCTTCATCATCCCCTTCGTCAAATTTTATCTCAAATTCAACATCTTCGCGGGCCTGCCTGATCCATAATTGAATCACGTCCCCATCTTCTGTTTCCTCAGAGTGGGCAGCAATGATGGTGATTTCGTCTATTAGCCCAGTTTCCGTGCGATATTCCAGCACAATTGTTTCATTTTTCTGCCAGGCAGCAGTGCAGCGATCTACCAGAGAATAGCCGTCAAAGGCCCTCAGCTCCGTATAATAGGTATCATACTGGCTAGGGCTTTCAGCTACTCCCTGTATCCACAATCCGTTCACTTCGCGAAATTCAGGAGTTGGTCCTTCTATGATAGTAATTTTTTCTGTCATCAATCTTCTGGATCACTCTGATCCGTCCCTCCACTTAGGGCTATCTTACCATAATTTCCTCTCCGGTAAACCACCAACCATCTTACGATTTTTTCAGGCCATTTCCAGGTAAAGAAATTCGTTTTCTGCTTCTGAAGTATAATAATTTAGTCTGCCTTTTGTGTTCATCCTGTTTTCTCTCGTCCGGGAAGGCTGGAACTTTCTAATTTCTTGACAGATCATGATATGGCGCCCTTTCAGATCCTGACTTTCTCCCTCAAAAACTCATTTATGCGGAAAATCAAGGAATATTTATCTTCCTGTTCTGATTTCCAAATTATTAATCTTCCTTCCCTGTCGGAAGAAATACCTCCTGTATTCAAGAAAGATGATTGGATCGGTATGGTGGACCTTGATCACCAACCCGAATCCCTGGAGAGCATAGTAAAAACTGTACAGTCCCGCTATCCGGAAAAAGCGTTCCTGCTGATATCGAAAGAAGTGTATCCAGAATCCTCCCCAACCGTTCCAGGAATTTATTTTATTGATCACGATAGCCTTTCCTGCTCCCTGTTCATTCCTTTCCTGGCTGCCCTGGCGGAAAAATCCGGTCTCATCAATGCCAACCTGCAAGTTGAAACCAATCTCAATCAACGATTGAGTGAGCTGCTGTTGATCAGAAAAGCCAGCCTTCACCTGACTATGAATCTGTCTTTGGATTCGGTGTTGGAATCAATTCTTGAAAGTGCTATGGAATTAGTGACCGCGGACGATACTCATGTATTCTTGTATGAACATGGAGTTCTATCTTTTGCCTCGGCCCTTTTCAATGGTCATCAACAAAGAAAGCCTTTCATGAATCCCCGCCCGGAAGGGATAACTTACAAGGTTGCCAAAGAAGGGGAAAAAATAGTTGTGAACTCTATGATGAATCATCCTCTATTTGAGGATCTCTCCTGGGAAGGATCTATCGTCGGACTTCCTTTGAAAATAGGCAATACTGTGCTTGGGGTAATGAACGTGGCATTGAAAAGGGCTCATGAGTTTACAATAAACGAAATCCGGGCCCTGGAATTTTTAGCCGAACAGGCCTCGATCGCCATTCAAAATGCCAAGCTGTATGAACAAGCTCAGCAAGAAATTGTCGATCGAAAAAAAGCTGAAGAAGCAATCAAATATATGGCCCATCATGATGCGCTTACCGGCCTCCCCAATCGGCGATTGTTCAATGAAAGGATATCCCTGGAAATATCCCGCTCCCAGAGGAATAATCAGAAAATCGGCGTGATGCTATTTGATTTGGACCATTTGAAAAATGTAAATGATTCCTTTGGCCATTCCGTTGGGGATCTGCTTCTCCAGTCTGTAGGACAGCGTTTGTTAGGACTTCTCCGAAAAAGCGATACAGTAGCCCGAATGGGTGGAGACGAATTCTTATTAATACTGCCCGAGATGAAGCAACCACAGGACGCTGTTTTAACAGCCGAACGAATTCTGAGCGCATTAAGTACTCCTTTCCTACTGGATGGAAACCAAATCAATATCACGACCAGCATAGGAATAGTTTTCTTCCCCGATGATGGTACGGGAGTTGATGACTTAATTAAAAAAGCTGATATAGCTATGTACAAAGCCAAAGAAAAAGGCGGCAATATCTACCATTTTTATACAGCCTGAAATCACTTCTCCCCCTATGTATCAACTTCTAATTCTCATCCCTCTAAATGTCAACATCAATTCTTTTGATGAAGGCTGGCCGGATTTTCTGGAAGCAGCAGAGGGAATGGAAGGATTGATCCGGGAATCGGTCTCCAGAATTGACCGCTCTATATACGGACAAAATAATATTCGCCGCATATACAGTTTTCTATTTCGTGATAGATCCTCTTTAGAAAATTCTCTACTATCCCCCCCGGGAGAAAGAGCAGGAAAGATCATCCATGATATTACGGGAGGAGATGTAATACTGCTCAGTGGACCCATCCAGGAGGATTCCCTGGAAAGGATACAATCCTGGGAAGAGACAACTGAGGATTCATGAAAAAATCTTCTTCCGTATCAATATTAAAATGGTTTCTTATTCCTCTTATATTGATCATCATTACCTCCCTGATTTATATCTATATTCAATTTGGGATGGGTTCCTCCTCCAGAACCAGGCAGGTTATCATCTGGATCAGAAACCCTCAATCTCATCCTGAGTGGAAAATGGAATCCAATATTCGCTGTACAGAGTCCACTCCTTTTTTATTTCCAACGGATGGCTATATCGGATATTTGTGGGATGATTCTTTCCGTCCCGGACATCGCCATCAAGGCATTGATATTTTCACTGATCAACAATCCGGAGAAACTCCTGTTTTTGCGGCTCATGATGGCTACCTGACCAGATTATCCGATTGGAAATCATCCCTGATCATCCGCATTCCAGAGGATCCTCTTTCTCCCCGGGATCAAATCTGGATCTACTACACTCACCTGGCTGATTCAAAAGGAAGCTCATATATAGTGTCTGATTTTCCACCAGGAACGAGTGAATTCTTTGTTGAAGAAGGTACTCTGCTGGGATATCAGGGAAATTATTCCGGAACACCTGGAAATCCAACAGGGATACACCTTCATTTCTCAATTGTGAAAGATGACGGACAGGGGACATTCTTGAATGAGCTTAAAATCCACAATACCCTGGACCCATCACCATATTTTGATTTACCATTAAACGGTAATGAAAACCAAAATGAAATTCCTGTATGCACCAACTAAAACATCTAACCAAATTTCAGGGAGGTATAGATCATGGATGATAAAGAATTCATAGTGACTGAATTTATAGGGAAAGTAGGTTTGGTAAAACTCAATCGCCCTGAATCCTATAATGCTCTCAATTTGCAGGTCCTGACCGAGCTAATGGAATCCCTGAAAGAATTGGATGAGAGGGATGATATCGGTGCAATAGTTATCACTGGCGATGAAAAAGCATTTGCTGCTGGCGCAGACATCTCTGCCATGGCAGATGCTACAACGGAAGAGATCAAAAAAAGCGCTTTCATCCCTACTTTTTCCCTAATTAGAGAAATCAAAAAACCAATTTTAGCCGCTGTTTCCGGATACTGTTTGGGAGGGGGATTGGAATTGGCCATGTCCTGCGATATGATCATAGCTTCCACAAAATCAAAATTCGGACAGCCAGAAATCAACCTGGGCATCATTCCAGGAGCTGGAGGAACCCAACGATTAACGAGATCTGTTGGAAAGGTCGTCGCGATGGAAATGATCTTGAATAATCGCACCCTAAAAGCTGAAGAAGCTCTTTCTTTAGGACTGATCAATGCTGTATATCCAGTAGAAGAATTTCTGGAAAAAAGCATGTCTCTGGCACAGGATATCGCAGC
Organism: Anaerolineales bacterium; assembly: GCA_021161345.1. GTDB lineage: Bacteria > Chloroflexota > Anaerolineae > Anaerolineales > UBA11858 > B10-G9. The sequence continues at coordinate 3,548 of JAGHAU010000231.1, read as the reverse complement.
CAGGGCTCCCCTGGCAATTCAGTCAGCCAAACGTGCAATCAATCAAGCCTATGAGTTGAATTTAACCAAAGGACTGGATGAAGAGAGAGATTTGTTTTTTGATCTTTTTTCTACCCAGGATCAAAAAGAAGGAATGAAGGCTTTTCTAGAAAAAAGGAAGCCTTCCTGGACTGGAAATTGATTTTGCCCTTATACATTATCCCCAATATGTATTAATAGTTATTTATAGTAATCGTAGTAGGGCTTGTGGATATGTGGAAAAGGCATTTTAAGAGAGATAATTGAATAAGAAAAGCAAAATAAACGGTACATATGGAGGTTGTCAAAAGATTACTACCCTTATATGGGGATGAACAGTTTAAATTTAGATAATGACCTTACTAACAGGCAGTTGGGGATATATTCTAATAGAATCTCGATTCAGTGAATAACACATGAAAATATCAGAAATAATTAAAAAGATGTGTATAAGGGGCCTAATTTTCCTCCGATAATTCTCAAAAAAAGGGAGAGTTATCCCCAAATGAAGCAGGTTATCCACACAAAGAGCGTACTTATCCACAGAAAAAGAAGTCAAGTTAACACTTTATTAAGATTAAAACCCTTTAAATAAAATGTTTTTTGTTGATTTTATTGATAAAAAAGGGAGTTAATCTGGAGAAATCACGGTTCCACCGGGTATGACCATGCTTTTTGGGATGACTACTATGCCATCCCTGATAAACCAAAATTTTGCGTCTTTTTCAGTTCCAGGAGGGAAAGGTTTGATGATTACGTCAGCACCAATCCTGGCATTTTTATCAATGATTGCCCCGTCGATATAAGAGTTCTTACCAATTCCGATCGGGACGGAAAATCTGGGGTCGCAGTTTTCCTCGTAATAATCAGCTCCCATGATAATTGTATTTTTAACAACAGCTCCATCCTGGATCTGGCTTCGTAATCCGATGACTGAATGAGATATCTCAGCATTGCCTATTGTGCATCCATCCGAGAGGGAGACATCTTTCATCTTCGCCCCGCCAACGATCGATCCAGGAAGGAATCGGGCGTGGGTATAGATCGGACGATCTATATCATAGAAGATAAAGGGAGGGGAAGGTTTTGTCAGATCGAGATTGGCATTATAAAAGGAACGAATGGTTCCGATATCCTCCCAGTAACCCTCAAAATCATAACCGACAACTTTATGGGTATGTATGGCATGAGGGATGACTTCCTTTCCAAAATCATCTACTTTCAACTCTTTCAAAAGTTCGTCCAGGACAGAAGTTTTGAATAAGTATATTCCCATAGAGCCTAAGAGCGGCCGGTCCGGATCGTCTCTGCTGACGAAGGATTGTTGAACAGCAGGATCTTTAGGCTTTTCTACAAAATCAGTTATGAGTTGATTTTCTCCTCTTTTGAGTATGCCAAGTCTGGGAGCATCAATCATGGCTACAGGCTGCAGAGCAATAGAGATATCCCCATCGTTTTCCCACATATGACGGGCCATCTCTCCGTAATCCATCCTGTAGAGATGGTCTCCTGCCAGGATCAAAGTATATTCAGCTCCGCTACTGTGGATCTCAAACATCTGCTGCCGTACGGCATCGGCCGTTCCCTGGTACCAGGTGTCATTCAGATTGGTTTGCTCAGCTGCCCAGATCTGAACCCAGCCGCGGTGAAAAGGATCAAAGTGATAGGTCCTGGTGATATGGCGGTGAAGAGAGACGGAATTGAATTGGGTTAAGAGGGCTATCCGATCGATATTGGAGTTGATGCAGTTGCTAATGGGGATATCGATCAGGCGATATTTCCCTGCGATAGGAACAGCTGGTTTTGCGCGCACTTTTGTCAATGGAAAAAGACGAGTTCCCTGTCCTCCCCCCATGATCACGGCCAAGATATCTTTTGTAGATGGCACGCTAAACTCCTTCTTAATTGATGGTCTTAACAAATTATAACCTCTCCCTATAGGAGAGGTTATTCAATACTTTTCTATCCCCGGGTTTTTTTGATCAATATCAACGGCAATCAGGAAGGCTGGGCAAGGGACTTACCAAGCCGATGAGCTTGGCCCATTAATGCTGGATCTTTTTCAGCGTCCCCGATATCCATTGCGGAACCGTGAACGATGCCATCAAAATCCATCCCTACATAACGGCAGCTTCCTTCCAGTGTATGAATGACTGTAATGCCCCCTGATGAGTAAAGATCTTTATCCCCGTAGACCATCAGGAGCGACAGCCTCTTCCCTTTCAACTCAAAATCCTGTCCCGATTCCAGGGCATACCAGCGATCAAGACAGAGTTTCATCTGGGCAGTCATGCTGTACCAGTATACCGGCGTGGCGATAACGATGGCATCGGACGAAAGAAGCTTGGGATAAATATACTGCATATCGTCCGCGATGACACAGCCTTTGCCTCCTGTTTGACATGCATCACAAGCATCACAGGCTTGAATATCGAGGCCGTGCAAATAGATGATCTCCGCAATCGCGCCAGCCTCTCTGGCGCCTGCCACCAGCTGATCGGAAAGGGTTGCTGTATTGCCTTTTAATCTCGGGCTGCCATTTAGGACTAGGATCTTTTTACTCAAAGTTCACCTCCAGATGGGGACAATGACTGGCTTCTATCCAGTATAGACGATATTAAAGGACAGGTCCACTTAAAACAAAAACCGATCCAGATTTGGATCGGTTGGGAGAACTACTGTGCCGAAGGTGGGAATCGAACCCACAATCCTCAAGGGAACGCGAGTTTGAGTCGCGCGCGTCTGCCAGTTCCGCCACTTCGGCTTGTCGTGAATTAGTATACCAAAAGAATAACGAAGGTCAAGACGACCAAAAACCCCAAATAGAAAAACGAGAAAACAATCAGGCAGCTGACCATAAAAAACCTTCAGAGGAACCCCCTTGCATGGTGGAAAAAATCAGGTAGAATAGATAGTGATACAATGATACAATATGCACTAAAGGGAAGCGGAGAAACGAAATGGAAATTGAAATAGAATTTCAAAGCGGGATCCCTCTCTATGAACAGATCGCCCACCAGGTGCTGGAATTAATTGAGAGCGGCACATTAAGTCCAGGCGATCAGCTGCCAACTACCAGGGAGCTGGGAGTCAAACTGGGTATAAATTTCAACACAGTTGCCCGGGCCTACAGGATGTTGGACCAGGGAGAAATTATATCCACTCAGCACGGCAGGGGGACCTTTATTCTGGAGCAAAGGGATAGGAAGAACGCCAGAAAACAAAAGGTAGAGAATATTGAGGAACTGACTAAGTTTTATATCCGGAAAGCAACTTACCTGGGGTTTGAGCCGGAGGAAATCAGAACCTGTTTTGAGGAGATGGTCGAGAGAAAGGACACCAATAAAACCAAAGAATAGAGGAGAATGTTTCACGTGAAACATTAGATATTATGACAATATTTGGATTGATACTAAGAATATTAAATACAGTTTTGATGATCGGGATCCCGGCCGCCGCCGCACTCCTGATTTACAAGCGGGGGAAAAGCGGATTTCGTCCGATCTGGATCGGAGCTGCGGTATTCGTTC
>JAGHAU010000236.1 GCA_021161345.1 Anaerolineales bacterium | reverse complement strand
GTATAGCTCTTTACTGTGGAAATAATAGCAATGCCCAGGGCAAACATGCCGGCAAAAATAATGCCGATTGCAGTGTCTTGTTTGATCCTGGCGCCCTTGCTAACCGCGCCGATCACCAATGAGACAACCACTGCGGTACCGGTGCCCCACCAAAAGAGAGGTTCCCGGGCGCCATCTGTAATCAGGTAACCTACTGCCACACCTGGTAGGATCGAATGCGCCAGGGCATCACCAAAAAAGGCCAATCCCCGAACCACTACGTAGACACCTATCACAGCGCAGACGATTCCAGTCAGCACAGCTGCGGTTAAACCCCGCACCATAAAGGAATAACTAAGGGGGGTAATTAATAGATCAATGATATTCATGTTGCTCTCCCTCACAGCAGTCGTCTCCTACAGCCAGGGTATCAAATTCCCCTTCCACAAAATGCAGGTGCCCCTGGTAGGCTTTTAGAAGCAGGTCCCTGGTAAAGACTTCTTCAGGGACGCCAAAACCCAATAATTCTTTATTTAATAGCATTACCCGATCAAACTGTTCGGCGGCCATACGCAGGTCATGCATTGAGATCATCACGGTCACATTTTGCAATTTTAGCGTAGCCAGGATCTCGAGGATCTTCTCCTGGGCCGGGACATCAAGCCCGTTAAAGGGTTCATCCAGCAGCATTAGTTCAGCTTCCTGAGCCAGAGCCCTGGCCATGAACATGCGCTGCTGCTGCCCCCCGGAGAGTTCACTAATCTGGCGTTTGGCATAGGCAGACAGGTTCACAAAATCAAGCGAGCGTTGAACCACATCCCAATCTTCTTTCTGAGGCCATAAAAATGGACCCATCTTGTTAATCCGGCCCATCATGACCACATCGGCCACCGTAGCCGGGAAGGTCCAGTCCACCGTGCTGCGCTGGGGTACGTAAGCAATACAGGTGTGTCCGCCAGGTTCATGTCCGGATACTTGGACGATCCCTTCACCGGGATCGAGAATGCCGGCGATCACCTTAAATAGCGTGGTCTTTCCTGCCCCATTGGGTCCCACCACGGCCACGGCTGTGCCCGGCGTCAGATCGAAATTGATGTGGTCAAGCACTAACCCGGTTTCGTAATGGACCGAGATGTCCTGCATTGCCAACAGCGGCGCATTCTCCTCGTGAGGAGCATAACGCCGGGAGAAGGATTGTTTTCGAAAAGTGTTGATCAGTTTTTTCATAATATTCGCCTAGTGCAGTGCCTCTACAATGGCGCTCACGTTATAACGCATAAAAGAAAGGTATGTCCCGGCCGGTTCCCCATCAGACAGTGAGCCAAAATAGAGGGGGACCAATTTTACTCCGGTCTCATCGGCCACTCGCTGTGCCAGATTGGGGTCAAAGTCCACTCCAATAAAAATGGCCTTGGTCAGATGATCTCGTATCGTGTCGATTAACTCCGCCAGCTCCATGCCAGAAGTTTCCGCTTCGGTAGTCAGAGCAGGAATAACGGCCCCGATTGGGATCAGTCCGTACTCCTGAGCAAAATACCCAAGGGTAGAATGGTCTGTCACCAGCTCTCTCTGGTTTTTGGGTATTTTCTCGATCTGTTCCCGGATCCAAACATCCAGCTCCAGCAGCTGCCCTCGATAAGCGTCAAAGTTTGCCTGATAAAAAGCCTTGTTCTCCGGATCTTGGCCTGCCAGGGCGCTGGTGATATTTTCCGCCCAAATCAGAACGTTATTGGGATCAAACCAGACATGGGGGTCCTGGCCCATCACAGCATCCAGAGAATCCTCTGAACCATGGTCATCATCTTCAAGATGCTCATCCATCATCAGTGGGGTAATGCCCTCAGAGACCACGATCACTTCTGCTTGTGTATCAGTACCAGACAGCAGATCATCCAGGAAATCCTCCAACCCAAAACCATTAACCAGGATCAAATCAGCTTCCGAGACTGCCACCATATCCATTGGAGCAGGTTGGTAAGAATGCGGATTCTGCCCTGCCGTCAGCAATACAGAAATGTCTGCTTTATCGCCCGCAATATTATTCACAACATCGCCAATAAAGGTAGTGGTGACTACAACCCGGGTTTTACCTTCCACCGGGATTTGATTTCCATTTGTCGGACTCCCGCAGGAAGAAACCAGTAAAACACTAAGAAAAAATAATCTCAAACGAAAAGCCTTTTTCCAAATCCCTACCATATACAAATTTCCTTCAAGTATCATTTTGAGCATTCACTGCAGATACCAAATAACTGCAGCCAATGCTCATCCACTTCATAACCGGTATCTTCTTCTATCCTTCTGATGTACTCTGTTATCTCTTCATTACCTTCAATGACCTGCATCTGGCCGCAATTTCTGCACATAAGCAGATGTTTATGTCCGTCCACTGCAGGCCAGATCCCATGACAGCCGCCTGGCTGGTGAATTTGCTGAATCAATCCCAGGACATCCAGCATTTCCAGGGTTCGGTAAACACTGGCAATACCCGGGGGAGATTCCAGATTCAGGGATTTATGATAAACATCCTGGGGAGTGAGCGGAATTCGTGTGGCGGCGACGATTTCCATCACCTGCAGGCGCGGTCGGGTCACCCTGTAACCATGTTGATGGAGGGAATTTTTCCAATTTGAGAGAAGTTGAGAAGTTTGATCTGCCGACACGGGTCGCTTCCTTATTGATAATGATAATCATTATCAATAAGGAAGTATACCATTAAACGAAAAGGATACGGTTTCCTCTAAGGAAACCGTATCCTGATTATTGCAAAAATATTTACGCTACGGTGTCGGTGTCAGGGTCGAGATCGACCCAGGCGTGTTAGCTGGGCCTTCGTCAGCCCCTTCTTCTGTAGGCTCAGGGGTGACCAAATTGACACGTACCAGCAGGAGCTGGCCAGGATATATCGCATTGGGATCTTCCAACTCATTGTATTCCAGGATGTCATCCACAGTGCTGCGCAGCTGGTAGGCAATCGATCCAACTGAGTCTCCAGGCCTCACCATATACTCCACCCGGAACCCGGGTAAAACGTCAAATGGGATCGGGGTTGGAGTAGGCACAGTTGCGCCAGGCGCTGGCACCAATACCTCATCGCCAACAAACAGGATCGGATTGGACATATCAAGGTTCAATCGATCTTCCCCGGCGTTATAAACCAGCAGAGTAAAGATATCCATGCCAAAACGCTCGGCAATGGACGAGAAAGTGTCATTCTCCTCAGCAATATAGATCACCGCACCAGAACGGGTGGCCGTTGGGCTGGGGGCAGGCGTATCTGTCGGCAGCGCTTCCGTCGGTGTTAATGTGATCGTGGCGGTGGGCGGAACCGGGCTGGGTGTAAATGTTATGGTAGGAGTAGGCGTCTTGGACGAAAAAATTCCTCCAATATCCAGCTGCGCGCCTGTCAGCCAGGTGATCAAAAAAGCTGCTCCGAGGATGATTAAAAGCGCAGCCCCCACAAACAGGGCAACATTCTGCCAGGTTTGGTTCTGTTTCTTCCGGTAAGAGTCTATGATCTCTTTAGTTGATTCTTGTTTACTCATAGGATCTTTTCCTTCCTGCATTGAGCAATCATTGTACCACTTGAGGCGTGCTCTACTGGGCGTTCAAATTAATTCTACCTTAATTTTAGAGGGCTGGCACGGGGCCGTTTCAGCGACGGATAGAGAGAGAATCCCATACCGCGTAATTTGCTGCCGAGTCGGAATTAGCGATCACAACAAGGAATATCTGTGCCACTTCTCCTTTATAATCATCCAGGTCTATCTCAAATGATTTCATCTGATCATCACAGACTTCACTCCAATCCCAAAGGGTGACCAACGTTGCCGGATCCCCCCCTAGCATCATATTTATCCGGAATGTCACATCTCCATTGCCGCAGACCCCGTTGGCATTGGTTGACAGACCAACCCGGCCGAATAACAGATCCCCTCCATTAACTTTATAGTTTGGGAAGCGGCCGATGATATATTTTCCTGCACCACGGGGAGGGTATGCAGCAAGCAAGACCCCCGAGATTCTCCCGCCTTCCAGAAACTTCTGGTCCAACAGCGCAACATAGGGATCCTCTGGATCTCCGGGGTGGTCAAAGTTAAGGATATCTCCGCCCAGATCAATATAATCGACAGGCACAGATCCGCTGCCCCAGGCCGCTTCATCAGCCCGAACATTAAAATCTAACATCATTCCTGCCCCTTGCACCACGTTGATCTTCACCCAGAAGGCTTTCGAGTACTCTCCAACACCAAAACCCTCTCCCCTGACATTGCGAAGTTTCCAAAAACCCTGGTAGGTGCCTGTCTCCAGGGGGGCCACAAGGTCAACGGAAATATCCAGATTCTCACCGGGCTGGATGGTCTCGGAAGTCAGGTCCTTGGAAGATGGGCCTCCCATGATATCGCCGGTTTCAAAATAAAGCAGATAGCCGATCCCCCAGGGGCAGGAGCCGGCATTTTGCAGGCGCCAGGTTTTAGTAAAACTTTCTCCTGGTGCTATATCCATTTCATCCGGGATAGTGACATCTTTGACGAATTTCACCTGATCGCAGACCTCAGGGGTCGCATCTACAGATCCTTCAGGTGTGAAAGATGGGATCACAAGGGTTGTTGTGGAAACTACCGCCGGAGAACCATCTGGCGCTGGCGTTTCAGGCAATTGGGTGTTGTGCGAGAGGTCGATTCCAGCTGCAGTTAGCTGAACCGATACAGTCATAGCCGCTTCTGTATATAAAGCCCCAGGTTTTCCCTCCAGCCCGGGACTTTCGTCCGGCAGGTTGCAGGCGCCCAGGATAATGGCTAGAATAATGATTTGGGAAAATATTCGTCGTTTATATTTCTGGTCCATGAGTGAATTTTATTGTACCCGTAAATCATCCCCCAATAAGGCCACCCTCGGGTCACTCCAGGATATGGGGGTCTTCCTGAATCATATCCAAGGAATGTTTAACGTAACCATCCACCGGGTAGTCATCGATCTTATCGATATCAACCCAGGCGTAGTCCTGGGCTTCCTCATTTAGCTGCACAACTCCATCTTCCACCCGACACACAAAATCAAAAAAGATAAAATGCCTTTTCTCCCAGAAACTATCGTCAAAAACGAACTCCTGATAACAAAGGTATTTCGCCTTGACCATATTCAGGCCAGTTTCTTCCAGGATTTCCCTTTTCAAGGCATCCTCCAGATATTCCCCCATTTCCACATGCCCCCCGGGTATAGTGTAATTCCCCTTCCATTTATGGGTTTTAACGATCAATAGCTGATTCTTATCATTGAAGATAAGTGCACCAACAGTGGGTTCAGGATATTGTTTTGTAGGTTTCATCTTTGGACCTTATACCCCATACTATCTCTCTGCAGCCGTCCCTGCATGGACCAGGGACCGGTCCAGGTAATGGAAACAGGCTTGATTTTTCCCAGCAGATTCTGATCACTTTCCACGAACACCAGCTTATTTGTAGGAGTCCTGCCCCGCCAGCGACCCTTATTAAGACCCTCAAATAAGACTTCCACGGTTTGATCCTGGTAAGCTCTGTTAATTTCTTCAGAAATACCTTTCTGAAGCTCCTCGATCAATCGGAACCGGCGCCATTTTTCTTCATCCTGAACATCGTCTTCCATTTTCCGGGCAGCAACTGTGCCGGGGCGAACCGAATACCGGGCCAGGTGAACAACATCCAGCTTCAACTCCTTCAAAATATCGAAAGAGCTTTGGAAGTACTCCTCTGTTTCTCCCGGGAAGCCCAAAATCACATCCGTGGCAATGCTAACACCAGGTATGCGATCACGAATATCATGGACGAGCTGTCGGTATTGGTCGACACTGTACTCCCGCTTCATTGCTTTTAACACCTCGTCATGCCCGGCCTGATGGGGCACCTCAATATGGGGCATAAGTTTTGGGAGGTCAGCGACCACGTCCATCAAGTCTTTGCTGAACCAGTTGGGATGGGAGGTTAAAAATCGAATCCTCTCCAAGCCCTCCACTTCATGGATCAGCCGCAGCAAAGCCGCCAGGGAAGTTTTTTCTGGCAGATCCAATCCATAACGATCCACGATCTGACCCAACAGAGTGATCTCCTTGACTCCTTGAGATGCCAGGGAACGCACCTCATTAACCACATCTTCAACCGGACGGCTGCGCTCGACCCCACGGCGATAAGGAATGATGCAATAGGTGCAGGCATGGGAACAACCCAGGACGATTGGCACAAATGCTGATACCAGATGATCCTGATCTGCTGCGGGCAGAGTCAGTTCTCCATCCATGTAGGCAAAACGCCGCGAGGTTGTTTCCTGCTCCCATTCTTTGCTGTCGTCCTGGGTCAGATATGCCATCAGTGGTCCAGGATCAGAGGGAGCCGAAAAGACGTCCACATAAGGGAACTGTTCTTCCAGGTCCCGGGTGCCTTTAACTCCAACCAGGCAGCCCATCACATTGATAACAACATTCGGGCGTCCTTTTTTCAAGTTTTTCAACGAGCTGATCCGCCCCACCGCGCTGTCTTCGGCGCTTTGGCGAACCACACATGTGTTTAAGACAACCACATCTGCATCTTCTGCGCGATCAGTTGGTTGATAGTCTAAATCTTCCAGCGCAGATGCAACCCGGCGAGAATCCGCCACATTCATCTGGCATCCTGATGTCCATATGTGATATTTCATGGCAGTCATTATATCTGTTGAATAATATGCGTCAAGTTGGGAATAATTTAACAAAATCGCTCCCTTCCAGGCAGCGCCTTTTCAGGGAGCGGATTCTATCTAAAAGTTAATCGCTGTAGGGTAGGAACTATTCAAATGTTAGATCAGCTTCCTGGACCAAAATACGTTCCAGCGCCATGGTATGACTGCAGCGCTCTCTCGTCTGAAAAAATTCACAATCACAAAGCCATTTGCCTTCCTGGAAAGTAACTTTATGGGCGTTGTTTTGGCCTTCAAAAGTCACCGAAAGAGATTTGATCTTGATCCGTTCCGGTTCTGAAGCATATTGCTTAGATTTTTGAATTTTTCCGATCATTCCGGAATCCATAATTATCCTCCATTAATCTAGAAACAAAAAGCACGCTGCCTGAGCAAGCGTGCATTGAGTACTATCTTGTAGTTATTCTTTTTGAGCCCGACACTCCCATAATGGACCGCCTTTATTTCCAAAATAGTATACGCCGTATTAAATATAAAGTCAACACCGGCTGCCTTCTGACAGTGCCGTTTTTAACATTTTACCCAACAGTCTTGCTTCTAAGCAGCTGGTTCTTTAACGTGAGCCTCACCCCGGGTCACCAGGGTCATTGCGATCAAACCCAGCACAAAGAATGCCGGGCCCGTAATGAAGATGGTCTTGAAGTTGCTTCCAAACAGATCGATCACTGTTCCCATCATCACTGGGGCAATAGCGGACCCGATTTGGGAAGCCAGATAATACAATCCCGTGTAGGTCCCTAGCAAGCGTTCATCTTCTGAAGTATCGATCACCATCGGCAGCGTATTGACGTTTATCAGCGCCCAACCGATACCACTGATCGCTAATACGATCCCCACCTGGGTTACGTTGGTCAGAAAATAACCCAGCATCATAACGATTCCAAACAACAAGATACCCGCAATGATGGTCCGGCGGCGGCCAAATTTGGCACCGATAAATCCGGCGGGGATAGCGAAGAGAATAAAGGTCACGCCAGCCAATCCGTACAACGTAGGTGCAAAACCTTCGCTGACACCGAGCTCATTAACTGCATATGAAGTAAAGAAAGTCCCTATGCCATCATAGGCGATAAATAAGAGGAAGATGGCACCCAAGAGTGCAAATAATGATTTGCGGTATTTTTTGGGCACCACTGAAACGCCTTTCAGTGCTCCAACTGCCTGTTCCTCCTCGCTTTGCAGGTGTTCTTCAGGGTGAGGGAGATCTTCCACAGCGGGTTCTTTGGTGGTAATGAATAACAACACTACCGCGAGGGTCAAGATCCCCGCTCCGCCTATGAAAGGATAAACAGGGTTGATATCAAACAGAAGAGCAAGGCCAAAAGTGCCTATGATAAAACCAACTCCGCCCATAAAATTGATCACCCCATTGGCTTTGCTGCGCAGAGGCGAAGGAATCAGATCAGGCATGAGAGATATTACGGGAGTGCGCAAGATCGCCATTGCCAGAAGCACAACTGCAGTTGCGACCATAAAGAGCGAAAAGGCTCCCGTATTTCCGGCAATTGTGCCATTGAGTTCAGGCTTGATCAGAGAAGCGGCAATCGGCATGAGAATAAATGCCAGCGCGGCCAGGGGTGCGGCTGTGAGAATAAATGGGTAGCGGCGGCCGATCGGGGTCCTGATCCTGTCACTCCAAACGCCGATCATGGGAAGGATAAAAATCGCGGCCAGATTATCAATTCCCATGATGAAGCCTGTGCTAGACGCGTTTAAACCAAAACCCAAAATCTCCTTGGAGCTGGCGAACCCGGGATGTCCAGTCTGCAGAAAGATGGGGACAAAGGAATTATAGACCTGCCAAAGTGCTGATACACCCAGAAAACCAAAGCCGATCAGAAATGTTTTTTTCCAGTCAAGTTTCATTGCTCCTCCAAATGAGCCCGTGGCCAGTAATCTAAAATTAGTTAGTAGTAGTTGTAGTTATAAACAATAGAGCCCCTTATAAAAATAATGAACCTCAAGCCGATTACCGTTCGTATTTCATCCAGATCAGGGTGCGAGTGGGTTTAAACCAGTGAGACTCAAGACTGAGGTTGGTTTTCCTGGCTGGAAAATTTAACCTTAAAGATCGTTTAAAACCAGATCCATTCATCCAATGGGGCAAAAAGGCATCCAATAGTACACCTTCGGTTTCTGGAGAAGAGGCAATCCAAAGCCAATCGGCCTTGGTCTTGGAAGATTGCCAGGAAACCACGCCGATCAGTTCATCGCCGGACATAACCGACCACTGGAAAATTTTGGGGTCCAGAAGCATCAGACGGGAGAATCGACCAGAAAACCCTCCCCTCAGGTATTCCGGTCGGAGCGGTAAATGCCAGCGCACTTCGGGAGGATAGTTATTCTCCAACCATCTACGCTGTTGGGGCCAATGCCTTACTTTATGCTCTTTCACAGTAAAACCCGGCACACGCCAGTCAAGGAATTCTCGGGGAACGTCATTGGGCCTTAACATCCAGGTGGTACGGCGGGACACTTCTACAAAACCATGCCGCAAATACAGATCAACCGCTGCCTGGTTGCCCTGATCCACCTGAAGCCAGATGCCGTCCAGGCTTTTTGGCAGCAGGAAATCCAGAGCCCGGTTGACCAGCGAGTGAGCGATCCCTTTGCGTTGATAATCAGGATGGACCGCCACATTGGCGATCATATAAAATTGTTTGCCGCCCACATGATAGGGAATTAAACTAAGATTGCCAATGATCTCTTCATCTTCCTCCCAGACATACCCTGTGAAGGGCATCGACACCCGGCCTGCCATTGAATAAGCCCATTCTTGAAAACGTTTGTTATGAGCCGAGGAGCGCATTTTTCGCAGCAAGGCTTCCCCGTCCGGAGAGAGTCGGTCCGCAAAACACAGCTCTACCAGATCAGAGACTGAAAGCAGGTCCGTTCGCACATCAAAATCCCGAATGGGAAGAAATCCGGGATGATTGGTAATTTTGACAGCCATGGAGATGATTTTACCACCAGGAAGGATTGAAGAGACGGGGATAACGAGACAGAGATAATGAGACGGGGTGGGGTAAAGAGACCGGAGTGGCAAGACGGAAATAACAAGACGGGGTGGGGTAAAGAGACCGGAGGAGAAACTGTTTTGCTCACACCCATAGACAATTGATTTCAAAGTTGTCATAATCCAATTAAGGGGGGAAGAGTGGGTGAATATAAATTCCAATCATTATATGTATACCAGCTAGCCTTGGATTATATAGATCATATATATGATCTAGCAACTTGTTTGCCAGGTCCAGAAAGATTCAATTTGAGTTCACAGGTGATTAGGGCAGCCACGTCAATTGCTCTCAATATTGCAGAAGGATCAACAGGTCAATCTGATAAGGAACAAATACGTTTCCTCAGTTTGGCTTTGAGATCTTTTCTTGAGACAGTGGCATGTATAGATCTGATAGAAAAAAGGAATTACATCTCGATAAACGAATTAGAAGGTGTGAGAAAACTGGGAAGAAATCTATTTTACAAGATCACAAGATTTATGAAAGTATTGAGGGATTAGGTTTTTTCTAGCCCCACAATCTCTCCCGTCTCTTTGTCTCGGTCTTTTCAATCCCGTCTCTTTACTCCGGTCGGGACGCGAAGCGTCCCTCTATACCTCCACCTCAATCGTCACAGGACCATCATTGTGGATCTCGACCAGCATATGAGCTCCAAACTCTCCCTCCTGGGTGGGAACACCCAGTTTTCGAAGCGCCGAAGCAAAATGATCTGTAAGTGGTTTGGCGATCTCCGGAGGACCCGCATGGACAAATGATGGCCGATGGCCTTTTTTCGTATCTGCAAAGAGAGTAAATTGGGGCACTACCAGGGCTTCTCCGCTCACATCCAGGAGAGAGAGATTCATTTTCCCATTATTATCAGGGAAAATCCTCATCTGGGCCAGTTTCAGAGCCAACTTATCCGCTTCAGCCTTAGTGTCGGCAGGTCCAACACCCAGCAGGATCACAAGGCCAGCCCGAATCTCGGCAATTTTATTCCCGTCTACCGAGACACTTCCCGATTGAACTCGCTGAAGGATCGCTTTCAATTTTTATCCCTTAACACCATAAAACCCGATCGCTTCCCGGACTTCTGCCATTGTTTCAGCGGCGATCACTTTAGCTCGCTTGGCACCATCTAGCAGGACATCCCTGACATAATCCGGATCCCCCTCCAGCTCTTTTCTTTTAGCCCGGAAAGGTTCCAGGTGTTTGTTCAAATTGGCCGCTAGTTTCCGTTTGCAGTCCACGCAGCCGATCTCCGCAATGCGGCAATCCTTATTGATGGATTCAACCTCATTCTCGGATGAGAAAATCTTGTGCAGTGTGAAGACGTTGCAGACATCCGGATTGCCAGGATCGTTGCGGCGCTGGCGTTGGGGATCGGTCACCATGCTCATGACCCGTTTTTCTGTTTCTTCGGGTGTTGCAGCCAGCTCGATGTGATTATTGAGACTTTTACTCATCTTGCGTTCCCCATCAATTCCCAGCACTTTGGGGATCTTGGTGATCACAGCCTGGGGCTCAATCAGTACATCGGTCTCATAGTGGAAATTGAATGAACGCACCACTTCCCTGGCAAATTCAAGGTGGGGAATCTGGTCCGTACCCACCGGCACGGCGTCTGCCTTATAAAGCAAAATGTCGGCCGACATCAAAACAGGATAACCAACCAAACCATAGTTAACGTTATCAGGGTTGTCGCGCACTTTTTCCTTAAAGGTTGGCAGGGCAGTTAATTTCCCCAGGGGTGTTACCATCGACAGGATCGTATGCAATTCCATCACTTCCGGGACGTGGGATTGGACGAAGATGATACTTTGTTTGGGGTCCATGCCCGCCGCCAACCAGTCCAGGGCCATTTCCTGAGTATTAAACGCCAGATCTTTGGTAGTTTCGACTGTGGTCAGGGCATGGATATCCACGATGCAGTACACGGTGCGGTAATCATCCTGCATGGCCACATAGTTCTTGATTGCGCCCAGGTAATTGCCCAGATGCTGCCGGCCAGTCGGCCTAGCACCCGAGAATACCCTGCCTTTTTTTGCTGTCATTCAACTTACTCCTCAATATATGCTTTAAACAAACCTAAAATCTCCGGCGGGGCCGCGTGGCGTCCGGTTTCCAATTTCGAATAGATCAATTCTCCATCAACTCTGATCTCAAAAGCTCCCCCAGCAGACTCTATCAGCTCGATATCAGAGACAATATCTGGGTATTGTTTTTTAAATGCGTCTTCCAAACTGAAAGCTCGTGGATGGTAATTTCAAGGCACACAATATTCAATAGATACCTTATACATGAAACAATACTCCCGTTTTGATTTCAGATTAGTATAACATAAGCATTTTTTCGGGATATGTGCCAATATTAAATAAAGAAGCCCCGCAATAGGGAATGCGGGGCTTTTCTGATCACTTCAGAGATCTAATTTTCCAGGCTTACATCCACAAGCACAGCCTGGACCATGCGGCGGTATCCATAATCGCCCCAATATTCACCGTAACTTTCACAGGTGAAGAGTGTGATCCAATCTACATCTTTGTGTTCGAGAACTGCTTTAGGAGCAAGGGGCGATACCCGGCGGTTGACAGCAACCTGGTAAACCACCAATAAAAAACTTGTCTGTTCCACCTAAACATACCAGATAGAGCCTGATATCTGCGGGTGAAGCTATCTCATTTCCACCCGCCAAGGGGATAATACGTTGATATCAAAAATTCCCGGGGCAACTCTTTGGCACCCATTGGGAGTAAGATCTGCCCCATTCCTCGAAAAAAAAGGGCCTACCAGATTATCAAGTTTCTTATTTGATCAAAACTCCTGCTGTTAACTCGTCCTGGCTTTCATGCTCCACCAGAGACGACTCCTCTGGGCCCCCAGGGTGATCTTCTTCCAGGATCTCCATAAAAGCTCTCAGAACCTTCGGATCAAAATGCTTTCCAGCCTGCTCTTCAAGATGATGTAGAGCTTCAGTTCTTGAATACGCTTTCCGGTAGGGCCTGTCTGTCTGCATTGCATCCCAGACATCCACCACCGCAAAGATCCTGGCGGAGAGAGGAATTTCCTCCCCTTCAATTCCATACGGATATCCTTTGCCATCCCAGCGCTCATGATGATAGAGCGGAATATCCAGCGCTCCCTTTAATCCTTCTACAGATTCGAGCAATTCAAAAGCATCGACGGGATGACGGCCAATCAGTCGCATTTCTTCTGCGTTCAAAACGGTTCCCTTTAGCAGTACATCATCCGGGATACCCATTTTACCGATATCGTGAAGCAGGGCTCCCTGCCGAATGTCATCCAGCTCTGTTTCAGAGATACCCATTTTTATTGCCAGGCGACTGGTAAGGTCTTGAGTCCTTCTCGCATGACCTTCAGACTCAATCCCTCTTAACTCCAGGGCAGTTGCCCAACCCATGATGACCCCGTCGAACGCCGCTGCAATTTTTTTCCGGGATCTCTCCAGATCATTGGTCAGATTCTGAAGATCGATCGCAACCGCCACCAATCCTGCGATGAGCTTAAGGAGATCCAGCCAATAGGCTTCCGGTACCAGCTCCGATCGATTAAATATCTCGAGAACACCCACCAACCGATTTTTCACTAGCAAAGGAACACCGAAATAGGTCACGAATTTCTCTGTTGAGAATTCTAATGATCGGTTGATCTGCTCAGGGGAATTTGACAGGTCCCGGACATGAATTATGTCCTTTGTTTCTAGAGCTCGGCCTGCTAAACCTTCACCTATCTCTAGACCGCTATCCTGGAAAACTTTTTGTCTGAATCCTTTTTGAGCAATCAATCTTAAAGTTTTTAATCCGGGATGGAGATACAGGATATTAACCGCATCAACATCCAGCTCTGTTACAACCTGATCAACCATCATATCCATAGTGGTTGGTAGAGAAAGATTCTCGAGAATGATCTGCTGAACGCGCTGAAGACTGGATAGCTTCTTCACATGATCTTCGGAATACTGCAAAAGGTAGGCTTTCTTTAGGCAAATGGCTACTATATTGGCAGCTCGGGTTAAGAAACTCAGATCCTCTGTGCTTGGCGGTTTGTTACTGTTAAAAACCACATGGATGATGCCGATCACCTGGTCATTAATCAGAATTGGCGTCAGTACGATGGTTGGGTAATCGTGGTGTTGATCCCGTCCAGAACCCTCCGCCTCAATGAGATTTGTCAAAGTTGCCACAGAAATCTTGTGGTCTTGATACAGACTACCATCCATGGCTGCTATTGTGGTCTGTTTTGTTTCTGAAGTTTCCTGAATCAAATTTTGGTAATTGTCTTCGAAATATTCCAGTTCAATGGTTTTGGATCCTCTGGGAGGGTTCATACCCCATTCATGTTCTATTTTGAAGTTGTGTTGAAGCTCATCAAATTTCAGAATCCTGATCCAGTCTGGAACAATCATTTCCTTGATATGATTCGAGATGCTGGCATAGATATCATTTAACTCCAGCATATTTCCCATATCTCTGGCAAGCGAGTCAAGGATAGCTTGATTCTTATGCAGCTTTAAATTCTCGTCTTTTGACCTAAGTTCATCAGTCATATCGCGTATGAGGACCTGATAACCAATCACCTTGCCCCCGATCTCATATGGCATAGCGGTAATCAGGGCCTTGATACTGCTGCCATCTTTTTTTCTGAACTTTATTGGGTAGTCATTTACAAATCCATCCACTTCAAGTTTCTGACTATAATCACGGCCTTGATCTGTGTCCCAGTAAAAATTCAGCATGGTATCCGTCCAGATATCTTCCTTGTCTTCATATCCAAACATGGCCAGGGCAGATCCATTCATATCGATCCAGCGCCCATCAATTGATGTTATACATACAGCATCCCGTGAATTCTGGAAGAATCGCCTGTACAATTCTCGTGATTCTCTCAGCTCTTCCAACGCCGCTAACCTTTGATGGGATTCTTCGGCTAATCGTAAGTTGACAAGATGAAGCTCGCTCGCGGTGGAGTGATTTTCAGGAGAGGATTTTTGATCACATGTACAGTTATCCTTCCGGTAATTCCAGCGCTCCAGAATATCAAAGATGATTTTATCCAGTCCTGGCAAATTGGTATTTCGCCCATTCCTGACAATATAATCAGCAGCTCCGGAATTAAAAGCTTTCCTAAGAACCTGATGGTCGTTAATAGCTGACAATACAATCCAGGGCAGGTGCTGAAAACTTTCCATCAGTTCGAAGATCTTTCGCCCTTTTATTTCTACCTCAGTGATTACCAGATCAACATCCGATGTTTCAAGAAAATCTCTGGCGAGATCCAGGTCATCATATTGGATGATCTGATAGACCACATTTGAGCCAGCCAGGGATTCAACAACTTGCTGCTGTTTTGATTCATCATCATTAACAGAAAGAACAATCAGTATTCTTTCTTCATCTGTCATCAATTTCCTCCAAACTAACTACTCTACAATCGCCGGTCCATCGATTTGCTCTACTCAGTATACAAGTGAAACCCAGGATAGCAAACAAAAATAGTTACAGTCTTGTTAGTCTTTTACACCAGCCATCAACCCAATCTCAAACACACCCACCCTTTTCCCAATGATTGAGGAAAACCTGAGGGGAAAATGAAATATTCCGGGGTTCCAGGGTTAAAAAAACTACAGGCAATCCCACCGCAAGCATTCCGGCTTTTCCCAATGGACCTTACAATTTCTGATACGGGGAATATATCTCTATATAAGATATCCTGCTCCAGAAGTTTTACATTCGCGCCTGTGCTACAATCGGATTAGACCCATGAACACTATCACTGATATTCGACCTTCACCCCTGGCGGGCCGCTGGTATCCTGCCCAGCCCAAAAAGCTGGCGGAGTCAGTAGATGGCTTCATCCAGGAAGCCCAGATCCCAAAGATCAAGGGTAAGATCCTGGCTCTGGTCTCCCCTCATGCCGGCCATATCTATTCCGGTCCGGTAGCAGGATATGCTTTTAGGGCTATAACGGGGCTTGATCCAGATCTGATTGTGATCCTCTCTCCCTGCCATCAGTTTCACCCAAGCGCCATCCTTACCAGCGGGCACCAGGCTTATCAAACACCCCTGGGAGAAGTTCCTCTTGACCGCGAAAGCATGGATTTCGTAAATCGATCTCTACAAGAGAAAACCGGCGTGGGGCTGAGTGAGGTCCGGAACGATAGTGAACATGCGGTTGAGATAATTTTGCCTTTTTTACAGCGGGCCCTGCAAAACGAATTTACTCTGCTTCCACTCATGCTCTGCCAGCAAGAGCCCAGCCTGATGCGGTCGCTGGGTGAGATCTTGGCAGAACTGATATTGTCCAGGAATGCCCTATTGGTAGCCAGCACAGATCTATCACATTTTCAAACAGCTGAAAAAGCGAATCAACTGGACCAGACCATCATTGATGGCATTCAGTCGCTAGACCCAGATTACCTCTATCAGGCTCAGAAGGAAAACACCGGTTCTGCCTGCGGTTTAGGCGCCCTGGCAGCAGTGATCTGGGCAGTTAAATCGGGCGGGGAAGCTGCGGCTCATATTTTAAATTACGCCCATTCCGGAAACATCACTGGCGACAATACCAGCGTGGTGGGATATACTTCTGCTGTTCTAACCCGTGAATAATAATAACCACCATTCCGCCATGCCTTCTAAAAACAGAACACCTCCTCTTTACGCCCGGATTGCTGTCAACGTTCCACACGTGCAGGGTATTTTTGACTATCATCTACCAGATGAGATTCAGGATGATTTCAAGCTGGGCCAGCTGGTGGAAGTGCCATTTGGAAGGCAGTCGGTCCAGGGAATAATCATTGAGTTTCCCGAAAAACCCGCCGTCACCCAAACCAGAGCCGTCGGGAAAATTCTCGATCCAACCCCCGTTGTAACACCAGGCCAGATCGAACTCGCTCAGCACATAACCGGGGAGACCCTTTCTCCTCTAGGCGTCACCCTGCAGGCCATGGTCCCGGCAGGGCTGAGCGTTCAAGCGGATATCCAGTATGGTCTTTCGGATGAAAGCGAGACATTGATCGCAGAGGGAAAGTCCCTGCTTCCAGAACCGTCCCCATCTCAAACCCAACTACTGGATCTTCTAATTAAGCGGGGGGCACTCCGCGGCCGACAAATTGACCGTGCCCTACCTCACAAGAATTGGCGTAAAACAGCCGGTTCGCTGGCTCGAAGAGGAATCATAAAGAGCCAGTCCACCCTGGCAGATCCCAGCGTTAAACCGAAGTATGAACGACAGCTTCAGTTCATCAGCGATCCAGATTTAGCCCAGGGGCAGATGGATGATCTGGCCCGGAAAGGCTACCCTGAGGCATTGGCCCGCAGAAAGCGAGCCCTGCAGCTGATCATGGAACAGCGTGATCCCGTTCCCCTTTCAGTCATCTATGACAAGGTCGGTGCCAACCTGAATGACCTCAAGATCCTCATCAAAAGGGGATTGGCCGAGATCATTGAAGTTCCAGTGTTGAGAGACCCGCTGGCCGATCTGGTCATCACGCCTCAATCAGCCCCTATCCTGACCCCGGCGCAACAGAGCGTCTGGCAGTTGATCCTGGAAGGATTTAAAGATAACAACTCCAGACCTTATCTACTGCACGGCGTGACAGGGTCCGGAAAAACAGAGATCTATTTAAGGGCTGTTGAGGAAACCATTGCTGCCGGGAAACAAGCCATCATTATGGTGCCCGAGATCGCATTAACACCCCAGACAGTAACCCGCTTTATGAGCCGTTTTCCGGATCGGGTGGGGGTACTGCATTCAGGACTCTCGCCGGGAGAGCGTTACGATACCTGGCGACTGGCACGGCACGGCGCCCTGGATATCGTAGTGGGTCCCCGCAGCGCTTTATTCACTCCTTTTCCGAATCTGGGATTGATCGTGCTGGACGAGTGCCATGACGATTCCTACTACCAGGGAGACATATCCCCGCACTACCATGCACTGCACAGCGCCATTTTCCACACGAAGAACTTGGGCGCGGTTTGCATTCTGGGGTCCGCCACACCTAACGTGACCAGCCGCTACCAGAGTGAACGCGGCAGCTGGACCTACCTACCCTTACCTGAGCGCATATTGGCTCATAGAAAATCCATTCAGGTGCAGTTGAACCAGGCCGATCATGATCCCGCTTTCTCCCGCTATCAGGATCTGGATGAAGACCTCCTGATGGCGGATCTGCCATCAGTGAATGTAATTGATATGAGGACAGAATTGAAGGCCGGAAATCGCTCTATTTTCAGCCGCGAGCTCCAGGAAAAACTTGCTGAAACATTAACAAAAAACCAACAAGCAATCCTATTCCTGAACCGGCGCGGCAGCGCCACCTATATATTTTGCCGGGATTGCGGATATGCCCTGCGCTGTCCCCGTTGTGAAACTTCGCTCACTGCCCATCTCTTTGATCAGGAGCTGCGCTGTCATTTATGCGGCTACCGCAGGAATATCCCAAAGGTCTGTCCAAAATGCGGATCTCAGCGCATCCGCCATTTGGGAACCGGCACCCAGCAGGTAGAATCAGCCCTCAAAGAACTCCTTCCGGATGTTCGCACTTTGCGTTGGGACAGGGACACCACCCGCAAAAAAGGTGCCCATTGGGAGATCATGGACAAGTTTTCCTCCCATCAGGCCGATGTGTTAATTGGTACTCAGATGCTGGCCAAGGGTTTGGACCTGCCCCTGGTAACCCTGGTGGGTGTTGTCCTGGCAGACAGCGGATTGAATTTGCCAGATTTCCGGGCAGCTGAACGGACCTTCCAGGTCCTGACCCAGGTGGCGGGAAGAGCAGGGCGCAGCCCCCTGGGCGGCGAGGTAGTCTTGCAGACCTTTGATCCAGACCATTATGTAATCCAGGCCGCTGCAGGCCATGATTATGAGGATTTTTACCAGCAAGAATTGGAACACCGCCGGGAGTTGGGTTATCCTCCCTTCCTGAAGATCATCCGGTTGGAGATCCGGGACAAAAATCCAAAATCAGCCGAGAAAAAAGCCAGGGTCTATACCGCCACATTGCAAGGCTGGATCAAGAAAGAAGGTTTTCAGTCCACTTATCTGGTCGGACCCACACCAGCCTACTTCAGCAAGATCCGGGGCGAATGGCGTTGGCAGATCCTGGTCAAGGGGCCGAATCCACTGGCGTTGATCAGCGGGCATCATCCGGGACCAGAATGGATCGTTGAAGTAGATCCGCCGGTGATTTTATAAACAGGACCGGGGACGGAAGACAGAAGACCGGGATATGCGATTTTTTTTGCCGCATAATAGAAAAGGAGAAAAAGATATGTCTACTAAAAATAAAACTTTCTTTAGACTGACTATTACCCTTATGTTTTTGTTGATTATTTCTTCTTGCAGCGATCAGCCGGCAGTCGTCGAAGATCCTAAACCCACACCCACTCCAACGAAGGTAATGCAGGAAGTGCCGCCCACACAAACAGCGACCCCTTCTAAGTGTGAGGGCCTTAGTGGAGAAGTAGAGGTTCAGATCCTGGTCGGACCAGCTGATGCTGTCGGATTAGAGCCACATACAGTTGGAAGTATCCCATTCGCCGTGACAACAGATGAACCGCCTTATCTCCTTCAAGGGGGTGGAGGACTGGAGTACGGAGATATATTAATTGAAGAATGGGGAACATACGAAGTCACTATGAACCTGGACTTTGTGATTACAGGCAATTGTGAAGATGATAAAGCAGGTGGAGCATTGAATATGCTAGTGGAGGGTACCGGGTCCCAGCTGGTCGTGGTAAACGCCGAGGATTTTCATGGAGAATATCCCTGGGAGGGAACTGTGCCGTTTGATTTCAATTTTCCCCTGGAGGAAGGTGCCTCATTTGAGGGAGAGGGGTATGCTTTTGTTCTGCATCTGAAATAAAACAAGACCGGAGACGAAGGACCGAGACAAGATTCGAATCAATTTAGAATTAATCAATCATGAAGAAAACACTGTTCACTGGAGTTATGAATGGATAAATATCGCATCAAACCAGGCAAAAAACTAGACCTCAGTAAGTGGGATCCTAATGATAAGAGCATTTTTCCAATGGGAAAAAAAGTTGGCAAGGATCATCTTAAACAGTTGAACAACGAACTGGAAACACTTCAGGAACTGCTCTACGCTGAAGGGAAACACAAGGTCCTGATCGTTCTTCAGGCCATGGATACTGGCGGAAAGGACGGCACCATCCGCCATGTTTTTGAGGGTGTTAATCCCCAGGGAGTGAAAGTGTCGAGCTTTAAGGCACCGACCAGGGAAGAGCTGGCTCATGATTATCTTTGGCGTGTCCATAAACATACTCCAGGTAAAGGTGAGATCGTGATTTTCAACCGCAGCCATTATGAAGATGTGCTGGTGGTCAGGGTACATGATCTGGTCCCGAAAGAGGTTTGGTCCAAACGCTATGAGCATATCGCCGCTTTTGAGAAAACGCTGGCTGATGAAGGCACTACGATCTTGAAATTCTATTTACACATTAACAGGGATGAACAGAAAGAACGCCTTCAGGCCCGCCTGGACAAACCAGAGAAAATTTGGAAATTCAGCTTGGGAGATCTGGAAGAGCGCAAGTTGTGGGATCAGTACATAGCTGCATTTGAAGATGCACTGGGAAAAACCAGCACCGAGGCTTCTCCCTGGTATGTGATACCCGCCAACCGCAAATGGTACCGCAACCTGGTGATCTCTTCAATCATCATTGATAAGCTCAAAAGTCTGAATATGTCTTATCCGGAAGCGGAAGATGATCTGAGTGGAGTGGTTATTGAGTAGGTATCGACGGGAGAAAGAGACCGGTGGATGCTACGCATCGTGACCGGGGACCGGAGACGGGGGACGGGAAACAGGATTAAAAACACAACGTTAAACTATGATCGTTTAACGTTGTGACTAGATCTTAATCGACTTACTTCTTAGGAGTTACTATTTCCCAATTCATCCGCCACAGCGCTTTACAAAACTCCCAATCCGCTCCAGGGCCTGTTCGATCTTGGTGTAATCTGTGGCATAGGAACAGCGCACAAACCCTTCTCCTCCTGAGCCAAAAGCAGAACCGGGCACTACAGCAACCTTTTCTTCCTCCAGCAGCCGCTGGGCAAATTCTTCATCATCCATTCCAGTGCCGCTGATCTTGGGGAAAGCGTAAAAAGCGCCCTGGGGCAAGAAGGTTTCCAGACCAATCTCATTTAAACCTGAGACGATCAACTGCCGGCGGCGGTCGTATTTCAGCCGCATCTCTTCTGCAGCATCTGCTCCCAGATTGATAGCAGCCAGCGCTGCCAGTTGGGAAACTGATGGGGCAGACATTACAGTGTATTGATGGATCCGAACCAGGCCACCCAGGATGTTAGCCGGCGCGGCAGCATAACCCACCCTCCAACCGGTCATGGCATAACTTTTGGAGAATCCCCCCAGCGTGATGGTGCGTTCCTTCATACCCGGCAGAGCCGCAAAACAAACATGCTCCACACCATAAACCAGGCTGTCATAGATCTCATCTGAAATCACCAACAGGTCATGCTTTTCTGCGATCTTGCTAATTGCCAGCAGGTTTTCCCTGGAGGCTACTGCTCCGGTAGGATTATTGGGGAAACCAATAAAGATGGCCTTGGTTTTAGGTGTGATAGCTTTTTCAATTAATTCGGGTTCTGGTTGAAAACCATTTTCGAAGGTACCAGGGACCTCAACCGGAACGCCGCCTGCCAGCATCACCTCCGCCTGGTAGGACACAAAACAGGGTGTGGGTATGATGATCTCCTCCCCGGGATCGATCACCGCAGTTAAGGCTAAATACAGAGCCTCTGAAACGCCAACCGAAACAACCACCTCATCTACCGGGTTGTAGCTGACTTGATATTTTTCTTCCAGCATATCAGCAATAGCTTCCCGCAGTTCATAGATCCCGGCGTTGGATGTATAGTGCGTCTCTCCCTGCCGAAGCGCCTCAATACCAGCCTCCAGGATCGGCTTCGGAGTTGTGAAATCCGGTTCCCCGATCCCCAATGAGATGACATCGTCCATAGTTGCGACGATGTCAAAGAATTTTCTAATTCCTGATGGTTTTAGTTCAGCGACACGTTTGGCTATAAAGTCTCGGGGCATGGGACTCCTTGGACCTGCGGTAGACTTTCAGATTTCTAATACGGTATCATCTCCAACATTAATGGAGATTGATCCTCCCTTAACGACAGTATTCTGCCCGATCAAGGATCCATTCAATAATGCATCCTCAACCTGGGATCCTTTTTCAATGATGGAATTCTGGATAACACTGCCCAGTATCTTGCAGCCGGCTTCCACTGTTGTATGAGGTCCTATCACAGAAGATTCCACCTCTGCCTCGGGGTGGATAAAGACCGGTGGGATGACATGAACACCTATTCGCTGGGCTGCCTTTTCAGAATTGTCATGACCATGGTCAAGCAGGTAGCGATTGGTGCTTAACATTGCATCAAAAGTCCCAGCATCAAGCCAGACATGTACCTTTTCTGTTCGCATTTTGCTTTTTCCGCCTTCAAGCATGATATTGATGGCGTCAGCCAGGAAAAACTCGCCTTTCAATTGCACCTGCTGATCGATCTGTTTTTCGATGGCCTGAATCAGATCCTGTCCCTTTTTGAAGTAATAAAATCCGACCAGGGCCAGGTTATTATCCATGGCTTTAGGTTTTTCAATTAACCTGGTGACCAGGTTCCTTTTCCCAACCTCCGCAACGCCAAAACGCCGCGGATCCGGCACTGGTTTAACCCAAGCGACAATATCAGATTGTTCTTCATCCAGAAAACCGAGGTCGGTTTCGATCAGAGTATCTGCAAAAACCATGATCATGGGACCATTTATGTAGTCCCGCGCCAGATAAATCGCATGGGATTGCCCCCTCATTTCTTCCTGGACCACAAAGTGTACTGTAGTGTCTGGATGCTCTTCCGCCATATAGGCTTTGATCTTGTCTCCCAGATAACCAACAATGAAGACATACTCTATCTTTGTGTCCTCGGGCAGGGAGGAAAATGTATCCAGAACATGCTCGATGACAGTTTTTCCTGCCAACGTCAGTAATTGTTTGGGTCTGCTCCAGGTATGGGGCCGAAGCCGTTTTCCATAACCTGCCATTGGAATGACAACTTTAAGTTTCTTCACAATATATTTCCTTTTTTTGGAACCGGTTCCAGAATTTCATTATAACGGAGAGGGAGGCTGTCAGGTACTGACAAATGACACGCCAAACCCTCTCCCTATCTCAACAAGAATATTATCAGGCCAGTTTGGTTTCCAAATCAGCCAAATTCTCTTCGATTAAATCTACAACTTCACCCAAAGTCTGGGCGTCAAAGGACAGGTTTGCTCCTGAAGCCCGGTAAAGCTCAGGAAGTGTGACTGTTCCTCCTAATGCAAGAGCATGACGATAATCCTTGATAGCCTTGGCCTGATCCTGGAGAGCATTTTGCATAATCTGGAATGCACCCAGCGAGGCTAGGCCATATTCAATATAGTAGAACGGCACCTGATGAATGTGAAGCTTGCGGTGCCATCCGGTCATCTTGATATCTTCATATCCCTCCCAGTCTATACCTGGCATATATTCATCAACCAGGGCTGACCATTTAGCGTCGCAAGAAGCCGGGTTTTTACCTTCTTCGTGGTTCTCATAGACCCAGTGCTGAAAAGCGACCACCACGGCCATATAGGGCCAGAAGAGCAATTTCTCTTCCAGGTTCAGCAGCCGGGTTCTGGCTGCATTCTCTGTACTCATAAAACCACCCATATCTTCTGCCAGGAAAGGCTCGGCAAGCAGTTCCATGGCCGTGGAAGCAACTTCCGCAAATTCCAGTCCGGGGCGCCACTGATGATGATAAGGTAAATTAATCCGTTCAAAGACATGGAAAGCATGCCCGCTTTCGTGGAACAACACTCGCAGATCCGCGCTTCGGCCGGCAGCATTCATAAATATGAAGGGCAGCCCAACCGTGGCAAATGAGGTACAGAAACCTCCCGGACCTTTGCCTTTGCGGTTCAAGAGATCAAAGAGCTGGTTATCGCGCATGGTCTGGTAATACCCACCCAGGACCGGGTCCAGTTTATTGAGAATATTCCCCACCCGGGAGATAAATTCCTCTTCAGTATCAAAGGCTTTAATGGGTGGAAGGCTGAAGGTAGTCTGGTTATTAAGCAAATCCCAGGGACGCACTTTATCAATATTCAAGCGGGATTTATATTTCTCGTAAACCCGGGTCGCGGCCGGAGCAGCAACTTGTTTAATTGCTTCGACAAATTTCTTGCTGTCCTCAGGTGTGTAATCCAACCTGAGCCGCTGCTGCCAGCGGAAGGACCGGTAGTCGGGGTATCCCGCATTGGAAGCTAACTCTGCCCGGATATCCATGAACTTGGCCCACAACTGGTTAATATCATCCCTGTCATCCAACTGGCTTTGAGACATCAATTCCCAGAGTTGCTTGCGTTCATCCCTGTCCGGGGTCTGCAGTTTCGATTTGGTCTGGGTCAGGGTCAGTTCCTCCCCTTCCCAATCTATAGTCTGCGCTCCCAGGATCTTGCTGTACTGGGTGCCCAATTTGCTTTCCTCTGTCATCAAAGGCAGGTTCTCTTCACAGAAGAGATCTGCTTCCGTTCGCATCTTTTTCAGGATCAAATCCATACCCGTCGGCACAAGTTCACTGGCCAGGAGTTTTTCTTTTAGTTTCTGGTCGGCAGCTTGTGCGGCAGGGTAGATATTTTCCAAAAAACCATGATATTTCTTTTCTGCCTCTTCATCAGTAGTATCCAGTTCAGTAGCAAGAGCCAGCTTGGCATACCTTTCATCGACAAGTTTGCGAAGGTCTGACCAACCTTCCATCCAGCTATCCAGGGATCCTTCTGTCAGCTCAACCTCCTGCAAAACCTGATAGAGGGGCTCAATACTTTCCCGATCCAAAGCCATGAACTCATTAAATGTTGGTGTTTTCATTACTATCCTCTTTGTTCTTTAAATATTTTATCTACTGATCAGCCCAACCTGCACTGTACCATTTCAGGTATTCCTCCAAATGTGATTTCCAGTAGTGTTCATCATGCAATCCGGGATACATACGCCATTCGTGGGGGATTTCCTGATCCTGCAAAGATTGGTGCAAAGCCTCTGCGTCAGAAAGATTATTATCATCCTGGCCAATATCCATCAAGATCCGGGGAGTCTGGGAGGTCGGAATGATCTCCACCCAACCCGGCACTCGTTTCAGATCTCCAAGAAATAAGGGGGTACTGTGGGCTCCTATGGAGCCAAATAAACCCCAATGCAATAAACCAAGCCGCACGGCCCAATTACCGCCGCGCGACATCCCTCCGATCGCCCGGAAATCCCTATCCTCCAGGGTCTGGTAGTGGCTGTCAATCCAGGGGATGATCGCTGTTACCAGGTGGTCGCCAAAAAGATTCTCGGGCAAGATGATCCAGGTTATCTCCCGAGGCATGATGATGATCAAAGGGGAGATTTCTTTCCCGGAGATCAGGGTGTCAGCCCATTCATCTAAGCCCAGGTCATCCCATTGTTGATCTGTCTCGATAGCTCCGTGCAGCATATATAAAGTTGGATATTCCTGATCTGGATCCGAACCATAACAAGGCGGCAGATAGATCCGACCCGTTAATAACTCATCCTTCCAGGGAATCTCGTACGTTTCCATTACCCCCGAAGCTTCTGAACAAGATCTATCCAGATCAACTGGAGCAGGCATGGTCGTTTCGGCGATTTCAGGCGCACCTTCAGTCGCTTCAGGCACTGTATATTCAGTAACAGGTGAAGAGGTAAATTGCGGCTGAGGAGTATCTTCTCCATCGGTCATCAACTCACTGCAAGCAGACAGAAAGAGTATTAATACAAATCCTGCAGCCAGGAATTTCTTCAAGTTAGTCCTTCTTTTGGACAGATTTTTTGGGTTTTAAAGCCGGTTTGGAGGGATCTGGTTTTTTATCATCCGGGTCCAAAGCTTCTGCTTCCGGTATCTCACGCGGGTTTTCTTCTTCCATCTGGATCTTGCCTCGCAAATAGGCACCTTCTTCTGTAGTAAAACGAGCAGCCTTAACATCTCCCCAGACCTTGCCAGTGCTGCGGATCTCAACCCGATTCGCCTCAATATCACTGCGAACGGAACCACCGACGATCACAGAGTCTGCCTTGATCAGTTCACTTTCAACGCGCCCTGTCTGGCTGACAATGATCAGACCATCCAGGTCGATCTTTCCTTCAAATAACCCTTCTATGCGGATGCCGCCCTTGCCGGTGATCTCCCCTTTCCAGCTGGTCCCTTCTCCCAGGATGGATGTAACCCGACTTTGAATTGGCGCAGGGGTTTGTTCCCGGGTTGATTCTTCACGTTTCCTAAACATAAATTCTCCAATAGATACTCTTATGATCCATATAACAAGTGTTGATAATTTACCACAAATCGCCAGGGGATGCTCCGCCATGGTTCTGGAACGGACTCCAATCCCACCCGTGGGCCAGTATGAATTAACCCTGGATCAAGATCTTGTCCATTCTCTACAAAAATCTTTGCCTGTGGGGTGCAGGAGTTCAGGCCGTTAAAATCTGCGTTGATCCCCAGGGCAATGCAGATCTTTCCAGGCCCATCTGTCCAATGTTTTTCAGGTTGATTTCCCCGCCGCTGAGAAATTTTTTCCTTTCCTTCCTCAGGAGCTAAAGCGCGGATCAGCACTGCGCCAGGGGATCCTTCAGATTCGGTTACAAAATTAAGCAGCCAATACATACCGTAGATCAGGTAAATATAAGCCCGACCCGCCGGCCCATACATGATCTCAGTTCTGGGCGTTCGCCCAGCCCGGCAGTGGCAGGCCAGGTCCTCTTCGCCCCGGTAAGCCTCGGTTTCCAGGATGATTCCCGATATCCTCTGGTTCCCTTCCAGGCGCACCAAGCGCTTCCCGACCAGATCCCTGGCAACTTGAACTGTGTCACGGGAGAAAAACGATTCTGGGAAATGGTTTGACATGTGCTTATTTTACAATACAAATCATTGTTGCTCGCCGACCCGTCCTCGGGGAGGCACCTATTTAACATATAAAACGCCCGGGGACGGGCGTTTGAGCAGTGAGAGATCAATTCATTTAAATCGCTTTTTTGAATCGGGGATCCAGCTCCAGCGTGCGGGCCAGGCCATCAACCAGGCTGAATTTCGGTTTGTAGCCCAACAACTTGGATGCCCGGGTGATATCAGCCCTCATCCGGCTGACACCGCCAGTGGCTTTGTGGTTGTAGATCGTTTCAGTATCCGCACCTGTGAGTTCAACTACATTATTAACAAGGTCAAGAACACTGTATTCTTTTCCACTTCCAATGTTAATGGTTGCGCCATCCACACCTGAGGTCGTGCCGGCTCTGGTTAATGCATTCACCACATCATCCAGGTAAACGAAATCACGGGTCTGGCTGCCGCTGTTATGAACGATCAAGCTACCGCCCTTAACAGCCTGTTTGAGGAAGTTGGGAATTACAGGTGGATGATCCGCCGGTAAATGCTGGCCTGGGCCGTAGGCATTAAAAATGCGCAGGGTAACGGTCTCGATCCCCCACAGTTTTCCGATTGTCTTGACATAAAACTCAGCCGAAAGTTTAGAAACTGCGTAGGGCGAATCCGGGGAAGGTACCATCAATTCATGCAATGGTTGGGCTTTTTGGGCGCCGTAGATAGCTCCCGATGAAGTGAAAACCACTCTTTTGACACCCACATCGCGCATGGCTTCCATGACACTTACCGTGCCGCCAACATTGGTGCTGTTATACTCCCGCGGATATAAAATTGATTCCTGAACCGCAACTTTGGCTGCCAGGTGGTAAACACATTCTACATCCTGCAGCAGGGTCCATAATTTGGGGCGATCAAGCATATCACCCAGCTCAAATTCAACCCCTGCTGGGATAACTTCTTCTTTTCCAGTGGAGAGATCATCCAGACCGAGGACTTTGTGTCCATCCTCAAGCAGTCGCTGCGCCAGGGCTGATCCAAGGAATCCGGCGACGCCGGTAACCAGAATTTTCATAAAATAAACACCAACTATATAATATTTATCAAGCGAGAGAATTATAGCATGTGCCAACCAATGAGTATGTTAATATCTCAGAAGTATATAATAATGGGCATTGGGAGTGATCATTACAGATTTAAATTTAGTACAATAGACATTTCACTGCCTTGGTGTATTTCCACCAGAGCGAGAACTGTTGATACAATAACTGGAAACCTTATGGAATCACTATTTTCTCGAACACGCCGAAATCACGGACTCGAACACGCCACACTGAATTTGCTGGCAAAAACCCACCCGGGACAGCCCTTCGCCGGGCATTCTGATGGGGGGGGATTTTGGATCCTGGGCGACATCCCAACCGAAATTCTGAGCAGTACAGTGAGCGAAGCTCTTAGCAAATTAAACGCCGGGCAATCTGAGCTGGCAATTCATAATAACTGCGGCACAAATCTGCTGGTTTCCGGCTTTGCTGCCGGATTGGCTGGAGCGGCTGGCTTGATCGGGGTCGGGAAACAGGCGCGAGATAAATTTGAGCGTATTCCAGTAATCACCTTTTTTGGCGTACTCGCATTGATCGCTGCCCGTCCGCTAGGCCCCTTGCTCCAGAAGAAAGTGACCACCAGCGGCAACCCGGGGAACTTAATGATCTCTACAATTTCCAAACATACTATGAACGGCACATCTGCCCACAGGATAAAGACGCTGGACTAATATGAGCGACCAATCACCCTCGGTCTACCTTTTACATGGGAACGATGAGTATGCGATCCGCAGCTTTCTGGAAGAGCGCCTTAAACCAAAAATGGGCGAGGAAACCACCATGGACATCACCACGGTCGACGGCGGATCCAAAACTATCGAGAGCATAAAAACGGAAACCCAGACCGTGCCATTTCTAACCGAACGCAGGATGGTGGTGATCCAAAATATTAAAGCTATGACCAAAGGGAAAACAAACGTGGAGAAGTTCACCTCTCTGCTAGATGCAGTTCCCTCTACTACGGCCCTGGTATTAATTGAAGACGAGCTTCTGGAAAACAAACATTTTCTGATCAAATGGATCAAAAAGAACCCCGAGCGGTCCTGGATGCAGGTATTCGCCCTGCCCAAAGGTCCCGCAATGACCCACTGGATCCTGGAGCAGGCCAAGGATATGGGCGGAAGTTTTGAAAATCAAGCAGCCCAGCTGCTGGCCAGCTATATTGATGAAAACCCACGATTAGCAAAATCCGAGATCGACAAACTGCTCATCTATGTAGATTATTCGCGTCCTGTAACAGAAAGTGATGTCAGGGACCTGGTAGCGGACGTCCGCCAGGGTGATGTCTTTGAAATGGTGGATGCCATTGGCTATGGGGACGGCCAAAAGGCAATGTTCATGCTGCGCCGGCTCCTGGAAGACAATAAACCCTTGAGCCTGTTTGGCATGGTGATCCGGCAGTTCCGGCTGTTGATCCAGGTCAGGGAATTGATGGATGAAAATCCCGGGCAGGATCATAACGAAATCGCCCAGAGAATCGGATCCCATCCCTATCCCATTAAGAAGATCATGCCTCAAGCAAAAATATTCACCCTGCCCCAACTGAAAATAATCTATCATCAGCTTTCAGAAATCGACCAGTCCATCAAAAGCTTCCAACTGGAAGAGGAACTGGCCCTTGATCTACTGATCGCTACTCTCACCCAATAAGTAAAAACCTATGAGTCTACTAGAAACCATTCCGTCCATTTTTCTTGAAAATGGACTAGAAATCAAACTTAAAGAAATCCACTCTGCTCCATTGATCAGCAGCTGGATCTGGTACCGGGTTGGATCCAGGGATGAGATCCCCGGCAAACACGGCATATCCCACTGGGTGGAGCATATGCAATTTAAGGGTACAGAAAAAACATCCTCTGATGATATGGAAAAATCTGTTGCCCGTACAGGCGGTGTCTGGAATGCCTTCACCTACCTGGATTGGACCACCTACTTCGAAACCATGCCGGCTGATAAGATCGATCTGGGCCTGGAGCTGGAAGCTGACCGGATGGTGAACACTACCTATGATGAAAAAGAAGTGGAATCCGAGCGCACTGTGGTGATATCCGAAAGACAGGGCAGGGAAAACAGCCCCGGCTTTTGGCTTTCAGAAGCCCTCCATAACGCCGCTTTCCGTATCCACCCTTACAATCATGTCATCATCGGAGATCAGGTAGACCTGGAAACCATTCAGAAAAACGATTTGAACCGACATTATAAAACCTACTATACTCCCAACAACGCGGTGATTGCTATTGCCGGAGATTTTGATAAAGACCAAATGTTAAAACGTATTACGGATCTTTATCAGGACATCCCATCTGGAGATGATCCTCCCAGAGTCAACCGACCCGAAAACCCCCAACGCGGTGAACACAAGCTGACAGTAGAAGGTCCTGGGGAAACGGTGCTGGGTGATGTGGCCTACCACACTCCCTCAGCTAGCGAGCCTGATTTTTTCCCCCTCCTGATCCTGGACAGCATCTTATCAGGGCCACAAGGATTGAATATGTTCGGTGGGGGAGGAATTTCCAATAAAACCTCCCGGTTGTATAAGAAAATGGTCGAAGACATGGAAGTAGTTGTTGATATTCACGGCGGCCTTCCAGCCACAATAGATCCCTATTTGTACACAATAAACTTCATCCTTCATCCAGATTCGACCACAGAGGATGCTCTTAAAATCCTAGATGACGAGATTCAACGCTTGCAAGATACCCCGCCGCCAGTGGATGAGTTAAAGCGGGCAGTCAAACAAACCCAGGCTTTATTTGCTTATGGTGGAGAAAGCATTACCAACCAGGCATTCTGGATGGGGTTCTCAGAAATGTTTGCCAGCTACAATTGGGTTACAAGTTATCTGGATAATATCGCGATAGTCACACCGGATGATGTTCAGCGAGTCGCCCAGCAATATCTGCAGCCAAAAAACCGCATTGTGGGTATTTATCATCCCCACAAGAAGGGAAATAACAACCAATGACCAAGCAGGATTTTTCAACCCTAAAGATCAATTCGCTTCCCGGGCCCGATGATATCACCCGGATAAAGCTGAAGAACGGAATCACTTTTCTTTTCCGACCGAATATGAATTCCATGGCCACCTCAATAGGCGGATATGTCCAGGCGGGAAGCATCTATGACCCCCAGGACAAATTGGGGTTGGCAGATTTCACAACTTCGACCTTGATGCGCGGCACCAGGACCCAGAGCTTCCAGAAAATTTTCGACTCCCTGGAGTCAATCGGTGCCAGCCTGGGAATTGGCTGCGGGGCCCACACAGCCGGGTTTGGGGGAAAATCCCTGGCGGAAGACCTGCCCACCCTGTTGAAAATGCTGGCAGATGTGCTAATGAACCCCATCTTTCCTGAACAGGATGTTGAGCGGGTCCGTTCCCAATTATTAACCGGGCTGGATTTGCGAGCCCAAGACACAAACGATATGGCCATGCTGGAGTTTGAAAAATTACTCTACAAGGATCATCCTTACCAGAATCCTTCTGATGGATACATCGAAACCATAAAGGCTATCCGGGTAAAGGATCTGGCAGCTTTCCATAAGAAGCATTTCGGACCCAAAGACATGACCCTGGTGGTAGTGGGGCCATTCGAGCCCGAATCCGTGATCTCTCTGGCGGAAGAATATTTGGGCAGCTGGCTGAACGAGGACCAGGCTGATGCCGTGCAAGTCCCTGATATGCCTCATCCAGAAACCTCGATCCAGAAACACCATGTCATTGACGAGAAAAGCCAGACAGATCTGGTGGTCGGCACAATTGGTCCCTCCCGAAATTGGGAAGGATATTACTCCGCCTTACTTGGCAACAGCGTTCTGGGGCAATTTGGCATGATGGGTCGGATTGGCGAATCAGTTCGCAAAGAGGCCGGCCTGGCTTATTATGCTTACAGCGCACTCAGTGCCAGCATTGGTCCTGGTCAGTGGATGGTATCAGCAGGTGTAGCTCCCGAGAATTTAGATAAAGCCCTGGATCTGATCAAAACTGAACTGAGAAAATTTGTGGACCAGCCCGTAAGCAACGAAGAACTGAGGGACGTGCAGTCCAACTATGTTGGCAAGCTGCCTCTTTCCCTGGAGTCCAACGCCGGAGTTGCTTCCGCACTGCTCACCATGGAACAACATCAGCTAGGATTGGAGTATCTACAAAACTATGAAAAGATGATCCAGGAAATAACACCCGAATCGATCCTGGAAGCTGCCCGGGCATATTTGGACCCGGACCGACTGGTTATCTCCAGCGCAGGACCAAAACCATGAACATATCCTCCGGCATTGACCTGATCGAAATCGAACGCATTGAAAAAGCGCTTGACCGGCACGGGGAGCATTTCCTGAAGAAAATCTTCAGCGAAACCGAGCTGGAAAGGCTGGTTAAGTTTAGGGAAAGACAGGTTAAACCACGGTTGATCGCAGCCGAAGTGGCGGCCCGCTTTGCGGCCAAAGAAGCCTGTTCCAAAGCTCTGGGCACAGGGATCGGCCCTGTTTCATGGAGAGAGATGGAGATCCTTAATGAGCGTTCTGGAAAACCAATCCTGCGGCTGACCGGTAAAGCGGCTCAGATCGCCGGATTCCTGGGTTATACCAGCTGGTCGGTCAGCCTGACCCACACCAGAGGTATGGCAGCGGCTGTGGTCGTGGCTGCGGGGGAGTGAGATATCGTAAGTAGTAAGT
>JAGHAU010000101.1 GCA_021161345.1 Anaerolineales bacterium | reverse complement strand
CTCCTGACGCCTGGCGGATGCTGCGCATCTCGATCCAGTGCCCCAAAAGCATGATATCGATTAATGTCACAAGTTCCCAGAAGAAAGTTGTCCCGATGGAGAAGATTAAGGCTGCCAGGCTGTAGATGAATGCTACTCCTATTGCCAAGGAGATTAAGGTCATCATGCCTGGCGCCCGCTTTTTTACTTCAGGGACCGCCATCTGGATAAAGGGTATTCCACCAAATATGAATACGATGACAGCAAATATTGGAGTGATCCAGGTTCTTCCGGGAAAATCTCCAACGGAATAGTTCAGGAAAGTTTGTACGGCCGGACTGAAGATCAAAACCGGTATCGACAGCAAAGTACTGATCCAGAATTTGCGCCGGAACATATTTTCATGTCCTGTATGGTCAACATGCCCCTCATGTTCTTCTTGAGATTCGTGGCTTTCATGACCACCATGGTTCTCGTGGCCTTCCTTGATTCCAGTGCTCTGTCCACCCTGATGATTATCATGTTGTGTGTGATTCGTATGCTCATTGTGATCTTCATGCCCCGCCTGTGATTCTTGACTATTGTGTCCAGTGTGGGATGAATGATCGTGAGATTCGCCATGCTGAGAATGATTCGTGTTTTGTTTTTCTTTCTCGTGTGCATTTTCCGGGTTTGAAGCATGATCCGAATGTTTGTCGTTTCCTGTCTTCATTTCTTTCTCCTATTAAGTCTTCTTATTCAATTTGAGGTTTAATTAATCTGACCAATCTTCATATTGCTGGTCTGAATCAATTTTATTTATGCCTTTACAAGTTGTAGTAATACTTTTCAACTGAAAATATTGCTGATGCCAAGGGGTAACTTCTAATTTTTGCCAATAGCTATGGCTGTTTTTATTCTTGTTACCGAATTGGCGTATGTTCGCCATTGCTTATTGGCTGGTATATGAGGTCATTGGTTCCTATTGTTTCTTTTTTTGTCTAAAGATTATATTAGTTGAAACCTCTGTAATTGTATTTCAGTTGATTGGGAGCTATAAGCGATATATAGCTTGTTGCATATAGGCAAATATGCCTGCAAAGTTTATTCTACAATTTGCTTGAGATCTCCAAAAATATCCGATTTATCTAATAATGCCACTGGTTACATAGTAAATCATTAAATTGGATTGTGTAAATGAAAGCTAAAAAAATAAGACAAACGCAGATTGTTTTACGTTTGTCTTATTCCGGGGGGAGTTATTTGTCCCACCTAAGGAGAGATATGGATAAGGAGAACCCATCTTGCAAGGATCGTAATCGTAGAAGGCTGATAATGAATGGGCAATTTGCTCTGCAGCAGAACAGGCAATCCTGCTTATATGGCAAAGATATGTATTCGATATGATAGAGAAGTGCAACTTATCTACATGAGCATAGAATTGATCTTTTATTATGGGATAGAATATATATATGAACAAAGAATATGTCATCAAGGTAGTATTAGCAGACGATCATGCTGTTGTACGATCTGGCATCAAACAATTCCTGGAAGGTTCGGAATTGATCCGTGTGATTGGAGAAGCAGATGATGGAAAAATCGCTCTAGGTCTGGTCCAAAAACTTAATCCTGATGTTGTAGTCCTTGATATCCAGATGCCGGAAGCCACCGGCATAGAAGTTACTCGGGAGTTAAGGAAATTAGAATCGAAAGTAGGTATCTTGATCCTGACGGCCTATGATGATGACCCGTACATTAATGCGGTATTGCAGGCAGGCGCCAATGGTTTCGTCTTGAAAACCGCCTCGCCGGAAGAAATCATAAAAGGCGTTAAAGATGTCCACGATGGAAAATCAGTTCTTGACCCCGCAATTGCCCATCGGGTTCTGAAAAACCTAACCAAGGGGGAGGATGATTATTTGTATGAACACCTCACAGATCGCGAGCATGAAGTTTTGGCTTTGGTAGCAAAAGGCTTCACCAATAAAGCTATCGGGGTTCAATTGAGCATCAGTGATAGAACGGTTCAGGGCCACCTGGCCCATATTTTTTCCAAACTCCAGGCCGGCAGCAGGACAGAGGCTGTCATGAAAGCAGTTTCACTGGGTTGGATACAAGCAGATTTAACGAGCTCCTAATTAAATTGAATGTCCCCTAACGAAAACAGGTTTAGGTATTCACTCCGTGGTTTAAATTCTCAGTTGTTCTTTGTAGTAATCCTTCCTATCAGCATCTTGCTTATCGCAATAACTTTTGGAAGCTTTGCTTTGCATCAGGACGCCATGAGGGATCTAGTTGCAACCAGGGATCAAAGAACTGTCAATAGTTCAGCAAGGGCACTAGGAGAGCAACTAGACCACCGAAAAGCAGTGATACAAAGTATTGGAATCAAGTCGACGGATAATCTGTCACAGGACGATTTCCTGACATCGGTTGAATTCCTGTCTGATGATTTTGATGCTGGTATCGCTATCATCGGTCCAACATATGATTTGTTAGGATTCAGTGCAAGGCTCGAAATGTGGCAAGAATTTGAGGATGAAGTTATTAAATATCTGGATCAGTCTAAATCTGGACAGTTGATTACTCCTCGAATTTCCGACCCTTTTTATATCAAAGGCCAGGATGATATTTATTCATTTGTTATCTACCAGGCAAATCAGAACAATCCCATTATAGTAGGTATATTTTCGGTAACCAAACTAGCCAGGGAAAACCTGGCTAGTATTCTTTCCTACGATAATGTGGGTTCGGTTATGTTGGTGGACCAGAATATAAATATGCTATACGAATCCGGACTCCAGGAGGTCCCAGAAACTCTTCTTGATTATCCTGGAATTACTGAGGCTCTGCGTGGTGAAACTGGCACTACCTATCTGGATGTAGAAGGTGGCGAACATGTCATCGTTTACAGTCCGATCTCGACAACAAACTGGGCTTTGGTAATCGATGAACCCTGGAGAGAAATAACCAGTCCGTTGTTGAGATACTCTGAATCTGGCTCCCTCATTCTGATCCCTATTGTGATATTTGCTTTGATTGCAATCTGGTTTGGTACACTTAAGATTATTCAGCCCTTAAGGGCTTTCCAAACCCAAGCGGGGATGTTTACTCAAGGAGATTTCAAAGCATTTAATGAACCAGTAGGTGGGATTGAAGAAATTCAAACCCTGCAGACAACGTTCATCGGGATGGCGGAAGAGGTCGAGAAGGCCCAACAGGTGTTGACGAGGTATCTGAATGTTGTGACTAAGGGCCAGGAAGAAGAACGCAAACGTCTTGCTCGTGAACTTCATGATGATACGCTGCAATCTCTGATCGCACTCAACCAAAGGATCATGATAGCCAGAAGGGTGGCAGATAATAGTGATCTCCAAGGGTCATTGACAGAAATTGAAACCATGCTGGGCAAGACTATGCAGGAACTAAGACGCTTAACCCGGGCTCTGCGTCCAATCTATTTAGAGGATCTTGGGTTGGTTTCTGCTCTCGAATCATTAGGACTTGAAATGAGTGAATCGATCGGCATTCCGATACTTTTTAAGTTAGAAGGTATTGAACGACGCCTACCAGACAATGTTGAAATTGCTTTATACCGCATCACCCAAGAAGCAATAAGCAATATTAGCAAACATGCTGGCGCTTCAAAAGCAAAGATCGCGATTTCATATAATGACACGAATTTATTACTACAAATCGAGGACGATGGAGAAGGATTTGATCCTCCTAAGAATCTGGGTGAACTGGCAAGTATTGGCCATTATGGATTATTGGGAATCCACGAACGGGCCGATTTGATAAATGCCGATTATCAAATACAGTCAGAGTCAGGACACGGCACGACAATAACCATTCAGGTACCTTTTCAGATCTAAGATATCTTTTGTGTCTTTGATTTATCAATAGTAGGGAATTATTCGTTAACTGTTCGACTCCTTCTATTTTATCTACAACCCACTATCGCAAAAATACGCCTAATCAGTTATCCAGATAGGCAAAAACACGTATTACTGATAAGCAAATCTGCTCCTAAACAATATCGGGATTTAATATATGATTGTGGAAAAAGGAGTAGGTTTGTAT
>JAGHAU010000239.1 GCA_021161345.1 Anaerolineales bacterium | reverse complement strand
GGCAGAAGCTTCTGCCAGTAGTGCAGCTGATTCCTCACTAACGTAAGGGCATTTTGCCAATTCAACTTGTTTGGCGGCCAATTTCATTGCAAAGGCCAAACAGGTTGGAAAATCACATTCCTTACAGTTGGTTTGGGGAAGCAGTTTGTAAATTTGAATCCCGGTTAGAGCCATACGTTTTCTCCATTTTCCTATCTGCTTATCTCTAAGGTCAATCGAGTTGAGCCTCTCGTCGAAGCTCAACTCAAGTTTTATTTTCTTACTCCTAGGAGCTCATCAAATCATCAATCGCTTCTTTAGTTCGTTTAACGCTTTCCGGGTGCCGGAGGACGATCAAATCGGCACAGGATTCAGCCAGCATGATGGACGTTGTGGTTTCCCAGTTAATAGCCCGGGTTTCCCAATCACCCCAGGGTTCTGGGACATCATGACCGACTTTGGACTCTTTGGTTTTCCAGCATTCCTCTCCTACGGTAACCATCATTGGGAACTGGGTCATTGCGTCGCCCTGTAGGGCTGCGATCCTCAGGCGTTCCATCACAGAATAACCATATTCGAAACCATAGCCCAGGGCACCGGTGGTTGGATCCATAACAACATTTTCGGCGGATAATCCCATATCTGTGATCAGGATATTCAGCTGTTTGGCCAGGTTTACATCCATTGCGGTGCGGGCTACAACCAGCTGCCCGTCCGCCATAGCGGATGCAACAATGGTGCGGTAATTCTTGTCCTCACAAACACCCAGCAGCAGTTTTTCGCCTTTGAATTTTGTGGAAATCTCTACCAGCAGATCATTGTCGGGTTCAGGCTGACCTGGTCCAAATACAATCAAGGGCAATCCACTGGCCTTTAGAACTTTGTCTACTGCCTCAACAGCTTGTTCTTTGGTGGTGGGATTTCCTTCAGCATCGGTAAGGGTCAGTTTCATATATAGAACTTCTGCGCCAGCCTTTTCCGCTGCCTTGGCCCACTCGCCTGGATCATTCATGACGTCTCCCCAGGCCTTCATTAGCAATTCTGACCAATCATCCGGTCTGCGGTTCAGGATCTCTATACCAATGACTGTCTTGTGGGGGGTCTGGCCCTCAAAGTGCATAAAGGGCATGGCCGTGGATCCACCGATCGTGACTGTATGTGATCGGGTCCCTCCATCGGCCGCAGTCGCGCCCAAAGTGATCTCTCTCACCACGCCATCCCACTTTTCTTTAGCTAGTTTAGTTTTTGTGTCTGCCGGGAGCCAGGTTTCATCAGGAGCAATAGGTGCAGCTTCTACTGCCTTCGCCGGAGCAGCCGGTGCGGCAGTCCCAGCTGCAGGCTGGAAGCTAGCTACATCAAGTCCTTCAATTCCACCTAGTTCTGCCAGGGCGGCTATCAGGGCGCGTCGCAGCATGTCCACCGCTTTTTCCGGACCGCCTTCCGCAATTCCTGCCGGTGCTGATGGAAGAGATTGCTGAACAGGGGCAGGTGGCGGCGCTGATACCGCTTCCGGGGTGGGAGTCGGTTCAGGCGTTGTCTTTGCAATTACCGCTTCCGCCTGAGCTATTACATCCTCACTCTCTTCCGCGACTTCGGGAATGTCAAGTTCTTTCTCTTCACGCTGCATGGTGGGCATTTCCAAAACTGGGTGTTGTTTATTTTTGACCCATTCTTGAAGCTCTTCCACTGTGGTCACTTCTTCACCGTCAGCAATCCGATCTATCAAATCTGGAATTCCTTCCCTTTCTGCGACCCCTTGAAGTTCTCCCAGCATGGAATCTTTCAAGTTTTTACTCATCCAGACAACCCGTTTGAATCCACCTTCTGCGGAGATGAATTTTGGACTGAGCATGTAATACTTGCCAATCCCCATCACGCCGGGTGTCTGCACGCCACCGCCAGCCATGCCGGCCAGGGTGCTGAACTTCATACCCATCGGTGTCATACCAGTGTCTTCCCGGCTGACAACGATCACACCTTCCACTTCAGGGATATACATCAAAATCGCCTCGAAACAACCACAGGCGGTCATCGGATTTTCCATGATCGAGTACATGGATACTTTTTCCACAACTCCGTGGCTGGCTGATTTGGTGTAATCGATGGTCCCCTGCCAGTACCCT
The DNA here is from genome assembly GCA_021161345.1 of Anaerolineales bacterium. Lineage (GTDB taxonomy): Bacteria > Chloroflexota > Anaerolineae > Anaerolineales > UBA11858 > B10-G9. Next base: position 17,246 of record JAGHAU010000239.1, on the reverse strand, counting down.
ATCTCTTCGTCGTAACACTCTCCCAGTTGAATGGGCTGGTTGGGACCGGTCGGGTCAATACTGAAGGAGGCTTTGCAGTCCAGCCAGTTATAAGCACCGCACAAACCTAGCCGTTCCGGGCTGACCACACAAACATGATCCGGAGCAAAACTCTGGCACAGCGTGCAGGAGTAGAATTCCTCGACCGAATCGTCAGTCATATCTGCCAAACGTATATTCCGGAAATTATATGCTTCACGAGCTGTTGCCAGCCATTTATCTATTTCTTCTTTTTCAGTATAAACAGTTACCTGGACTTTATCCAATACTGCTCCGAAATCTCCGTGAAGACGGGCATGGATAATTTTTCCAAAATGTTCCAGGTTGAAACCTTTTTCAGCAGCTGATTTGGAAATCCGACACCATACTATATCTCGCTGGCCAATATGTTGAATACCGGAGGCGCCGTTGACAAAGTCATGGATCTGGCGTTCCAGAACCGGCTCAAAGTCCATTTCCATTTCGCGGCCGGCAACCTGGACAACAACTCCCATATCCATGGAGGCCCCATCTTCCAGATCATCAAATGTCGGTCCCACCACCTCAACTTTGCCATCAGTGATGTCTTCCATATCTGTCATAAAGAGGTATTCAAATGATCTAGAATTCTTACCGCCAAATTCCACCCGCATATCCGCCCGCCGAACCACTTCGCCCTCAAAGGCGGAACCATAAGGCAAGGGGACCGGGACATCAGTAATTTTGATTTTTACGCCGCGGACCTGAATGCATTTCTGAACCAGCTTCGTCGCCCTCTCTTCATCATCCTTCCCCTCAATCTCATTAAAGGGCATGCTGACTACATGTTCATAGGTTGTGACACCTGAGGGCAAAATCTCAGGAATTACTGTATCCGCAATCACCGGGAATCCAAAGTTAAGAGCACCCGCCGCGGCTGCGTACTTTAAGTCATCGACCTCACCCAGGGCCAGAACAAACGCAAAAACACGATCACGGTTGTACTCTAAGATGGAACGGGCCTGTCCTGCTTTGATACCCCCGAAGGTAAGCGCGGATCTCGTTGCAAATCCTAAGGCATAGATAGCACTGATCGTATCCGTACCAAAGGGTACTGTATACGTATCATATCCCAGATCCACACCCTCTTCTACAAGCTGGTCGATAATGCTGCGCCCATTCACATTTCCGGAAAGGAAGGTAAGAATGTTTCGCTGCTGAAGTTCCCGGATAATTTTTACCGCAACCTCGTTGGACTTGGCTGCACCGACGATGGCTGCAAAACCAGGCATGCGTCCATCCACCAACTGAATCCCCCAGGAGCGAAGTTGGATATCATCAATCGGACCATTCATGCGTCCAGACATCCCGAAATCACGGTCACCGTACTCTGTTCCGCCGCCCAATTCCAAACCCGGGTACAGCTCGGGCTGCAATTGATAGATCGAACGTATAGCTTCAATAATTTCGGCGGCCATCAGGGCAGCCATTCCACTGTCCAGTGTTTCCCCCAGATAGGGAGTCCACTTGGATTCTGCTGGAACCGGATGAAGCAGTTTACGGGCAATCACGAGGACTTCTGACAACTGACTCAGCTCTTTAATTTCCAGACCGGTCATGCCATAGATCAGCGGCAAATAGTAAGCTGTATTTGGGAACTCTATTACAGTATTCGGGCCCTTTTCGGACAATGCTTTTTGAAACATTGCTTCAGCTTCAATCACCAGCGCATTTGCGCCACGAACGGCTCGGGTAGCAATATACCTTGACATTATTTATTTCTCCTTAGTCAGCAATTTATCCATAAATTGCTTCACGACGATCTACAACGGGCAGAGATTCAATTTCGAGCATACGGGCATCGCCGCTTTTGCCAAATGCTTCTGGATCGTAAGCCGGCAATCCTAATTCAGCGCGTTTTTTATCAATATGCTCAAGCGTTTTACTAACGATAGTGTCAACATCATTAATGAATTCCAGCTTGGCACCGACTTTCTTTTCCCAACCAGCGCTGAGCAACTCCGTTACAATCATGCTGTCTGGAACCCTGGGGTTGCTGGCCACGGGTGCTGTGCCCGACATGATAGTATACACACCTGAGGCCACCACGTAGGTAGCAATTGAAATCGCTTTTTCACTCATCCATTCTGGCGCCAATCCGACCACCGGAATCTCACTGATATCTTCCCCCAGTCCGCCTTCTTCTACAACCTGGGCTAATACCGTTAAAATGCGGCTGTTGTCCACACAGGAACCCATATGCAGTACGGGCGGCATACCAGTCGCTTCACAGATCTCTCGTAATCCAGGACCAACCTGATCCAAACCAGCTTCTCCGACCAGCAATCCAGCCTTTGCGCTGGCAATCGAACTGCATCCAGTTTCCACCAAGAGCACATCATTCTTGAGCAGTTCCTCGGCTATCTTCACGTGTAAGTAATCATGCTGTTCCCGGGGATTGTTACAACCTACAATGCCAACTAAGCCGCGTATTCTACCTGATATGACTCCATCATTGAGTGGGCGGAATGAGGAGCGGTAAGAGCCTCCCAGAGCATAGTTGATGTATTCATGAGAAAATCCGGGCACCACTGGAGATTTGTGATCCGGTATTTTTACGGCACCGCGGTTCTTATAGTTATCGATGGCCTTTCGGAGAATCTCTTTGGCAATGTCTAAAGCCTTCTTCTCATCAAATTCGATATGTGTCGCACCCTTAATTTTTACTTTCTTTGAGGTAGTGATGACTTCTGTATGAAAATTCTCAGCGAGTCCAACAAGGGCCTGCATGATGCACTGCACATCAACCACCATGGCTTCTACTGCACCGGTCATAATAGCCAATTCCTGCTGCAGGAAGTTGCCCGCAGCGGGTATACCCTGGCGCATCAGAACTTCATTAGCAGTGCAGCAGATCCCGGTTATATTTACGCCTTTAGCACCTGCTTTTTTTGCGTATTCGAGGATTTCAGGAGTTTGAGATGCGGCCACAACCATGTTGCTTAATGTTGGTTCGTGACCATGGACAACCACATTTACCTGATCATCTTTCAGGACACCCAGGTTTACTTCACCCAGAATTGGGGCGGGTGACCCAAACAAGATATCAGATACATCCGTGGCGATCAGGCTTCCTCCCCATCCATCACCAATAGCTGTCCGGAGGGCATGATCCAGTATGTGCTCTGCATCCTGATCATCACCGATGTGGGTGCGGTGCAGACATTCCACAATTTCTCGATCCACTCCCCTGGGCATCATCCCGAGGTCCTTCCATACCTTAAGCCGGTTTTTTGGCGCTCGGGATACCGTGGCAACCGTGCCGTGCTGCTGCCCAAATTGGGCTATATAAAGATCAGCCAGGTCATTCGCAATCTCCTCTGGAGAACGTCCTTCAATAGGAATTTCGTATTTAGAGGCAATATCTCTGAGCTTGGCGACATCTCGCAGGATATACCCTTGAGTCTCACCATTGGCAACTTCTTTGAGCGTAAAAGCCATATCACGTCCATGATCGGAGTGAGCAGCTGCTCCACCTGCGACCATACGAATAAAATTACGGGCTTGAATTGTATCAGCCGTCGCTCCGCAGATTCCTGTTTGGCCTTCCTTAACGATCCGGCAAGGACCCATGCTGCAGATTTTGCAGCATAAATTATCTGCGCCAATGGGACAGGCCTTCATCTCATCGGCGCGGGAAAACGCAGTTTTCAGTCCTAATTCTTCGGCCCGGATCAGCATTTCCTGGGATGCGGGATCGATGGAATATTCTTCTGGGGTTCGTTTTTTACCAGCCATTATTAACTCTCCTCAGTTTGAGTTTTAGCTACATCAAGAATCCCCATACCGGGGATCGGCCATTGGGAACGACCTTGATAGTTCACATTTTGCTCAAAACCAATAATATTTCCTGTTTGGGTTGATGATGTTGTGTGGCGGAAGTACTTTTCGCCTTCACGCTCTGTTACCGGTATTGATGGTTCTAACGGAATAGCCAATTCTCCGCCGTATCCGGCTTCTTCCAGGGCAGCCTTTATCTTTTTCTGATTGGTTTTCTTGGTGTCATAGTCTATGTTGACAGTATGGAAGCTGCTGCTCGCGTACACTTCCTTAACTCCTTCTGTCTCGAATAAAACGCGTCTTACCTCTTTCACATGATGATCTCCATACATCATTGGAAGTTCAACTGAAAAGTTTGTCATATTTTTCTCCTTTCCCTAATCCACAGTTAAAACATAAAGAGGAGCAGTTCAAGTCGCCTAAATACGCCTTGGGAGCTGCTCCTCCGCTAATTCCAGTGCTAAAAAATCCCTTGATATCTGGTTTTCTTATCCTGAATACCTGATACCAATAAATTTGGGGGGCAGTTTAACACAGCTTGGGCGCTGCTCAAGCAACACTTTGTATCAATCATTATCATGGTAAATTGGTTATATCAATGGAACCAAAGTTTGGTAAAACTTTCTCGCTCAAGTATACCAGCATTCAATTCTTTTTTCACCGCCGTGGCTATTGATTCGATGGACAAAACTCACCCTTTTTTTGTGACATTCATTTATTATCCAGTGTATTTCTGCTCCTTAACACTGCTGGAAGGACAAAAGAGATCAATAAGGGTTTTCGAAACAGCGATTTCATAATTTCCTGAATAACCTCTAAATTTCTCTCCAAGATAAATTTTGGCAGGAACCAAACCCAAAAACATTCCATGGTGGCTTGAATATATCGATGTAAATCTTGCGTAAGATGAGTAAGAAATCTTGACTCTAAATAGTACAATAGGGCAAGATAGGCTCCCAACCAGCGGAGCACTTCACCAAGGAGCAGGACTATGACCAGAATTGAGAATAATAAAACCAACCTACTCCCCTTCATCCTGGTTGGTGTAGGGTTAATGGTTTTTATTGGAATTGCTATTTATGCACAGGGTGCGAAAGGCATTGACCAGATAACCCTGGAGGAATTTTTACTCCCCCCAATCGAAGTTGACCAGCCTGCACCGGAGCTGACGCTCTTCGATCTGGATGGCAATCAAGTATCTTTATCCGATTTTGTTGGGCAGGTAGTTCTTGTTAACAACTGGGCTACCTGGTGCCCTCCCTGCCTCCAGGAAATGCCTGAATTCAAAGCCTATTACGAGAAGTATAGGGATGAAGGCTTCCAGATCGTTGCGGTTGAAGCCGGCCAACCTGAAGCTGAGGTCCGCTTCTTTGTCAAAGAACAAGGATTGGAGTTTGTCGTTCTGCTCGATCCGGGAAACAAGTCGTTGATCACATTCCAGAACAGCACGCTTCCGAATTCCTGGGTCATAGATAGAAAGGGACACCTCCGGATGGCCTGGTTGGGCGCTATCAACCTTCCAACCCTGGAAAAATATGTCACCCCCCTCTTGGAGGAGTAAATCATGAATGCTAAAGTTGATTGGAAAGGCAAATTGTCTTTTACCTGTTCGTCCGATTCTGGTTTTGAAGTCCCCCTGGGAGCTTCCCCGAAAGTGGGAGGAGACGATGATGGCTTTCGCCCAATGGAGTTAATGGCCATCAGCCTGGCTGGTTGTACAGCCATGGATGTCATTTCGATCCTGAAGAAGAAAAGGCAGGAAGTCTCAGATTTCCAAGTGAAGGTAGAAACAGACAGGGCCGTTCAACATCCCAAAGTGTTTACCAGTGCAGTGATCGAATATCATGTCTCCGGAAAAGATATCTCAGAAAGCGCAGTCTCCCGGGCGATGGAATTATCCGCGGATACTTACTGTCCCGCTCAGGCAATGATAGGTAAGATCATCCCCCTTTCCCTGAAATATTTTATATATGAGGGAGACAAATTCAGTGATGCCAAACTGGTTATTGAAGGCCAGTTGAAATAAATATCTTCCTTCGTGCTCGATATCAAAAAGCGTAATCAATTGATTACGCTTTTTGTGTTTATTTTGGTCAGAAAGATATTGGGCCTATTCCTTGATACTGTTAAGAAATTCCGGACTATTTAAATGGCGCTCAAGGGTATGTGTCAGATAATAGCGGATAACCTCTTCAATCCCTTTCCTGACATCGAGTGGTATGCTCAGGGTTATTAATTCCTGCAAACTCGAGCGTTGAAAATGCCGTAAATATTTCAACATCCGGACTGAAATCGGCCGGATATCGGCTCCGGGTACAGCCGTCCGGCAGGAAGGGCAGACCACCCCTCCTAACTCTCCGGATATATACTGATCCTGCTCAGTGATCTTTTTTCCACACTCCACACAAATGAAGAATTCAGGTTGAAAGCCAACCAGCCCCAGCAGATGTAATTCAAAGAAGTGAGTGATGATCATCGGGTCATCCCCAGAATCCAAAGCTTCGAGGGTGGTTAACAACAGCTCATATAGATTGAGGTTGCTGCCCTCTTCGAAGGTCACAGCATCAACAAGTTCAACAATATATGACCCCTGGCCAATTCCCTGGAGATCCTTTCTTAACCCTTCAAATGAATCCAATACTTCTGCCTGGGTGATCAGGTGTAAATTCCTGCCGCGGGAGATCAGGAAAGATGAACGCATGAACAGCTCAAGGTGCCCTGCAATCTTGGAACTTGGTTTCCTCGAGCCCTTAGCGATCCCGGAAATGCGGCCAAGTTTACGCGTGAACAGGACCAGGATACGGTCCGATTCCCCGAAATCCCTCCGGCGTAGAATGATTCCTTCAGTTCGAACAGAACGTTCTCGAGCAGACATGGATACCAGGTATTTGCAAGCTGATCAGCTGATCCGTGATCAAGAATAGACTTCTTTTTTTAATTCGGCGATATAGGGCAAGGTCCGATGGGTATCTGCATAATCCAGTCCATATCCAACGACCCAGACATCAGGAAGATCAAAGCCAACGTAATCCAGCGGGACATCCAGACTGTCGCGATTCTTTTTAAACAGAGAGCAGATTTTTAGCGATGCTGGGTTCCTGCCCATCAGAGTCTGGTGGAGGTAATTCATGGTATGACCAGTATCCACGATATCTTCCACCACGATGACATGCCGATCCGTGATCGGTTTCCGCAGGTCCAGGATCAACCGGACGGCGCCTGCTGATTCGGCCGTATCACCATAACTTGATATTGACATAAAATCAACACTATGGGGCACACTCAACTTCCTGGACAGGTCCGCAGTAAAGATAAAAGCTCCCTTTAATATCCCAACCAAGACAACCTGGCCTGCGTCCTTATAATCACGATCGATCTCAGCCGCTATTTCAGCTACCCGCCGCTGGATATCATCTTCGGAAATCAAAATTCTTTCAATATCCGGGTGGAGATCAGTCATTTGGTACTCCTTGTAAGCGTATCTGGGGTTGATTTCTGATAGGGTCTTGTATTCACTATTATACCTGAGCGGATATAACTATTCAGGCAATGATCTTTTCCGCCACAACCGCAACCCATTCTCCTTGTCGGAGAAATTTCTCCACTTCGAATCCATTTCTTTCGAGGTGATCCAATATAGCCGGCAGCTGATTTTCCAGAATTCCTGATAAAACCAGATGACCTTCTGAAGCGACAATTTCCCCCAATCCCTCGTCAAATAACTCTTCCAGAATAGGAGCGATTATATTCGCAACCACCAATCCTGCCCGGGGCAGGGAAAACTTTTTAGACAGGATCTCTGGCACAGATCCGCGGTGAAAAGTACCGGCTTTTTCAACATGATTCACCTTCGCATTCTCTTTTGATACACGGATGGCTTCAGGGTCCGTATCCACTCCTAAAATCCGCTCAACTCCCAATTTTGCAGCCGCAATGGATAAGATCCCTGAACCACAGCCCACATCGATCAGCTCGGTTTGAATCTGGTTGGTCAAACACACTTCCAGCATCGCCAAAGACAATCGGGTGGTCTCGTGAGTTCCAGAGCCAAATGCCATCCCTGGGTCAATATAAATCGGGATCCGTTCCGGGTCTGGATTTTCCAACCAGGAAGGAACCACAATCAACCTGTCTCCAACAGGAATGGGTTGATATCTTTCCTGCCAGGCGGCAGTCCAATTTTTGTTTTCCAGTAATGAAAAAGACGGGTCTGGCAAATCTACTTTTAGTTTCAAACCATTCAATGCCTGCAGGATCTTATCCCTGTAGATCGGGTCTTCCTCTTCAAGGTAAAACCCAAAAATACGGATCGGTCCGCTGACCTGATCCAGTTCATGGGGAAATACTTCTTCGAACACCCTTTCCGAAACCAGGCCTGCTGGCAGGATCCCGATTAACGCATTTCCAACCAGATCTGCCATATCCTGGTCTACTTCAATACTGAATTCTATCCATTGCTGTTCTTGTTTTGTTTCATTCATAGATATCAAAAAGGTGCAAACCTCTGCCAAATGGCATTGATTTGCACCTGGTATGCCTGATTAAACCAAGTCGGTCATCCTCCCAGGACGTTCTTTAACCTGTCCAGAAAACCTCGTTCTTGGGGAAGCACTTTGCCATCCATCTTATCGGCCAGTTTCTCAAAAAGCTCTCTTTCTTCAACATCAAGCTTTTTGGGGATTGTGATATTTACAATCACCAGCTGATCTCCCCGGGATTTACTGCGTAGGTGGGGTACGCCTTTTCCCCTCATCCGGATGATCTTTCCTGGCTGCGTCCCTGACGGGATCTTCAGTTTTACTTCTCCATCAACCGTAGGCACCAACACTTCAGCGCCGAGGGTGGCCTGGGCTACATTCACCTTTAGATCCAGCAAAATATCATTATCACGCCGGCGGAAATATTTATGAGGCTGAACCCGGACAAGCAGATACATATCACCTGGAGGTCCATTATTTTCCCCTGGTTGCCCTTCACCCGTCAAACGAATGCGGGTGCCATCATCCACACCGGCCGGTATGCTGACTTTTTTACGGCGGGTTTTTCTTACCTTTCCCCGACCGCTGCAGGTAGGACAATGTGATTCGATGATTTTTCCCCGACCCTGGCATACAGGACAGGTTGTAACCTGAACCATGGAGCCTAAGAGCGTTTGCCTGGTCTGGCGGACTTCCCCTCGACCCTGGCATTCTGGACAGGTTTTGGGCGAAGTGCCGGGTTTTGCGCCATCTCCCCCGCAGGTGTCGCATCTTTCATCTTTTGTTACTTCAATTTCCTTATCCGCGCCGAAAACAGCTTCCTTAAAGGATATTGTTACCTGATATTGAAGGTCAGCTCCCCGGCGTGGTGCGGTTCTGCTGGCAGTTCTGGATCGGCCGCCAAAACCAAACATATCCCCGAATATATCCGCGAAATCAGAGAAATCAACGGTTTCAAATCCGGGACCTCCACTCGGTCCTCTTACGCCCTGATGACCAAATCTATCATAAGCTGCGCGTTTATCAGCATCGGACAGTACCCCGTAAGCCTCATTAGCTTCTTTGAACTTCTCTTCTGCATCAGGGGCGTCGCTTACATCCGGGTGATGCTTGCGGGCCAAATTTCTGAAAGCCCTCTTTAAATCGCCTTCCGAAGCATCCCGGGAGACTCCCAACACTTCATAATAATCTCGTTTAGCCATATCTCTTACCGTAAACATCCCAGCTGATAATATTTCTACACCAAATAATCAAAGACCGGGGAGGTGATATTCCCCGGCTTTAAGTCTCGATCACTCGAGAAGACTACACTTCTTCGAATTCACCTTCAACAACGTCACCGTCTTCACCGCTTTCGCCTTGACCTTGATCTGGTGCTTCGCCAGGCATACCCTGTCCATCACCTTCGGCTGCTTGATAAGCAGCTTCGCCGATCTTCTGCAAGGACAGAGATAAGGTTTCAGTCAGTTCTTTCAGTTGGGCAACGTCAATTGTTTCTTTCTCTAACTCGGATTTCACCTCAGCAACCTTGGCTTCGACCTCGGTTTTGACATCGGCCGGGACTTTGTCTCCCATATCCCGCAGAGTTTTTTCAGCGGTGTACGCCAGGGTATCTGCGCTGTTGCGGGTTTCGATCTGTTCCTTATTGATCCGATCGTCATCGGCAAATCGCTCAGCATCCTGCCGCATTTTTTCGACTTCGGAATCACTCAGGCCAGAACTAGCAGTAATGGTAATATTCTGAGTTTTACCAGTGGCCTTATCCTTAGCAGTCACTTCCAAAATACCGTTGGCGTTGATATCAAAGGTAACCTCAACTTGAGGAATACCGCGGGGCGCCGGGGGAATGCCATCCAGAATGAACCGTCCCAGCGATTTATTATCCGCTGCCATGGCGCGTTCACCTTGCAGGATATGGATCTCCACCTGGTTTTGATTGTCGCTGGCCGTTGAGAAAGTCTGGCTCTCTCGGGCCGGGATGGTGGTATTTCGTTCAATAAGCGGAGTTGCTACACCGCCCAGGGTTTCGACTGACAGGGTCAGCGGAGTGACATCGAGCAGCAGAAGGTCATCAACTTCTCCACTAAGCACACCGGCCTGGATAGCGGCCCCTATAGCAACAACCTCATCAGGGTTCACACCACGGTGGGGAGCTTTACCAAAGAATTTTCCGACCGCTTCCTGTACTGCGGGCATGCGGGTCATACCACCTACCAGAACAACCTCATTGATGTCACCAGGTTTCAGCCCGGCATCATCAAGCGCCTGCTGGACAGGTTTCATGGATTTTTCGATCAGGTCCGTGGTGAGTTGTTCCAATTTGGCGCGGGTGAATTTCTTTACCATGTGCTTCGGACCAGAGGCATCTGCGGTTAGATAAGGCAGATTGATCTCTGTCTGCTGCATGGTGGACAATTCAATCTTGGCTTTTTCAGCAGCTTCCCGGAGGCGCTGCAGAGCCTGGCGCTGTTCTCGAAGATCAATGCCTTCGTCTTTCTGGAATTCATCCGCCAAGAAATCGATGATGCGCTGATCAAAATCATCCCCTCCCAGGAAGGTATCACCGCTGGTGGACCGCACCTGGAACACACCTTCACCAACATCAAGGATGGAGATATCAAAGGTGCCGCCGCCGAGATCGTAAACTGCGATAACTTCGTTTTGTTTTTTATCCAGGCCATATGCCAGGGAAGAAGCAGTGGGCTCGTTGATGATCCGCAGCACTTCCAGACCGGCAATCTTACCGGCATCTTTAGTAGCATTGCGCTGGCTGTCATTGAAGTAAGCCGGGACAGTGATCACAGCCTGGGTCACAGGTTCTCCCAGATAATCCTCGGCATCTGCCTTGATCTTGGCCAGGATCATGGCCGAAATCTCGGGTGGGGAATACTCTTTCCCATCCATTATTACCCGCAGATCGCCATTGGGAGCTTCTTTGGTTTCATAAGAAACCATCTTCCGAGCTCTTTCAATACCCGGTGAATTGAACTTTCCACCCATAAATCGCTTGATCGACGAGATAGTGTTCTCCGGGTTAACGACCGCCTGGTTTCTGGCTGGTCGGCCAACCAGCCGTTCATGATTTTTGTTCATGGCAACAACAGATGGAATTAATCGATCGCCTTCTGCTGACGGGATTATTGTGGGTTCTCCACCTTCCATCACTGCTACGCCTGAATTTGTTGTTCCTAAATCAATCCCAATTATTTTCGCCATATTTTCCTCCATTAATGTTCAATTGTCACGTTTTCTAATAATTCCATTTAAGCAGCTACCCGGACCAGCGCTGGACGTAATACTTTATCGCCTATCCAATAGCCTTCCTGCATTACTTCGATGATTTGGCCGCTCTCATATTCCTCACTCTCTTCTTTCATAAGGGCTTCATGAATATTTGGGTCAAATTCCTCACCAAGAGGGTTCATCGGTTTGATCCCTTCAGCATCTAGCCGTGAGCGCAATTTTTGGAAGATGATCTCGATCCCATCTGCCCAGGTTTCTCCTTCGCCGCTTTCAGGTTTTTCCTGCAGCGCCCGCTCCAAGTCATCAGCAATATCCAGATAGAGTTTAATCACTTGTCCACGAGCCATTTGGCGGATATCTGTGTTTTCCCGAAGAACTCGTTTTTTATAGTTTGCAAATTCAGCCCTGGCTCGCTGCCAGCCATCCAGATACTCTTCGGCCTTTGTGGTCATTTCACCCAATTCGGCTTGTAAGACCTCTACCGGATCCTCTTCAGATTCATCCTCGTTAAACTCAACCTCAATAGCAGGGTCTTCAATATCGAAATCCTGATCGAGGGAGTTATTTTCCAACGAGTCGGTTTCGGTCTCTTCAACTTCTGGTTTGATCTGATCCTTATTTTTTTTCATTCCGCAATAAATCTCCTTCGAATCCTAATCAACTGCCCATTGATTCAGAGATCAATTCACTGATCAAATCTGAAACAAAACGGACAGTGGAAACTCCCCGGCTGTATGACATTCGCAATGGTCCAAGAATTCCTACTGCACCCATAGCATGGTCCTTCTTTCCATAGCTGGCCAGGATCAATGATGTATCTTCTAACTGGTCCCAGGTGTCTTCACCGCCAATGATCACATGCACACCAGGAGTGTCACTGCCAAACACCGTTCTGGACAACAAGTCATCCAACATAACTTGATCTTCAAAGATCTCGAGTGTTTGTTTGGCTTTCTCTGGTTCAGAGAATTCCGGTTCGGATAACATATTGGCCAACCCATCCCGGTAAACCTCCCCTGAAGAGATCACTTCGGATCCTTTGAGAGTATTCAAAACCACCTCAAAGATCTCTTTCAGCAGTGATCCTGCTTGTTCAGGTTCTTTCTCCTTCAACTCTTTGACATCAAGCCCTGTCGCCAGCTGATTGATCCGGGAGGCAATTCCGCTTAACTGTTCCTGTGATAATGTTTCGTCGAGCACCAGTGTTTGCTGGTGAACTTCACCACTGCTCAGAACGATCACAACCAGAGCCTGTCGTCCCCGAGTAGACAACAAGGCAATATGCTTAAATCTTGCCTTTTCGGTATGCAGCTGGGTCACAATTGCCGCGCCCATACTGTGCTGGGCCAGGACAGATGCTGATAATGAAAGCCAGTCATCCACATCATGCCGGGCCTGGTAAAACTGATGTCGGATCATTTCCTGAATATGCGCAGGCAGCTGGTCTTCACCCATCAAGCGCCGCACATAATATCTGTATCCTGCCCGGGTTGGCACTCTACCAGCCGATGTATAAGGCTGGGATAAGAATCCTTTTTCCTCGAGAACAGCCATTTCATTGCGAACAGTCGCTGAGCTGAAATCGAGTTGGTAGTTTTTCACCAAACGACCCGAGCTAATTGGTTCGATCGTTTCCACGTAATCCCGAACCAACAGGGCTAAGACCAGTTTTTGTCTTTCCGATAAAACAGCCATCTTTTTTACCATTTAGCAGTCTCTTGCTGAGAGTGCTAAGAACGGTTTATAGTCTATCATGGTGGTTCTTAGCAGTCAAGAAAAGCGGGTGCTAAAAAAAGGTTTCTTACAGGATGTTAATATTTTGCTGCTGAGGATAATATCTAGGGCTTCAAATCATCGAGCGGACACCGAGTACTTCGCTGCGCTCAGCAGAAACTCCGTCGAGGTGGGAGTCGAGATGCTCTTCGACTGCAGCCCTTCGGCATATATTTGGGTCTCCGCTCAGAGGTATGGGATTAGAATTTAAATACTGCATACTGATTACTCTCCCCCTACTTTATTACTTCCTGCGTTTCACTCTTCTCCATTCTCCAATTGATCCAAAAACTCCCGGTCCTCATCAGTCAGATCAAATCTTTCCAGAAGATCTGGCCTTCTTTCCTGGGTTCTCTTCAGAGATTGGTTCCGCCTCCAGCGGTCGATCCTGGCATGATGACCGGATCTTAAGATCTCGGGTACATTCCATCCCCGGAATTCTTCCGGGCGGGTGTAATGCGGATATTCCAGCAAACCACTGGCATGTGAATCGTTTTCAGCTGCCCTTGGATCCCCCAGCACTCCAGGGATCAACCTGGTAAGCACATCAATCAAGATCAGGGCCGGCAGTTCTCCACCGGTCAATACATAATCTCCAATTGATATCTCATCTGTCACCAGGTGTTCCCGTACTCGTTCATCAATACCCTCATAATGCCCTGCGATAATTGCCAGTCTCTCAAAACTGGCCAATTTCTGAGCTCTCTTTTGATCCAGCAGCTTTCCCTGGGGTGTCATCAATAGTACGGGACAAGCGGGGGGCTGGCCCAGAACACCTTCGACAGCAGCGAAGATCGGTTCAGGTTTCATCACCATGCCGCCGCCCCCTCCATAAGGAGGTTCATCCGTTACTTGATGTTTATCAGTCGCCCAAGTGCGAATATTGTGAATATCTACCTGAAGGTGCCCCATTTCCTGCGCGCGGTGCAGTATGCTGGCATCAAGGTAGGCAGGGAATACTTCTGGAAAGAGAGTAAAAATATCGAATTGCATGCTCCCATTCTAGCTGAGAGAGGAAAGATACGCAAGTAAGGTGTTTTTCCCGTATCTGGAACCTTTGTCGGGAACTATGAGGGAATCCTTGACGCATTTTTAACGACAGTGGTAAGATGTGCGCATGTACCTTAACGGCAGTAATTGGAAAATGACCAAAAAACCCCGCAGGAGAGCCAATCCCTGGCGCATCATCCTCCTGTTGGTTGTAATCGGAGCAATCATCTATTTCAACCAGGCTGTTGTTCCGACTATTGAACCAATAGGAATCCCTACAGTCACACCTACTGAAAATCCAGAGATATTCCGCAATAGAGCCAGGGCCCTATTCGATGAAGGCAAACTGAGTCAGGCCATAGATGCCTACAAGGAAGCCATCCTCGCCAATCCTGAGGACTCTTCATTATTCGTCTCGCTAGCTCGAGTTCAGATTCTAGCGGGAGATCCTGAAGCCGCGCTCGAAAACGCCGAACTGGCAATGCTTCGCAGTCCTGATAATCCCCTGGCCCACGTGATGAAAGCCTGGTCACTTGATTTCCTGGGTGATTTAATAGCCGCTGAAATATCAATTGAAAGAGCCCTGGATCTGGCAGATAAGAACCCACTGGCTCATGCAGTTTACGCTGAAATCCTGATCGACAGCCAGGATTTTGAAACTGCCAGTATTGAATCTCTGCGAGCACTGGAGCTAGGTCCCAACCTGCTCGAAACCCACCGCGCCCGCGGATATGTGCTGTACTGGACTGGCAATTATAACGAAGCGATCCGGGAATATCAGAGTGCCCTAAATATTAACAATGCAATTCCCAATCTGCATTTGATGCTGGGTTATTGTTTTTATGCCAACCAGGAAAACGATAAGGCTGTGACTTCGTTCAGCCAGGCAAACGCTCTCAATCCGGGTGACCCAATTCCGGATTATGAAATCTCCCGTATATACTTACTGGATGGTATTTACAACAAAGCCATCCAATATGGAGAACTGGCCGCGAAGGATGCCCCTCAAGATCCGCTCATGCAGGGAAACCTTGGTGTACTACATTTCAGAAACCGGGATTATGAGCTGGCTTTAAACTATCTTGGGCTGGCAGTCCGGGGCGGTGAAACTGAAGAGGGAGTAATTGTAGAAGGTGTACCGCTGTCCTATAAGCCGAAGGTGATCGAGATCTTCTCAGCCTACGGGTTAACACTGGCCAGGATGAATATGTGTGAAGAAGCTGTCCCGGTATTCCAGACCATGCTCAGCCAGGTCGCGGATGATGAAATCGCTTTTATCAACGCAAATGAAGGGCTGGCTATTTGTACCGCTAATCTGGTTGAACCCACATCCACACCTGCGCCAACTCCCTGATCTAATACCCCAAACCATCCCTGATTAGTAATATCCTTGGTGACCGGCACTTCTAAATAAACATGAATCGAAAATTAACCGGTAAAAGACCAACTTTCAACACCAACAAGACAACGATCAACTATACATTTGTCATGATCCTGGTCGCCTTGATCGGAGTCGGGTTATGGTTTGCTTCTCAGGTTCACGATCCAGAAGGCCGCTTTGAGCCCCTTTTCCTTCCCACACCAACAGCAACCAGAACAGTGGATTCGCTGGTTCTGGAAGGGGAAGCTTATTTTGAGGCCGGAAAGATCTATGATCCGGAAGGTAAAGACGCCATAGATGCCTATTACGATGTGCTGGAACGCCATCCTGATAATGCCCAGGTCCGGGCCGAATTGGCCAGATTATTAGTTTACTCATCCGCCCTCTTATCCACCACAGAAGAACGCACTGAACGATTATCCTTGGCCCGGCAGGAGATCCAGCAAGCATCGGACCTGGCACCAAGCGACAGCACTGTTCAGGCTATCAAAGCCCTGGTACTGGACTGGAGTTCTACCTCAACGGCAGCCAGCCAGGCAGAAAAACAGGACTGGATCAATCAGGCAGAACAGGCCGCCAACCTGGCCATCACCCTCGATCCCAACAACAGCCTGGCATTGGCTTTTTACGCCGAAGTCTTACTGGACCAAAACCAAAAAGCCCAGGCAGAAGAACACGCCCGCCGGGCTGTTCAGCAAGGACCGGAGCTGATGGACACCCACAGGGTTTACGGTACTGTATTGGAATCCCTGGGTGAATACGTCTACGCCATTGAGGAGTTTGAAAAAGCAACCGAGATCAACCCCAACCTGACCTTCCTCTATATCCGCATCGGCGTGATCTATCGAGCGCTGAAAGTCTATAACGTAGCTCTGGATTACTTCGCCAAAGCGATCGCCATTAACAAATCCAACGGTGTGGAAGATGCTCTGCCCTACATCGCCATCGCAAAAACCTATTCTCGAGATGGGGAATTTTTCATTGCTGCCGTTAACGGAGAAAAGGCCATCGCTATCAATCCCACCAATGCAGACACATATGGTCAATTGGGAGATATCTATGTCCGTGCCCGTAATTACGAGGGCGCATTGCCAGTCTTGAAATGCGCTGTGGTTGGCTGCACTGCGGAAGAAAACGAAGTTGGCGGTGTGGCGGTCCAGGCTCTGGAGTTAACCACTTTTGACGTGGCCTATTATTATGCTCGCTATGGATCTGTATTAGCAGCGCTCAGCCGCCCGGAAGAAAACTACTGCCTGGAAGCACTCGAAGTGATGGCGGAACTGAAAACCGCCTATGGAGACGATATTACCTTAATGAGCATCGTGGCCGATAATGAAGCGATCTGCTACCTGCTAGAAGCCACTCCCTCTCCCTGACCTATCCCCTAGGCCCAAACCTAAACGTTATATAAGAATCATGTTAAAGCCTTTGATGAAACTTGACTTTCAATTCGAAGAAAGTTATCATAATTACCGCTAATTAGCAGTCCATATAATTGACTGCTAATACACCGTATCAAAGAAAACTCTGAGTCGGCGTTAAAG
>JAGHAU010000013.1 GCA_021161345.1 Anaerolineales bacterium | reverse complement strand
GATCTGGACCTGATTGAGTTTTTCGATCACAGGGGCTGCATCTTCTTGTGAGATTCTGCCAGCCCGTCGATCAGTGACATTTCCTTTCTGATCGAGTGTACAAAGATTTCCACGGGCAGCGATATCACCAATCTTAACGGGTAGGTTGATTCCCGATGCAGATAAGGCACCACGGCCGATCACAAATTCCAGCGGTTCATAACCAAATAAAGCCAAGTGGGCTGGGCCCGAACCGGGTGTGATGCCATAACGGATAGGTATGGTTTGGCCGAGTGTTCCACTCTTGGCTAATTCGTCCAGGTTGGGAGTGTTGGCTGTTTCCAAGGCAGTTTTGCCGTCAGGTGATGTAGCTATTCCACCGAGGCCGTCCAATACAAGCAAGACGATTTTTGATCCATTATCGTCCAACAACGGTTTTAAATATGAATAAGGCATCTGTCCTCCTACATTAAAACATCTCCTCGCAAGCAGTGGGCGAAGAGACGTTTTGTTAACTTTTTTTTTGTTTCTCTTACCGAATAACCTGCTCAGTTTCCTTGTCAAAGATGTGCATGTTATTCATATTGAAGGCCATTGTGACCTTGTCACCCATTTTGTAGTTCGTGCGCGGGTCAACCCGGGCAACATACTCCTCCTCTCCGCTTATTAAGAACAGGAAAATCTCATTTCCCATTAATTCGGTGAGGTCAACTTCGGTATCAACGTTCTGGGCAACAATGGCGGGGGGGGCAAAGTGGGGATCATGAATATCTTCAGGGCGGAGTCCAAAAACGACATTCTTACCAACATGGTCCTTTAAGGCTGCCCGGCGGTCTGGGGGTACCTTCACTGCAAAGGATTCTGTTGTGACTGTAATGTCCTCGCCTTCTTGGGTCAGGTCTGCATTGAAGAAGTTCATAGCCGGTGACCCTATGAATCCGGCCACAAAGAGATTATTCGGACTGTCGTACAGGTTCTGAGGGGAATCAATTTGCATTAACACACCATGATTCATGACGGCGATCCGGCTGGCCATTGTCATGGCTTCAGTTTGGTCATGGGTCACATAAATGAAGGTTGTTTCCAATCGCTTGTGCAGCTTGGTGATTTCTGCTCGGGTTTGAACGCGCAGTTTAGCATCCAGATTCGAGAGAGGCTCATCTAGCAGGAAAACCTGGGGATCACGGACAATGGCTCGGCCCAGGGCAACTCGCTGTCGCTGACCACCAGAGAGCTGGCGTGGTTTTCTATCCAGAAGGGTTGTGATGCCCAATATCTCAGCTGCATTATTCACCTGGTCAGTGATCTGGTCTTTGGGATAGTTCCTCAGCTTCAATCCAAAAGCCATGTTGTCATAGACAGACATGTGGGGGTAAAGAGCATAGCTCTGGAATACCATTGCGATATCCCGGTCTTTGGGAGCGACATCATTAACAACCCGATCACCTATCTTCAGGGTACCATCAGAGATCTCTTCCAGGCCAGCTAATAACCTCAGCGCTGTGGATTTCCCGCAGCCCGAAGGACCAACTAAAACCAGGAATTCCTTATCTTCAATCTCGAGACTGAAGTCATTGACGGCAACTACTTCGTCAAAACGCTTATATACGTGGTCATACGTTACGCTAGCCATGAAGCAAATCTCCTTTTAAAAAGTTATTTAGGCGGATGGTTTACATACGGAAATTATTATACAACAACTAACTTGAATTTTTCAAGTTACCAAATAGCATTTTTATCTTTTTTCTCCAGATTAGGTAGATGTGAGATTTTATCCCTTGTGATTTAATCCCTCTCAATATAGAATTGGGTCATGTCCAAAGAACGAAATTCCCCGGTAAGAAGACAATACCTGGATATAAAAAAACAATATCCCGGAACGATCATATTCTTCAGGCTAGGTGATTTTTACGAAACATTTGACGAGGACGCCGAAATTGTATCCCGGGTCCTGGATATTGTCTTGACTTCCCGTAATGTTGGTAAAGGTTCCAGGGTTCCTATGGCTGGAATACCTCACCACGCTGCAGAGAATTACTTATCGCGCTTGATCGACAAGGGATATCATGTCGCTATTTGTGAGCAGATCGGTGATGTCCCGGTGGATGGATTGATGCCCAGGGAAGTCGTCCGGGTGATCACACCAGGAACAATCCTGGAATCCAGCTTACTTCCGGGGGATGGAAATAACTATCTCGCCAGCCTGGTATTTGATGAAAAAAGGGCCGGGATCGCCTATGTTGATATCACAACCGGGGAGTTTGCTGTTACTGAAATCCAGGAAAACCACCTGGAAGACCTGATCCGGTCAGAGCTCTTAAGATTGAACCCGGCAGAAGCCCTGTTGCCGGAAAACATGAAGATCGACACCGAAGGCTTGCAGGCTCATATTACTTCGTTCCCGGCTTGGCGTTTTGAAGAGGAGCGCTGCATCGATGTACTGCAAGCCCATTTTAACGTAAAAACCCTGGATGGATATGGCGTGCGAGGTTTTCCCTATGCCATCAGGGCGGCAGGGGCTATTCTGCAGTACCTGGCCCAAACCAGGGCAGATTCGCTGAAATTACTGACCAGTTTGAACAGATACAGCCTGGAAGAGTTTATGACCTTGGATGCGGCAACACGCCGTAATCTGGAGTTAACCGAGACCATTCGGGCAGGGACCGCAGCAGGATCTTTGTTGGGGATCCTCGACCAGACTGTCACTCCCATGGGTAAACGGATGATCCGGCAATGGGTCAGTAAACCTTTATTGGATGTGGAGAATATCAGAAAAAGGCATCAGGGAGTGACTGTATTCTTTGATGATGGATTATTGCGGGCGGAATTGAGGGAAAAACTCAAAGATTTCCAGGACCTGGAAAGGCTGAGCAACAGGGTTGCTGGAGGAACAGTCCAACCGCGCGACCTGGTAGGTATCCGGGAAACCCTGGCCCAACTTCCCGGTCTGCGATCCTTATTTCCGGATGAATTTGCTGCTGATAACTATTTGGGAGAGCTATTTGGCAGATTTTCCCTGTGCTCTGATGCTCTGGATTTGATCGATTCTGCAATCGAGGAAGATCCACCTGCTGTGTTGGGAAAGATCGGTATTATAAAAACTGGTTATTCAGCGGATTTGGACCAGACCCTTTCGTCTACTAAACATGCCAGGGATTGGATTGCCAACCTGGAGTCGGTAGAGAGAAAAAAAACCGGGATTGAAACCCTGAAGGTAAGCCACAATAAAGTATTTGGATATTATATTGAAGTCACCAGGGCAAAGTCGGAACTTGTCCCGGAGCATTATATTCGCAAACAAACTTTGGTGAATGCGGAGCGATACGTTACTCCAGAACTCAAAGACTATGAGATCAAAGTCTTTAATGCTGAAGACAAGATCAAAGAAATTGAACGAAGCATATTCCTGGAAGTTTGTGAACGTCTGGTTATCCAGGTAGGCCGATTGCTGAAAACTGCCCGGGTATTGGCCCACCTTGATGTCCTGTCCTCCCTGGCTGAAACTGCAGTAAGCCAGGGATATGTCTGCCCGGAAGTGGTCGATGAGGATTTGTTGGAGATCACTGGAGGACGTCATCCGGTCGTTGAACGAACTCTGAGCGGAACTGGTTTTGTACCCAATGACACGATATTTGAAGCCGGAGAGCGAATTCGAATCCTGACCGGTCCTAATATGTCGGGGAAATCGACTTTCCTGAGACAGGTAGCGTTAATTGTTTTATTGGCTCAAATGGGCAGTTATGTGCCAGCTGAGGTTGCCAAGATCGGATTGATTGACCGTATCTTCACCCGGATCGGTGCCCAGGACGAGATCCATGCCGGGCAGTCCACCTTTATGGTTGAAATGGTTGAAACAGCCAATATCCTGAATCATGCCACTTCGCGAAGTTTATTAATCCTGGATGAAATTGGCCGGGGGACAAGCACTTATGATGGAGTTTCGATTGCCTGGGCTGTGATTGAGTACATTCACAATCATCCTGAAAAAAGGGCAAAAACCCTCTTTGCAACCCATTATCACGAACTGACAGAATTGCCGGAGCTGCTGCCCGGGATCAGGAACTACAGGATATCTGTCAGCGAAATTGACGGAAAAGTGGTTTTCCTGTACAAGATCGCTGCTGGTGGGGCAGACAAGTCTTATGGAATCCATGTAGCCCAGATCGCCGGGATGCCGCCGACGGTGACACAACGTGCGGAAGAGATCCTTCAGCAGCTTGAGAAATCTTCAGGAAAAGCGGTCACCCAGTATATTGATAATCCCCAGCAGATGGCCTTATTCCCGAAGACTAATCCGCTGTTGGGGGAATTGCGAAAGCTGGATATGAATGAACTCAGTCCCCTGGAGGCTCTAAACCTGCTATTCAGCTGGAAAAAGAAATTCTTATCAGATCAAGACGATCAATCCGAAGAGTGATCAAAAAAGGGATCAATTAATAATAAAAGAAAGCTCCTGGATATTATTATGCCAGGAGCTTTCTTGGTGTTACGGATTTGCCTTCAGCTGTTCTTTTCTACCGTGGCAACAACTTCCGGCAGATCGATTCCCAGGCTGGCAAGTTTTTCCTTTGTTGGGATCCCGTTTGCGGTCCAGCCCCTGCGTTTGTAGACAACCTCAAGAAGTTTCTCGTATTGTTCTTCTCGGTAGCCGCGCATTTTTTTAAGTTTTTCGTCAGTTGTGAGCCCTGAAGGATCAATACCAACCAGATCCCTGAGTTGGTCGTCATATCGATCTTGCCTGGATTCATATTCATCAGCTGTGACGGGGCCCATTGCCCGGTAGGGGGGATAGTCATGTTCCTTGGTGCCAAAACCTACCCGGAGATTAAACACACGCTGGAAGTTATAAACCCGCTCTGACTGAGTGATGAGATCGTCGGGTTTGACGGCATTTCCCGTAACTCCTTCGTAGACCCAGGTGTAATTCTCTACGTGTTCAGGGATCCTTTCAGGATTCTCCTGATCTTTATTATCGATGGGTTTGATGTCGTTCCAGGGTAATTTGCAGAGACCATGCAGACTGAACCAGGTTCTCCACATCGGGAAGTAATGCAGAGCTTCAGCTTTATCCTCAAAACTGGGGAGCTGTTTTTCCACCTGGTCCATGAAGATCAACCAGGCCTCATCGTGCTGGCCGCCTTTCAGGGCCATTCCGTACCCGCCTTGCTGGGCGATGGACTCTTTGGTTATGTATTCTGAGATTTCCATGCCTTTGACTTCCATTCCGATATCCTGCAGGAAATTGAAATCAACCCCAAATTCCTGGGTGAAATAGGTTTTCATATAACGGATGCCTTGACCAACAATAACTCCAAACCCTTCCCCCCGAGCCATTTGGTGTAATAGTTCCAGAGCGTTCTCAGATTCACCCCAGGTGAGATCCAATCCCCCGGTCCGTTCCTTGTTTAGGATACCTTCCTGATAACATTCCATGCAAAATGCGACTGAATTGGCGAATGAGATTGTATCTACGCCGTAGGTATCGCAGTAAAAGTTCATTTCGATTATTGCTTCTGGATCAAAGACGCCTATGTTGGAGCCCAATCCGGCAGCGCTTTCATATTCTGGACCATCAACAAGGACTTTTTCTCCCTTATGGGGTCCGGTCTTGAGGCTGAAACCGTCAACGGCGTGAGAACAGGCCATGGTGCAGCCCAGCCAGCAGCTATCCATGCGTTTGTCCTGAGTAAAGGCTTTCTGCCAGGTTGTTGAATCGATTTCAACGTGTTCCGGGTGTTTGCCGTACCGGAAATTGTGGACTGGCAGCAGATCGAAATGATCCATGATCTCTACCAGGTGAGCCGTGCCGATTTCACGCATGTTATTCTGATGGGCATCATATTTGGTGATTTCGTTGTTGATCCTTTTTCCGGCTTGGCGGATCAATTCGGGTTTGGCAGGGTTGTTGCTGGATCCACTGATACCTGAATATCGGACAACGATGCCCTTCAGGCCTTTATCTCGGAATACCCTGCCGGAACCGCCGCGGGCTGCCTGTTTGACACGCACTTCTTCTCTTTTGGGATCAAAAAAGCTTATATTTAACCCGGCATAGCGGATATGGTTGGCAGCTTCACCAGAGGTGATTACTGAAACGTTCTTCCGGTCTTTTTTATCGATTGCGTACATATCGGTCAGTAATCCGGCCAGGGGATATGTATTGAGTGCTTCCTCAGGCGCTTCTTCCAACCGGATCTCTTGATTATTCCCATCAATCACCAGGATCAGGTCTTTTTTAGCTTTCCCTGTAATAGACAGAGCATCAAACCCCGAAAATTTCAGATAGGGAGCAAAAAACCCGCCGCCATTACTGTCTAT
>JAGHAU010000173.1 GCA_021161345.1 Anaerolineales bacterium | reverse complement strand
TTCAAAAGCTGATCGTGGCATTGCTAAATTGTCTGAAGTGGGGGCGAGTTTTCCAGCACCTCATGTGGTCGTGCGGCCGTTCATTCGCAGGGAGGCGGTGGTTTCTTCCCGCATTGAAGGCACCCGGACTTCGTTTCAGGAGTTATTGACCTATGAAGCCCGTCAGTTACCTTTATTAGAGAACCCTGATGCTCATGAAGTTCATAATTATGTTAAGGCATTGGATTATGGTTTGGATAGGGTAGCGTCACTACCGGTTAGTCAACGCTTGATCCGTGAAGTGCACGCTCGTTTGATGCAGGGAGTACGGGGTGAATATGCAACACCAGGAGAATTTCGCCGCACTCAAAACTGGATTGGTGGGCCAGGTGCCACCATTCAAACAGCCAGTTATGTTCCTCCTCCTGTTGATAAAATGCTGGTTTGTCTGAGTGATCTGGAGAAATATATACATTCCACATCTGATTTGCCGCCATTAATTCGGATCGGGTTAATTCACTATCAATTTGAAGCCATTCACCCTTTCCTGGATGGAAATGGAAGAGTTGGCCGTTTGCTGGTAAGTTTACTCCTGTCAGCCTGGGGCTTACTTCCCCAACCTTTGCTCTATTTAAGTGCCTATTTTGAAGTACATCGCCAGGAGTATTATGACCATTTGCTTTCTGTTAGCCAAAAAGGAACCTGGGAAGCCTGGCTGGAATTCTTTTTGAAGGGTGTGGATCAGCAGGCTAAAGAATCGACTGCTCGTTTACGGAGATTAGGGGATATTCGACTCAAATTTGAGGAAATAATCTCCCTGGAACGGACCCGGAAAACGCTGGCTCAAGCTGTGGACTTTTTGATCGGGCAGCCGATTATAACTGTAGCCCAGCTGCAAGACGGGATTGGCTTGAATAACTTTGTCACTGCCCAACGGTATGTAGACCGGTTGATTGAGCTGGGGATTTTACGCCAGCTGGGGGGACGGTCCAGAAACAGATTGTTCGTAGCAAATGGAATCTTAAAAGGAATTGAGGGAGAATTAGACTCTGAAGATTGAACATCGTAATACCTAATGAAACTGAAGAAAAAGCTGCCATGAATTGCAGTCAAACGCATTATTTGAACTATGAAGGTGAGATCATTGCCCACGAATTATGTCTGCCTTTTTCCTATCTATCAACCCTCATAACTCAAAAGAACAGAGAAAATGAGGAAGGGTCTGGTTCGGAGTTTGTCGTCTTAGGGGCACCACAAGAAAAAGACCTCCGAGATTGAGTAAACCTCGGAGGTCTTTGGTTAAGACGGTACTATTAATATCTCTAATTTTCACCCTGATTGACGATCAGTTTTTGGATGCTGGGTAATAAAAGGATCACTAACATAATGGTACTTATGATGGGGGCTGGGAGGAACATGGAGAAGCGACCGGATTCTAATACGTGGCTGATGCCCATCGGATAACCACCGATGATCGACATGGTGGCAGCAAAGATACCCACTGGAACTGCCCAAGATTTTCCCTTGAATGCTGCAAAGATAAAGATCGCCCACCCTGCTGCACCCCACCAATTAACCTGCTGGGAGATAACAAAGACGCCATTCCAGAATGAATCTGAACTCTGGACAAACGTTTCAGCTGTTTGGAAAGTGGTCTGAAATCTAGAAATAGGAGCGACGCCGTCAATAAAAGTGAGTACATAAGCCAACCCTGCAGCGAATGTCAACCCGATGACCTTTTTATTCACATCGCCAATCAAAAGCATACCAAACCACATAATTGCTGCCAGTAAAAATACCCAAAGTGTGGGGGTTGGCAGACCGCTATCCGCAGCGGGGATCATGGGGAAGAAACCAGCTAACAGGAGAATAGTTGCAGCGACAGCTCCCCAGAACCAGGCCCAGGATTGTTTTTTAAGGAATCCCCACAGCACTGTAGCGCTCAGTGCGCCAGCGGCTGTTCCAAGCCAACCCAGTATCGCATAGACAAATCGAACAGTGTTACTTTCTTCCCATTGGCCGGCATTGAAATGTGTGTGAATAACCGTATTATATGTATCGGCCAGGAAATACAGCGATAGTAATCCTGCCAGGATGCCAAAGAAGGCAAGCAATGCGCCAAGTTTATGATTATTTTTCATGCTTCTAATCTCCTTAAATACTCGTGGTTGTGTTTTTATTCGCTGTATAGCATAGCATATATTTTTGAGAGTTTGTTAATTATATGTATACGATGGGGCATGGAAGGTAGAAATGTAAAATCGACACCTACAAAGGGTGCCAGATGTGAAAAATATATGATGATTGGGTGAATGCCAACAAGTATGAATGAAGGGTAGAGATCCAGAGTTCAATAAGTAATCCGACAGGCCTGGGATTTTTCATACCTGCCTGTACATGTGCTTTTGAATCCCAATAAAAGGATTCTATCTATTAAGAAGGTGAGATCATTTCACACGAATTACATCCGCCTTTTTCCTGTTTATTCACCCGCATAGCTCAAAAAAGCCGAGAAAATGAGGAAGGGTCTGGCTCGGAGTTTGTCGCCTTAAGGACACAATAAAAAAATCCGCCATGAAGGCGGATTTTTTGTTATTTTCACATATTACAGGGTCCACGGTGAATTCCTGTAGATTATTTATCCCCCGCTCTAACAAACATAGACAGAGAATCCAAACCAGGCTATCAGCTTGATTTCGCCAGGTCCTAGAGTCACGGTCCGCTGGATGACGGTTGTTGGCAGCCAGCCACCGCAGGACGGATTGGGATTAACTACAGAAACACAGTAAGTCCCCGCTTCAAGATTTTCGAAAAGAAAACTTCCATTGCCGGCTGTCGACTGGTTGGCCAGTCCTGTGGAACCACAGGCTCCGGCGTCAATCCTTACCGTTACATTGGGCATTCCGGGTTCGCCACCATTGATGGCACCGTTGAGGTCCATATCGTTCCAGACACCGCCAGAAATTGAGCCGGGCGGCACAGGGGTGGGCGGCAGGGGGCACAGCCCCGGGAAAGCTGTGG
>JAGHAU010000180.1 GCA_021161345.1 Anaerolineales bacterium | reverse complement strand
CCGGCGCTTGTTTCTGCCCCAGGATCAACTTCGCCAGAGGTTCTAATCCATTATCTCGGGCGCTGCTCGCCCGGGTTTTTCTTTTGGGCTTATAGGGCTGGTAAAGATCCTCCAGGTCTGCCCTGGAATTGGTGAACTTGATTTCCTCTTCCAGGCCAGGAGTCAGCTTTCCCTGATTTTGAATGCTTTTAAGGATAGTTGTCCGGCGTTCATCCAGTGCCCGCAGCCGGGTGAGCTCCTCGGAAATATTTCGAATTTGCTCCTCGTCCAATCCGCCAGTGGCTTCTTTTCTATAGCGGGAGATAAAGGGAATGGTATTGCCATCATCCAGCAGTGATACAACAGCGTCCACGCCGGACAGCGGGATGCTCAAAGAGTCGGCTATATATTTAGGGTTTGACATGTTTGATTGAAATAGTTGATAGTGTATCCTCTTGGAATTGCTGGGATTCCATTATTCGGAATAACCGCAAATCGCGACTGCTCGCGGTCCGGTATGAACACCCAGTACGGGGGATACGATGCTGACAATAATTTCATTGGGATCAATTTTGGCTTCAATCTTCTCAACAAGTGCCTGGGCTTCTTGAAGGGCCGCATTATGCAATACAGCGATCCTGAGTGTTTTTTCGGGATCCACCTGCTCAAAAAAGTCCACAAACAGGTCGTTCAGGGCTTTTTTCCGGGTCCGTGATCGTCTGCCGCCGGCCACTTCTCCACTTTGATGATCAACTGATATTTGAGGCTTCAGGTTCAACAAGTTACCAATAAAGTGGCTTGCTCCGCCGATGCGCCCACCTTTGTGAAGGTATTCCAAGGTATCCAGGGTAATGATATACACCATAGTGCTGCGGGCTTTGTCAGCTGCGTCGATCATAGACTGGAGATCCCCGCCATTTTCCCGCGACCTGGCAGCAGCCAATACTTGCCATCCCAGACTCATGGAATTGGCTTTTGAATCCAACACTTCGACAGGTATATCCACCAATTCCGCTGCAGCCCTAGCGGACTCGTGGGTTCCGCTCATGGCGCTGCTGATGGTGACAATCAGGATTTCCTCCGCGCCTTTCCTTTTAGCTTCATCATAAGCCTGCACCATTTGCTGCGGAGTGGGCTGGGATGTAGTTGGAAGGGTTGAGTCTTCTTCCAGCCGCTTATAAAAATCATCCGCTGTAAGATCAACCCCATCCTTGAACTGCTCGCCGCCCCAGATTATGGTCAGGGGAACTACCTGGATGTCATACTTATCTAAGAAATCCTGCGGAATATCACAGGTGCTGTCCGTTAACAGGGCTATCTTGTGGGTCATTTTATCTCCTCATATTGATCCTGGTATCGGCAGGTTTCACGCATGGCGCAGTAATCGCAAATGCGCTCACCCGAGCTGATATTCGGACCTATTCCAACGATCATTGAAAGGGATTTGCGAGGGGTCATCAAATAATAAGGCGTCAGGGACACACTGATCTTGCCTGGGTCAACCAGGTCGAAAATCAATGGTTGTCCTTCCTCAACACCCCAGCCGATCATGCCAGGGCTGAGAGGTATCGTGGTTTGAAACCCATCGGCAGCTGCCTTAAGTTCGATCTGTCTACAGACGGCATTGGCTAGTGACTCCACCGCAGCAGATCCAACCCCATCTATTGCCAGACCCAGGACAATATCATCATCCATGACTTCTGAAGCGTAACCATCGATCTTAGATCCAACGGTACAGACCGCCACAGTGATATAACTCGCGCCAACCAAGTGTCCCGTTACTAGCGGACCGGATATCTTTTTCCCACCCTCCAGCTCCAGGCTGTTGTGCTTGAAACTGGTAACCTTAAATTCCTTAACCTGAACTTCTGGTTCGAGTAAATCGATCACAGAGGCCAGGGCTTTTTCCGCAGTTTCAACCAGGCGCGGACTGCGCGACCGGATGATATCGGGATCGGCGCCCTGCCCTCGCAGAACGCCATCCGCAGTTATGTTTAAATCTTCAACTTGCCATTTTTTCATCAATGTTTAGGCGTCTTCTGGCTTGTGCTCACGCCAGTATCCAATGTAGCGGGAATACTCAGCTTGGCTGCTCTCTCAAGGATCTTACCCGCGACAGACACTCTGGTGTCCGCGTCATTGGGGATTCCATCATCATGCATCACCAGGCCGATCACCGGTACGCCAAATTCCTTGATAACCGGCAGAACTGCTTCCATGGATGCTTCTTCACTATTCACGGAATTGACCAACGGCCTTCCTGTAAGAACTGCCAGGGCTGCAGCCAGGGCGTCGCGGTTAGCTGAGTCGAGACACAGCGGAATATCAACGGTCTCAGATACATACCTGGCAACTTTGGTCAGCAGGTCAACCTCATCCACTCCTGGAACGCCAATATTGACGTCCAGAATATCAGCTCCGGCTGCGACCTGTCTGAGAGCGATTTCCTTTACATACTCAATGTTGCCTTCTTTCAAGGCTGCGGCCAATTTCTTTCGGCCGGTGGGATTGATCTTCTCTCCAATTACCACAAACGGTTTTTCGAAACTTATGATAACTTCATTTGACGTACTTTTAACTTTGGTTTCCACGATTCGGTCCTGTATTTTTCGCAAAAATATCCGGTGTTTAACTATATCCTCTTCATCAAAATTTCGGATTGGTGACATATTCAAGCCTCCAGCTACCATAATAATGATATCAGCAATTTTCCCCTCTTTATAAGGTCGAAGAGATCATTCTCGATCCAATATTCATAGCTGATTTTGCTCTAATACTGAACCTGCCTGCCGACAATAAAAAAATCCTGGCTGCTCTCAATGAGAAAACAGACCAGGATTGATTCCTGTTATTTATTTGTATCCGTGAGGCTCAGGTCAGCTTCATCACCACCATACCGAGGATATCTGCTGCCTTGTCCGCCTGGTCCGCCATATTGGAAACATGCCGGTAAACCTCCCGACGACGAAGCATAATCATTAATGGTTCAAAGTCTTTGGCTTTGACAAATAGATCTCCGATGGCTACCCGATACAGATGTTCCACTTCGTTTTCGATCTTTTTCGCCCGGCGGGCATGTTCTCCTGCGACACGGGGATTGCTGGAGATAGTATGGAATGCCATTTCTAGCTCTTCTGTCGCTTCCCGGGTTAAAGTAACCATTTTCATCAGGTATTCATCCGCTTCAATTCCCAACAGCTGCATTTCCTCAACAGTCGAATAACAATAGTCGAGAATATCATCAATATACAAAGAGATCATAAAGATATCTTCCCGGTCGAGGGGTGTGATAAAGGTATTATGCAGCTCGTCAATTAATATCCGGCGTACTTCATCGGCTTCGATCTCTTTGGACCGCATCTGGTCGATGGCTTTTTCTTTTAACTCGGTTTTACCCAGCCATTTTTCTAACAACTTCAGTCCTTCAACAGTGATCTGGGTCTGTTCGAT
This sequence comes from Anaerolineales bacterium, assembly GCA_021161345.1. GTDB lineage: Bacteria > Chloroflexota > Anaerolineae > Anaerolineales > UBA11858 > B10-G9. The sequence goes on along the minus strand of JAGHAU010000180.1, from coordinate 622 downwards.
CAACATCCCGACAAACTTGTCTTCCCGTTTCCCTCGTTTGAACACACCTGAGATACCCATATCCTTCCTCCAATCCGAAACCTGTCCACCCACTTAGGGGATCAGATAATCAATCAAAAAATACAACAGTGCCGCAATACCCGCAGATGCCGGAACAGTTAAGAACCAGGCCACCAGGATATCACTCATAACTCCCCAGCGCACTTGAGATCTGCGCTGCGCAGCTCCAACTCCAAGGATGGAAGAGCTGACCACTTGTGTGGAGCTGACGGGACCGCCAAATAATGAGGCTGTCATAATTACCACCATCGATGAAAGTTGAGACGCAAAACTGTGGATAGGCCTGATCTTGTAGAATTTTCCTCCCAGGGTATGGATGATTCTCCATCCTCCCGCAGCTGTACCTATACTGATCGCCGTAGCGCTGGCCAGGATCACCCACCAGGGAACAACAAAAGAATCTTGATATCCCAGAACCACCAGGCCCATCGTGATGATTCCCATTGTTTTCTGGGCGTCATTGGTTCCGTGGCTCAAGGCAAGTGCGAATGCTGTTGGTATCTGTGCGTACTTAAAGAACAAGTTAGCTTTCGGTGTAGCACTCCTCACCGCCCACATGCTG
>JAGHAU010000002.1 GCA_021161345.1 Anaerolineales bacterium | reverse complement strand
TTTATTTGCAGCTGGATAGTGTGTCCGCAGATGATCTGGCAGCAGCGAGTGAGATGGGGCAGGCGGTGAGAGAACAGCTTGCCAGCCTACCACTGCCGGAGGATGTTTCTGAAGAGGTGCTGGATGCATGGCACGCAGCTGGGGCTGCTGCAGCTTATGCGGTGCGTTCCTCAGCTACGGCAGAAGACCTGCCCTCAGCCTCATTTGCTGGGCAGCAAGATACTTACCTGAACGTTAGAGGTGAGGGAAATATTCTGGCGCAGGTCAAGGCCTGCTTTATTTCGTTGTTTACCGACCGCGCGATCCTCTACCGGATCCAAAATGGATTTGAACACCGTGATGTCAAACTCAGCGTGGTCGTGCAGCAGATGGTACAGCCCGAGGTGTCAGGCATCCTATTCACTGCCGATCCTGTCACTGGACACCGGGAGATCATCTCGATTGATGCCAGCTTTGGGTTGGGTGAAGTCCTGGTAGCAGGCATGGTCACGCCAGACCTGTACAAGGTCGATAAGCGTGACTGGACGATTACGGAATGCACAGTTCCTGAGAAACAACTGGCGATCTGGTCGCTGCCCGATGGCGGCACTAAAACAGAAGAGCTGGCGGGTGAAAAGCGCACAGCCCAGGTGCTGGACGAAAACCAGATCATCGAACTGGCAAAAATTGCAACCAGGATTGAGGTGCATTATGGCAGTCCGCAGGATATTGAATGGGCGATTGCCGATGGCGAAATTTTCATCGTGCAGTCACGACCGATCACTTCACTCTATCCTGTGCCGCATAACTATATCGAGTCTGACGCCGAACGTGTTTATTTTAGTCTGAGTCATTTTCAGATGATGGTCGAGCCGATGTCGCCAATGGGGATTTCTGTCTGGCGGGTTATGGTTCCTTTTGGGAGAGAGAACCCCCTGGTTGGAGAGAACCCCTATATTACCAGTGCAGGTGGGCGTTTTTATGCTGATATGTCAGCCATGATCTATACTCGTCTTGGCAGCAAGTTCATTCCGAAAGGGCTGGTGATGATCGATGATCTGGTGGGGCTGGCGATGGGTGAATTTATCAGCCGTGATACCTTTGCGAAAAATAAAGCCAGAGTGTTGGATAAAGCGAAGCTACACAATGTGCTGCACTTGATGGGACCACTAGCGAGAGAGGCAGTTATGCGTTTGTGGTTTTTGCCGACAGAGCCCGTACTGGAAGAGATGAATACCTATGTCCAGAGGGCAATAGAACGTACCAAGGCCACCAGGGTGTCCAATGATCTGCAAACCCGCGTAAATGCGGTATATGAACATATCCAGACTGTATTTTCCATAGAGGTATTCCAGATATTACCGTTGATCATTATGATTATGTCGACTTCTACATTACTGAAAAAGCTGTTAGAGAAAGATGCAGACCCAGCCGATCTGGCTGCGATTCAAAGTGGCTTGGAAGGAAACGTAACCACGGAGATGGATCAGAAGGTGGGCGACCTGGCAGATATTGCGCGAGAAAATGAGGCGATTGTTGCAGCCTTTGAAGATAATGATACCGCCAGTCTGTTGTCTCGTATCCAACAGACTCCTGGCAGTGAACTTTTCCTGGCTGCGCTGGATGAGTTTTTGCAGACCTATGGTTTACGCGGCCCGGGAGAAATTGATGTGGGCAGGATCCGTTGGTTGGACGACCCGACCCTGCTCTTATTGGTGATGCGTGGAAACCTGTGCAATCCCGAGCCGGGCAGTCACCGTAAACATTACGCAGGCCTAATTGAAAAAGCTAATGATGCAATTCCGCGCCTGATCGAGACGGCACGTGCGGCGCCGATGGGCTGGTTACGTGCCAGGGTGGTGCGTCGTTTATTGACCGTTTTTCGCTCCTATATGCCGATCCGTGAACATCCCAAATTCATGCTGGTGCAATTTTTCCAGAATTTGCGTGTGACAATGCAGGATGTTGCCACCGAGTTTAAGAAACAGGGGCGTATTGAAGATGTGGAAGATATCTGGTATTTGACATTAGCTGAAGCGATTGAAGCGCTGGAAAAATCAGAGACTGAAATCCGCACCAGAATTGAGCAGCGCAAAATGGATTATGCCTACTATGCCAAGCTGACCCCGCCGCGTGTGATCACCAGCAATGGTGAGATCATCAAGGCGGTGCACTCAATGGAGAACATGCCAGAGGATGCGATTCCTGGCAGCCCGGTTTCTGCGGGCGTTGTGGAAGGTCTGGCAAAAATTGTGATGGACCCGGCGAGCGAAACTCTCAACCCGGGCGAGATTCTCGTCGCTCCCAGCACCGACCCGGCCTGGACTCCGTTATTCATCAATGCGGCGGGTGTTGTATTGGAAGTTGGGGGGTTGATGACACATGGCTCGGTGGTGGCGCGTGAATACGGCATCCCGGCGGTGGTGAGCGTGCCCGATGCCACAAAGCTAATCCAAACCGGGCAGCGCATTCGCGTGAATGGCGATGCCGGTTATATAGAAATATTGGACTAAACGAAATGTTGCTGCCGATGCTGCTTCAGGCGATCGTTCTGGCTTCGGGGGGGATTGTGTCGGTTGGCTTGATCACAATTGTAATTTTGTTCCTACTCTCGGAGCGCGGCAGGCAAGTGGGGCTGGGCTATGCTGCCGGGTATACACTCTCTTACACGCTGATTGGCGTCTGGGTAGTGATGCAGGGCTTTCGTGCAAGCGAACATGGCAATGACGAACCAAATCAGTATTTACCGATTTTATTCATCTGCCTGGGACTTCTTCTGCTGTTTTTAGTGGTGCGCAACTGGCGAAAAGGACCGCAGGAAAACGAGGAGCCGCCGCGCATATTTCAGTTTATTGACAAATTCAACATGATCAAAGCTTTCGGGCTGGGGCTGGCGATTGGGGTGATCAATTTCAAGAATTTAGCGTTCTTTTTATCAGGGATTTCTGTAGTGATGGTGAGCAGCCTGTTCCTGTTGCAAAAGATCGTGACTGTGCTGCTGGTTGCGCTGGTGTTTTGTTCGGGGGTGCTGGTACCGGTGGGGATCGCGTACCTTTTCCCGCAGCGGGCAGAGGAGAAGCTGGGCTGGATTAAAAGTACCATTGATCGCTATCGTTACCAGATTGGCGTATGGCTACCGTTGGTGTTTGGGGTATTGTTTATCCTACGTGGGATCAATGGTTGATGTATAAAGTGCAGATAGGAAAACAATTTGAAAATTGGGAAGTCCGTAATTAGTAACACTAGTATTCCTTGATGCTTTCACCCTATTCAAACAGGATCATTGTTAATAAACCACATCGGTGACTTATTTTCCCAAAATTTTGGAAAGAGTATGGTTTGGAATATATCCGTTACCCGGGACTCAAAAAAGACGCTCATCTGGGCGTCTTTTTGTTATTCTTTTGACCCCGCTGATAAAGAATATATAAAACGATCAAAAAGATCGGCAGTAAAAAGTCCCAGTAAACGATTGCCCCGGTATTACTGGGGGAAAAGTTGCCAAGCTGGATCATATGGAGGATATGGGTCAGGCCCGCGCCCCACATGAAGGAGGTCTTGGCAATGATGAAGGGCAACCAGAAGGACCGCACCCAGAAACTCAGGAAGCCGATCAACCCAATCCCAATGGAGGCAAAACCCAGCTCCATCTGGAAACCGCTGTTCAAAGGCCAGCCAATCCCTGCCGCTACCTGGTTCGCGTAGATGATATGCCCAAACAGTCCGCTCATGATCGAGAACCAGCCTGCCAGGCCGAAGGTATAAATGGCGATGATCTCTACTGTATTTTCCCGGTGTTCCTTATTCCTGGTGGACAGCAAATGAACCGCAATGGATATGATCGTAACCACGATCTGGAGATAGACATTCAAACCAGAAATTTCAAATAGATTTCTCATTCTTATTCTTTGTTTTGATCATTGGAGGTGGGGCGAGGCATCAGTCCTGCCTGCTCAACAATCTCCGCTACCAATTCTTCCTGCCTGTAAGCCATGATGTGAATCCCGGCGACACCATCGATCTCCCGGATCTGTTCTATAAGTTCGATACAGATCTTCTTTCCCTCTTCTTGCTGTTTTTCTTTGGGAGTCTTTTTGAGCCGATCGACATATTGATCTGGTATGACAACACCAGGAACTTTTGTCCTCATGAATTCTGCCGCGCCAGCAGATTTTAGCGGACCTACACCAGCCAGGATAAAGGCTTGTTTGTCCAAGCCTAGATCGCGGACCTGAGTCATATATTCCTTAAATCGGGGGAGATCAAAACAATATTGGGTTTGGATGAACTGGGCCCCAGCAGCGATCTTTTTGGCCAATCTCTGGGGGCGCCAATCATATGGCGGCACAAAAGGGTTAGCTGCCGCACCTAGAAAGAAACAGGGCGGCGAGGTGATCTTACGGCCGCTGAGGAAGGTGGCCTCATCCCGCATGGTTCGGGCAGTACGTAAGAGCTGGATGGAATCGAAATCAAATACACGTTTGGCTTCGGGTTGGTCTCCCGCGGTGACATCGTCTCCGGTCAAGCATAACATGTTCGGCACGCCCATGGCGGCCGCTCCCAGTATATCGCCCTGGATGGCTATCCGGTTTCGATCTCTGCAGGTAACTTGATAAACAGGTTCATACCCAGCCCTGGTTAAGAGGGCGCATATAGCCACGCTGGAGATATGGCAGTTCGCTCCGGAGGCATCTACGGCATTAATGCCGTCACAAACATTTGCCAGGATTCCGGCAGCCTTATAAACATCCTCCGGGTCTGCGCTGTCAGGAGGATTTAGCTCTGCAGTAACAGCAAAATGCCCTTCCCGAAGAACTGATTCCAATCGACTGCAGGGGACTTTAGTCTCCATTGGCATAAAAATCTTCCTTGACCCATTTCACGGGGATATCTTTGGTGTTGGTCCATCCAGGAGGGAGATCAGTATCGATTCCGTGGAACATGTTGATCCAGGAAGAAGTTCCCTTTAATTGGTTGTTCACAGGTGGCTGAAGCGAGGCAAATTGATAGCCGTATTTCGGCATCTTTAATGACCGTTGATAAGCTTCCACCCAAACACATTTCATCTCGGGTTTCACTTCACAATGCCCGTTCTCTCTAACTCCGCCACAAGGGCCATTACGCAACTGTTTGGGACAGTTCATCGGACAGGTCATCCCGGTGCTGTGCAATATGCACTGCCCGCACATCTGGCAGCCGAATACTGTCTCCTTGCCAAGCTTTTCGATCGCGATGATAAAAGGCTCGCTGTGGCTGCCGGGTTTAAACCATCTTTTGAGGGGATGTAAACTTACTTCAAGCAGATCATAGACAATTTCTAGAAAATGAGGGTAGTTCTGCAACCATCGAAACATTCTTGAACCTCGACCAATAACATTGAAAGAAACAAATATAATTATCTGTTATCCGGATAGATAATTATTGATATAATAGGACAGTTCTTCGTCTAAACTACCCGAATAATATATTAATATGACATAAATCATATTAATATATATTG
>JAGHAU010000117.1 GCA_021161345.1 Anaerolineales bacterium | reverse complement strand
CTATTAAAGACATCACCTAATTTAAAATAAACATACGAACCGGAATTATGTGTCATTATTTCCATCCAGGGAGCTCGAGATGTTACCGTCTGGAAGAACATACACGGGCACGATATTAACAAGAGGGATTGAATCATCTCTAAAAGCCGTCGGATCATCAATTCCGGATACTACATCCGGAACCGCTGAATCTTGTGAGTCAATATCTATACCAGATGTTGAAACAAAAATAACTTTTGCTGTGCCATCATTGATAAAGATCATCCCGGGCAGAAGGTTATCCCGTAATATCAGGTCATTGGTGGTTCCTTCTGCAAGGCGAACTTCCAAGCGGTAGCGGATGATTTCTCCGATCACCAGACGGGGGTCACCTATGGTCCCGGTATGGGCTTCTGAGGTGGTGACGATCAGTTTCTGGGGTTCAGGATCGACGATATCGATCGTGACGCTCCCGGTACTTACATAATTGTTTAATCCTCCTGCACCATCCTGGCCGGTTCGTTCGCCGTATTCAGCTCCAGAGTTTACATCTCCAGTCCGGCTGGTCCAGGTGGCTACAGCATCATTAATCAAGTTCTGGCCGGTATAAACAGTCTCCTCCAACTCCCCACTCAGAGTAATGGTGATCTGTCTGCCTGGTACCATGTCAATCGGTGGACTAACTAACCTCAATTCATTATTTGGTGGTGATGTAATTTCAAAATCACTTATCACCAATCCACCTACGGGATCTACAACGCTTGTTATCCCATATGATCCGCTAGAAAAATCAAGGTCAGAGGAAAGGAAATCATACAAAACCGCTTCGTATGCCGTTGGTCGGGTTGCATCTGCGGTAAGCTGGATGGTATATACTACGCTGTCCCCCGCATCGCCGCTGGTTCCTGAACCTCCAACCACTACAGTCTTGGTAACATCGATCTGGGGCTCGACAACTATCACATCTGTGGCGCTTTCAGGGCCTCCCATTCCAGTCACGGTATTTCCATCTGCATCCATAGTATCCCAGGTAATTTCCACTGAGTTATTAAGAGGCGTATTGTGCTGGTTGCCAGTTACATTTAATGTAAGGACTGTATAAGTGAAAGTCAGGGTTTCCGCCACGCTATTGTCGTCATTGGTATTCGAGACGTCACCAAGATTCCAGGTGATTGTCCTCCCGCTATCCGTGATCACTGGCACCTCACTGCCCGTGAAGGATATGCCACCATCAGCATCACCTGCCCCTGTATCCTCATTTGAGATCACAAAACTGTCCTGACTTACAAATCCCAAACCGCTGTCCAGACTGTCTATTATTCACCATTGATGGGCTGATCCCTTCAGGGAAAGTGACAATCAGTTCGTAATAAATCTCTTCCCCAATAACCACCTGGTCGTCATCATTGTTGGTAACGTCCAGCTCCGTGCCAGTTCGCTGTTTATCTAATTCGTGAACAGCAACAGTGCTGTCGGTCGAACCGTCCCCGGGCTCTGGAATATAATTCTCTCCCCCCTCTTCTCCTGAATAGGAAATGATCTCACCATCATTTTGGAGAACACTACCAGGAGAAACATCAGGATCCACCAATAGATCATAAGTCAAGATAATCACGTTCTTGCCACTTGCGGCTTCATGAGCCTGGCACAATCCTTGACCATATTCAGGATCACCTGGAGCGAAAGCTGGGTTATCCTCAGGGTCCCGCAGCCTGATACCATTGTCGAAAAAGTCTGTCGCATTATTATTGGATCCAAGAAATTCCAAACCAGATCCCGTGCCGTCATCCAAGGCTAGCCCATCTCCCCGATAAATCTGCAGGTTAAAACCTCCCAGACCAGATCCAGGGAGCAAATATCCTGGGGGAAGATGATCACGTAAGGCAATATCATAAGCTCCATTAATTCCGGAACCGGTATTCTCAATGATCAAGGCAAATTTCACCAGATCGCCACCATCAATTCCATCAATGCCGCTATTCAAACTGTTGGCATCCAGGTAAGTTGAATTAATCGGGGATCCTGTATTCCAGGGTGGGTTTACTGTATCACCAGGATCAAGAAAAATGATGGGTGCTTCAATTGTCGGATCCGGGTCTATGCCCGCATGGTCAGTCGAAACTACTGACTTGTCGCCAACCAGGACAGGTTCAGTCAGGGTCAGATCTACATTATTATTAGAAGTTGATGTCACACCCGGGCTGTTAGAATCCTGCTGTAAAACGCTGTTGCGCATCCTCAACCCATCCCCAAACTGTTCATCAGTCACCCGAACGGTGAAGTGCAGCTCGATGCTTTTGGGAAGATTGTCTGTATCGTCAAAATCACCAAATTCAAAAATGACCGAGTTGTTTGCAGTGTGGGGTGAAATGCTGACATTGGAGGGCAAATGCCCCCGGTCATCATTGGGTCCCAGGATCCAGGTTCCCGGATCCGGAATGGCATTTACCAGGTCCTGCGGCCAGGAAGTGAGAGAGCTGCCATCAACGTTAGGATCTTCTGCGTAGAAAATTGGCAATGGCAGAAAATCCGTAAAGGATAGATCAGAATAATCCCCTGTTAATAAATCATAAAGAATGCGGTAAGTTACTGTATCTCCCGCGGCAATGTTCACGTCGCTACAGGGATTACCTCCTGCGCAGTAGGCACCATTCACCGCGACGATTGCTTTATCTAGCGCACCAGAGCCAACATTCACTGTGTTGCTGGCAGAATTTCCAGATACTGTTGCTGTTACTGTGCAGGGGCCAGGATTGCAGGTAGCAGGATTCACCTGGTCACCCGTAATCACAGCAGAATTATTCTGAGAATCCCCCATTTTGACATAATTGTCTGGAGAAGCAAAGATATCTGTATACTTATCCAGCATTTCTGCATAAAATAAAACCGTTCCAGTGACTGTCAAATTTACTGTGGGACCTGCATCATTCACCAGATCTCCAAGTACCTGACTGTTTGCGAGCTGGTCGGTCAATTCCTGATCAATATCAAAGGTAACTGTGGTCTGACCGGGTGAGCCAGTGCTGCTAGCAAGATCGCATTCGGAACCTGGTGCGCCGGTATAATTGCAATCCACTGTAATGTTGTCAGCGTCAAATGAATAACTAATCGTGGACCCATCGCGGGTGATGCTGAGGGATGGTTGATAGGTACCATCAGTATAATAATGCTGCCCATCAGGCAAAATATCCTCAAGGCTAAGATTGTCGAATCCAAAATAATCAGAGATTTGAAAGGATAACGAATACTGAATCACATCTTCCGGAGTATATCCTGAGGGACCATTATTTATTACTATCGTACTAGCTTTGGCAAGGGTCAGTGGCTGATCACTTGTGGTTGCTGTACCAACACCAACACTGCTGCTCAGTTCCTGATCCGAAGCTCCATCTGCTGGGCTCCACCAAATCTGGTCCAGGGCGGCTTGATTTTGTGTAATATCAGGAGCGATATCAAACCCATCAGCATCAAATTCCGGTATATAGTAATCGAAAGAAGCCGAGATCGCGCTGCACACACTGCTGTCTATCGGACCATCCCAATGCAAACTGATGCTGTCCCCATTATGGGGCAAGCCATCAACTGCGGGCTGGGAGATCGTGTCTGCAGCCGGTGAGGTGGATAACCCTCCCAGATAAACTAAATTATTGGGCACAATATCACTGATATCAATATCATAGAATATTTGATTGGGCGCCAGATCCACAGAGATTGTAAATGTTGCCGGACTGTTGGGGCCGGTAGCAACCTCGCCCGCGCTGGTGCTTTTTGAGAATGATATCACCGAAGGATTAACACTCGAGAAGGGCACCCATGTGGCTGGTGCTCCCGTGTCTGACACGATCGTTGTATCGATAGGCACAGTGCAGCACCAGTCAACTGCTGGTGTTGCACCATATTTAAAACCACCCCTTCCACGAATGGTCAGGGGGGTTCCAGGATTTGCATATTCACTTAATCGGGCAGGTATGGTTACAGTGAGGGTTGGTTGAGCAGGAGTATAGGAGCCATAGGGTAATTCAATGGAAACCAGCTGATCCCCTGCAGTTCCGCAGACTGACAGAAAAAAGCCTGCGGTATCTAAACCCCAGGGATGGTTGACACAACCCGTACCTCCTCCATCATCAGGAAAAGTTTGGGTAATAACATTAAGCACCTCTCCATCCGGAAGGGTGGCGGTGTAATTCGGACCTGAAGCGGGGCTGATGCCGTCATAGGTTGATTCTGTAGGATACACACCATCTGCACCCTTGTGTGGGAGATAAAGATCAATGAAGGGGCCATACCCCGTCGGGCCATACCCCGATGCAGTCCCGTTATTCTCAAAGGTGGCTGTAATATTAAAATTCTCTCCCAGCAAAACACCCCCAGTGCTAACTGTTACACTCGGAGCTGGAGAGAAAGGAGGTCTCAGCTTTCCAATTAAGTCGCCCCTGGTTACTGGAGATTTCTGGGTAGCTCCAGTCTGACCAGACCGTATTCGATATAAATTTTCTGAAGTATCTTGAGTAGATACGCCTGCCTGGACATTCAATGGTAGAGTCAAGAAACTTCCGATTACCAGGATGTAAATGAGCAGCTTGATGAGAGTAGATTTTTTACTGGAAGAATTCTTGGAAGAATGGTTCATAACCACCTGTTATTACAACTCTTTAATAAGTTTAAATTATATCATTGCACCGGGAAGAAAACGATATACCCAGTATCCCTGGACAGCTTATTTACTACTAGCTACAAGTAATAACCAACTACTAAGTGAAACTACATATAGTCTGTTACATGCCACTATGTATCACATTACACTCTAGGCATATCCTACTCTAATTTCTGATTTTTGATGGTCTCACTTGTTAAGAACGTGGGTATAAATCATCATTGTCTTGACGCTTTTATGCCCCAGTAATTCCTGCACAAACAGTCCCCTTTTCAATTTCAAATGACAATTTACACACTTTTCTTTACACAACCGCGAGAATCGAATGGGTTACAAACTGCAACGTCTTAATTGTCTTTATGTTCATCCATTGACATGAAGTAAAGTAGGACTTAAGATGGTAAATATTTTATTAATGCATCCTGATAAGGAAAAATTCATGGCAAAAGCGCACATCTATTCTGGTATCTGTGGTTTCGTCACAGATGTTACAACCACAATAAGAGAAGATCAACAAATATTACTCAAGATAGAGAGTGACTGCCCTGATATTCAAAATTTAGCTAAAAACATATCTGAGGTGAACCCCTGGGAGGAGATATCATACCGACAGGGGGTGCCATCTATCATCCGTAAGGGGCAGGAATACTGTGCCCATTCTGCATGCCCTGTGCCAGTGGGCATCATAAAGGCTATTGAAGTGGAGGCTGGATTGGCTTTACCGAAGGATGCTATCATACACATCGAAAAATAGAAATAGTGGAGTGGAATTGCCTTGTTTGTGTATCTCCCATTTTCGTGTGTAAATACACGGCAGTAATCCGAGAGACGCCTATCGAAAGCTGTGTGGCTATTCGATCAGATCTCGATTGAGAACATACTTGCCATACAGAATGGGGCGTAAAAAGGGAGCATCTACGCCATCCCAGGAAAAGCTAAAGGCCAGTTTACTCATGGTCAATATTGTGTTGGGCATTGCCATTCTATTTCTCAGCGGGTTTACAGCCGCACTCTCGTCTGGGATACCGTTTGCGTAGTGATGGGCAACAGAAATCATTTTTTCACCAAAACGATGGAGAATTTAACATATGAAAGAAGACTATAATTTCTCAGCAACTATTTATGATCCTGTTCTTTACTTAGCTCTTAATCCCATCAGGTTAGCTGTGATGGATGAGCTTTCGCAACACAAAGATAGCTCGATTTTAGACTTGTGTTGCGGTACGGGGAATCAGCTTAAATTGCTCTCAAAAAACGGATTCAAGAATCTTCATTGCCTTGATCTTTCAAAAGAGATGTTGAGGGTAGCCGAAAAGGGTGGGTACCCGATAAAAATTTATAATGAGGATGCTACAGAAACCAATTTTGATGATGCGTCATTTGATATTGTGATCATCAGTTTTGCAATTCACGAAAAAGATAGAGAGACTCAGGAAAAATTGATAGCAGAGGCACATCGGCTTATCAAGGAAGGAGGGAATATTCTTATCATTGATTTTTCTTTCGATGAGAAAACTACAAAACTTGGCAAAATGGGCATAGATTTTATTGAACGAATGGCGGGAGGGGAGCATTATCTTAATTTCAAAGGCTATATAGCAAATGGCGGCTTGGAGAGTTTGATAAAAGAGGATAAGTTTAAGTTTGTTAAAGACGTCAGAGCGGCATTTAATGGTGTGACTATATCAACATATCAAAAGATATAACGGGCATTTATATCTCTGGATGACTTTTTGAAAGAAGGCAATGTGCCGGGATCACTTAAAATATATTGGTGTCGTTTTATTAAAAATACACCCAATCAAAAAAAGTTGAACTCTATGCAAAAAAAGAGACATTTTGAAACCCGGCGCTTACAGCAAACAATTGAAAAAGCTTCTGTTTACCACCTTTAACTGTGCGAAAT
>JAGHAU010000048.1 GCA_021161345.1 Anaerolineales bacterium | reverse complement strand
GGGCCTCGGTCTCGTATTCCACATGGGAAATACTGATCGTGATCCCGCGCTCTTTCTCTTCCGGCGCTTTATCGATCTGATCAAACGCCATGAAGTCACCATAACCCTGCAATGCCGCTACTTTGGTGATAGCCGCTGTTAAGGTTGTCTTCCCGTGGTCAATGTGGCCCATAGTGCCCACATTCACGTGCGGTTTCGTTCGTTCATAATGTTCTTTCGCCATAATTCTTCTCCTGACCTAAATAATAACTATCTTGTCTAGGCTAATTTCAGTAAGGATTCTATTCTCCACCAACAATCTTCTTCGATAATTCCTCGGATACTTTTGAATAATGGTCAAACTCCATTGTAAAAGCGCCCCGCCCTTTGGTTGCAGATCGCAGTTCTGTAGTATAGCCGAACATTTCAGCTAGCGGAACCATGGCGCGAATTCCCTGGGTACCTCCGGGGTGGGCATCCATGCCCTGCACATCTCCCCGGCGGGAATTTATTTGACCAATTATATCACCCAGAAAATCTTCCGGAATGATTACTTCCACTTTCATGATTGGTTCCTGCAGAACCGGTCTTCCTTTTTGGACTCCCTGCCGAAAGGCCATCGACCCAGCCATTTTGAATGCCAGATCGCTGGAATCCACGTCATGGAATGAGCCATCTACCAAAGTAACTTTTATATCAGTTACAGGGTAACCAGCAATAACACCTGATTCTGCGGCAGCCATCACACCTTTCTGGACCGCCGGAATATATTCGCGGGGAATTGAGCCGCCCCGGATCACTTCCTCAAATACGATCCCACTGCCAGCTTTAGCTGGCTCTAAATTCAATACTACATGACCGAACTGGCCGTGACCACCTGACTGTTTTACATGGCGGTAATCAACTTTTTCAACTGGTCTGGTAATGGATTCTTTATACGCTACCCGCGGTCGTCCGACCCGAGCCTGTACTTTGAATTCACGCAGCATGCGGTCAACCAGCACCTCCAGGTGCAGTTCGCCCATGCCTGAGATCAAAGTTTGGCCAGTATCTCCATCCACCCGGACCTGGAATGTGGGGTCCTCTTCAGATAATTTCTGAAGCGCGGTGGCCAATTTGTCCTGGTCCGCTGTGGTTTTTGGCTCAATAGCAACCATGATCACCGGATCTGGGAAAGAAATATTTTCCAGGATGATCGGGGATCCGATCTCGCACAGTGTATCGCCAGTAAAGCTGTTCTTTAATCCAAGCACGGCGGCGATATCTCCTGCCCCGGCTTTGGTGATGTCCTCTCTGCGGTCGGCGTACATGCGGATCAATCTTCCGATGCGTTCACGTTTGCCTTTGCTGGAATTGGATACCGTTGTACCCTGTTCTATCTCGCCGGAGTAGATCCGGATATAAGCCAGTCGTCCAACATATGGATCGGTGACAATCTTAAATACCAGTCCACTGAGCGGTTCACTATCATCCGGTTTGCGGATGAGGATCTCTCCGGTTTTTGGATCGTTGCCTTCAACTGGTGGAATATCCAGTGGTGAAGGCAGGTAATCAATAACAGCATCCAATAAAGGCTGTACACCGGTGCTGATCAATGAACTGCCGCATAATACTGGCGTCAATTCGTTTGAGATCACAGCAGCCCGAAGAGCTGATTTCAACTCTTCTTCGCTGATCTCTTGTTCTTCAAGGAATTTATTGGTAAGAACTTCATCGGTTTCGGCAATTACCTCCACCATCGCAGTGCGGGCGCTTTCCACCTGTTCTTTCAGATCTTCCGGTATTTCCATTTCTACCGGAGCGGTACCTTCATGATCTTCCCAGATAAACGCCTTCCGGGTTATTAGGTCTACCACACCTTTGAATTGGTCTTCTTCGCCAATGGCAACCTGAATCGCAATTACGTTGGCTCCCAGGCGCTCATGGATCATTTCTACCGTGCGCTCAAAGGCAGCACCAACGCGGTCCATCTTGTTGACAAAACAAATGCGGGGTACTTTATAGAGGTCCGCTTGTCTCCAAACGGTTTCGCTCTGAGGTTCTACTCCCTGTACCGCGTCAAAAACAACAACCCCTCCGTCAAGTACACGAAGGGATCGCTGAACTTCTGCTGTAAAGTCGATATGACCAGGAGTATCGATAACGTTTATTAAATGACGCTTCCAAACAGCAGATACAGCAGCAGAAACGATGGTGATACCTCGTTCTCGCTCCTGGTCCATCCAGTCGGTAACCGTTGTCCCATCATCGACAGAACCAATCTTATGCGTTTTCCCGGTGTAAAAGAGAATCCGCTCGGTCGTGGTAGTCTTCCCCGCGTCGATGTGGGCAATGATACCTATATTTCGGAACTGCTCTAAAGCGTATTTTCTTGCCATACTTCCCTAAATCTACCTACAAAACCTATACTCGAAAATGAGAGAACGCCCGGTTGGCTTTTGCCATTCTGTGGGCTTCTTCCCGCTTGCGGATTGCTAGGCCTTCATTATTAACTGAACTCAGAAACTCATCAGCCAGGCACTGGTCAAATGGTTGTCCTTTCCGTGCCCGGGCTGCTTCCAGAAGCCAGCGGGTGGCCAGTGTGAACTGGCGGTGGGTCGGAACTTCCATTGGGATCTGGTATGTCGCACCGCCGATCCGGCGGGGGCGGACTTCCATCCGCGGGGATGCATTCTGGATGGCCTGTTCAAATAATTCAACCGGGTCTTTTCCGGTTTTTTCAGCCATGATGTCAAATGCGCCATAAACCAGGCTTGCTGCAACGTTCTTTTTTCCTTTTTTCAGGACATGATTGATGAAGGTCTGTACTTTTACATTGTTGTAACGTACATCCGGGTCAATCTTTCTCCTGTCAGCTTTTTTCCGTCTCATCTGTTTTCTCCGTCAAGTTATAAAAGATCTTAATAAGGACACAAAAAGCTTAGGGGGCCTTGGTTCCATATTTGGATCGACTCTGTTTGCGGTCGTCCACACCGCTGGAGTCCAGCACACCGCGAATAATGTGGTAGCGGACACCAGGCAAATCTTTCACACGTCCACCGCGGACTAGAACAACAGAGTGCTCCTGAAGACCATGACCCTCACCAGGAATATAGGCAGTAACCTCGATACCATTGGTCAACCGTACACGGGCAATTTTGCGAAGAGCCGAGTTCGGTTTTTTAGGTGTCATGGTTCTAACAATGGTGCATACCCCACGTTTCTGGGGAGCCCCTTTGTCCTGCCAAATTCTACGCTGTTTCATAGAGTTAAATGTATAACGCAGCGCAGGGGCTTTCATCTTGGTTTTCTTATCTGTGCGTCCTTTGCGGACTAATTGATTAATAGTTGGCACATTAGCCTCCGTACCTAATCCTGATCACTTTTCAAATATCAAGGCCATCGATTTTGCTAGATGGCCTTGGATCGCTCAAAAACCCTTATTCAATCAATCGTTTTGGCCTCTTATATATTGAGGCAACGACTTAGAATTTTAGCACGCCGTTAGTGAAGCGTCAAGCCAGTCCATCTCAAATATCCTGGCGATCCCGAGAGAAGGGAAACGGTTTTAGCGGTTTCCCAATCCCAGCAATCCTGTACTCATGCGCGGTATTTGCGCCCTGCTGTCTTCCTTACCAAAACTAATTATTTCGCCTTCTTCGGTGACTGCTTCAATAGCCAGACCAAGGCTCTGCATTTCTTTCACCAGCACCCGGAAAGAAGCCGGGATGCCAATATCCTCAATTGGTTCACCTTTCACGATCGCTTCATAGGCCTGCACCCTACCCACTACATCATCGGATTTCACAGTTAGCATTTCCTGCAGTGTGTGAGCGGCGCCGTAAGCTTCCAGAGCCCAGACCTCCATCTCACCAAATCGCTGACCGCCAAATTGGGCCTTACCACCCAGCGGCTGCTGGGAAACCAAACTGTAAGGACCTGTGGATCGGGCGTGGACTTTGTCCTCAACCAGGTGGTGCAGTTTAAGGATGTTCATCACACCCACAGTAACCGGGTTGTGATAGGGATTTCCTGTTTTGCCATCATAGACCATCTGTTTACCGAATAATGGAAGAGGAACTCCCG
>JAGHAU010000166.1 GCA_021161345.1 Anaerolineales bacterium | reverse complement strand
ATCCCAGTCACCGGCGGCCAGCTGGTACAACTGTCCTGCAGCACCGAGTGCGTAACGCTCGAACTACCAGATGGTTCACAGGCTGAATTCTGCGGCCTATGCGACCACTGGGTGTCTCTATCTGAGGAATCCGAGGAAACCATACCATTTGATATGCCCGACGGAACCAACATGCTGAAAGGTATGACTGTGGTACTGATGGATCCCGACAAGGTCGTCCTGGACAATGTCCCGGCAGGAGCCACACTCAAGCTGAGTTATCCGGTAACAAGTGGTGTGAAAGCGGATGCTCTCAGCATGTACCTGTATGATCATGTAAAAGAAGAATGGTTTGAGTTAACCGTGGTAGAAGTGCTGGATTACTTAGAGGCCTATGCGGAATGGCCCGGCACATCTATCCTTGTGGAATAAACTCTCTAAATGAGATGAACACCAAAGAGGATGGCTGTAAAGCCATCCTCTTTGTTCTTAAGAAAAAATAAGGGTTAACAGCCAAGATGCTTCGCTGTGCTCAGCATGACATTTCTCGAGTAGTGGTGAAATCCCAGCCAAAGTATCATGCTTGCCAAGCCGGGATGCTTCGCCTTGCTCAGCATGACACAATATCTGTCAAACCCCTAAAATAGTCCCGGTGATAAGCAGGTACATATTTCAATAGTTTTGAATTTCGCGGCTAACTTGTTGTTGGCCCGTCTTTTGTTGGAATTGTGGGGCCTTCCGGTTCAGGGGTTTCTTCTTCCGGGGGAGGTTCTTCTACTGTGTCCTTCTCTTTTCCGAGTACTTTGGGCACATCATCGGTATCACCGCAGATCTCAGCCAGTTTATCCCATATCCAACAGGTATCTCCGCTGTCATTGTATTCGATCTCCCACCAATTTCCACTCCCGCTGACAGCGGTAATCGGGAATATCTGGCCGGGTTTAACAGTAGTGACCAGGTTGTAAGCAGTGCCGGGACCCGAGCGGCAGTTACCGTAGCTGATAACTTCTGCAACCGGTTCAGGGCATTCGACCGGCTCTTCAGCAGGTAGTTCCTCGTCAGGTTCTTCTTCCGCTGCATCCACATAAACCATGATAATGCTGGATGTTATTCCGCCGTGGTCCAGCATGGTCTGCAGTGTATATACTCCAGGTGCCTTTGGCGTCCAGGGTTGATAGACATCCGCGGTTGTAAATGATTCCATGAAATCATCTATTCGATAAGTGGCATCATTAACCATGAGTGCTACAGATAAGGCACTGGCCGCATTGGAAACCTGCGACTGCACATCTGCCATTTCGCCAACAGATAGGTGCTGTCCATCATGGGGATAGACAAGTACAATGCTTTTAGATGCTCCGCCGCCTACGTCGGGCTGTTTTATTGATATAGAGACTGTGTCACAGGATGTGAAACAGAGCGAAACAATAAAAAAGATCAGAAGAAGATTTTTATTCATAATATCACCTGCTTTCCTGCCAATCATTAGATTCCCTTTCAGGAGAATGATCGCGTGAGCCTACTCGAATGTTAATCCGTTTGGAAAAAGACCTGATATCCCCCGGGGAAACTGAGTAAATCTCGATATCATAAGTTGCGTACCACAGCGGGTTTTCGTGATAATAATATGGGTTTTCTGCACTGATGATTATTTCATTTTCCTCGTAATGATCCTCAAGAGTGATCCTTTCAATGGCTACGTAATGATCAATGGACAGATGTTCAAATGATTCATCGTAACGGGGCCTCCGCCCGATATCGCCGATCAGGCACCAATCATCAGCATGGCAAGTTCTTGTTGTTCGGAGTTGCCAAAAATCTGGAGTTGGTGGTGGGCAGGGCAGGGTTTCAAATTGATACGCTGCACCAGTTTCAACCACTTCTCCTTCAACTATTGCTACCGGGATGAGGGTGACAGACCCCCGACCGCAAAGCGTATCCTCAGGAGAGAGATTTTCCCCGTACATCTCAATTGTAGGATGATCCTGATAAGATTGTTCAGTGGTATAAACCAACCTGGCCGGGCATAACGCCCTGCTACCTGATCTGCACATGAGCCCGATTTCTTCGAGCTGAACGCAGAGGAAAGGATCTTCAGCAGCAGATTGTAAATTGCAGGGGTAATAACAATGGACGTGGGCAAAAGGTATCTGGCTGCCGCCATATTCCTGATCCACTTCAATTCTGATCTCATCAAACGCGGAGGGTGTGCATACGTCTTCCGACTCATCTATGCCGCCATCTTCTCCTCCCAACCATTCAGCGCCGAAGAAGGGCTGCATCTGGAAAACCCCATTTTCCATTAGGATCAAACCATAAAAATCTATCGGGATGATCTCTTCCCCGGGAGATTCAATCGCGATAGCGGGTGGTTCGTTGGGGTCCGATCCCACGGTAAAGTGTTGATAGGAAACAGCTGAATTTTGCCCGATGGTATCCACTGCCGCGGCAGCGATATCATAACTGGCATCACCTTTCAACATCATATTCTTCGAAAAATTACAGGGAGAAACTCCTCCACAGTCCTGATACACTTCAATACGGCCGTTCTCAAATGCGTTTGAAAAAGCCCCAAAATAGATCTCGTTCACGCCATGATCATCCTCGGCAGCAACGAAGATCGAGAAATTCACATTATTATTGATTCGTTCTATCCTAATATCAAAGGAGGTGATCTCTGGCGGTAGATCATTTTCCAGAGGACGGTCTTCATCCTCTATGCCTTCTCCCCATCCATGATCATTATTATCTAACACTTCTTCTCCTTCATCCTCCTCTCCACCGCCACCTGGAGCGCCGTCAATAGACTCACCGTCAGATTCAGATGCGTCACCGATC
Source organism: Anaerolineales bacterium (assembly GCA_021161345.1). Taxonomy (GTDB): domain Bacteria; phylum Chloroflexota; class Anaerolineae; order Anaerolineales; family UBA11858; genus B10-G9. The sequence continues at coordinate 2,303 of JAGHAU010000166.1, read as the reverse complement.
TCCCCGCTCCCGCTTCCGCCTGAAACTGGCAGGACCACACACGATGGTTGTGATTCTGCGATAGCTTTTTCAGTTCTATTTACTTCTTCGGCCGTTAACCCATCGGAAATGACACCGATGGCGACTTTCGCTGGATCGCTTGCCATTCCGCCCTGGTCGTAGGCAATCAGAGAAAGTTCATACAATCCCACGTTTCTTGGTATCCAGGATATATGGGTAAGAAGTGATTCCGCACCTCCCTCGGGCGGGTATTTTCTATCGATGACACGGCCGTTCTCCTGAAATTCAATATAAGCGACACCGCGTTTCGATGATCCTTCAACTATGAACTGGATACCTTCGGAAAGATTAATGGCAAGTGGTTTGTTGGGTTGATAGAGGTAGATCTTCGGTTTGGCGAAAATGGTATCCATGAGAAGGAAATATCCACCGATAGATATCCCAACAAGGATGACAACAGATATTACAATGATAGCAAAGATTTTTTTGTTTTTCATTTACTTACCTCCACCACTTTTATACAGTATACGGATTCGGTTAATGTTTGTCAACAAACCGTTGGAGAGACTGTAGAAAAAGGGGTTTGGTGAAAGAAAATAGCATACTTTGAGTTCACCCAGCTATCTTATATAGATTAAACCCATACGTTTCCCTTGACGACTGCTTTTTTAATTTGTACAATACGGTTACATATTAATTGCTGGTCTGGTGCCCTATCCCCCGGATGGGTGGGCGCAAAGGCGAAGCCGGTGATCCACATTGGAAAGTCCGGCGCTGTCCCGCAACTGTAAGGAGATCATTCTCCAAGCCAGGACGACCGCCAGAATCAGTCTATCCACGCCCTCGCGGACAAGGAGGTGGCATGCGTATTCAGAAACCATAAAAGAACCCCATCCAACAGGCAGGGGTTCCTTATTTAACCCTGCGTCAAGAGATACTTGTTAGATATATACGAGGAAAAATGAAAAAATTAATATTATTGACTACTACTAGCTTGATCATAAGCGCTGCCTTCAGCGCTTGCACTCCAGCTGCCGTTGCTGTTAACACAGAAATATCTGTCGTGGATGGACTTGATAAACAGGTCACGCTCGATCAACCCGCTGAAAAAATCGTCACGCTCTCCCCACCGATCACGGAAATGCTCTACGCCATAGGCGCGGGTGATCAGGTCGTTGCCCGGGATAGTTTTTCAGATTATCCAGAAGCTGCGCTCTCTCTGCCCGATATCGGCGGCGGGTTCGCGGAATATGACCTGGAAACCATCATCAGTCTCAAGCCGGACCTAGTTATTGCTGGAGGTATCAACACAGCTGAATTGGTGCAGTCCTTAGAAGATATGGGGTTGACTGTTTATTATTTGGCAAATCCGTCTGATTTGGAAGGTACCTTTGCGTCTATTGAAACATTGGGTGTGCTCAGCGATCATGAGAATCAAGCAAAAGAATTGGTGAGTGGGCTGCGCTCCCGGGTAGATGCGGTATCTACCATACTGGAGGGCGTGGAAGAAAAGCCCACAGTATATTACGAATTAGACGCAACAGATGCGGCAAAACCTTACACCCCGGGACCAAACACCTTTTATACCAGTATGATTGAAATGGCTGGAGGTGAGAATGTCGGCGAGAAGCTTGAGTTCGAGTGGGCGCAGATCAGTTTAGAACAATTACTGATTGAAGATCCTGATCATATTCTGCTTGGTGACGCAATGTGGGGGATAACACCTGAATCAGTAGCGGAACGTGCCGGGTGGGGTTCGCTCACCGCTGTAGCAAACGGGAGTGTGCTGCCCTTTGATGACAACCTGATTGCCCGCATTGGCCCGCGCCAGGTGGATGGGCTTGAAGCATTAGCCAAAATACTCCATCCTGACCTGTTTAAATAAATATGCACAAACTTGCCCGCCCCACCCTGCTTAGTTTCGCCGCACTGATCATTGCGGTGCTCTTGAGCATTGGGGTGGGCAGCGTTGCGATCCCCCCAAAAGAAGCGTTTGAAGTGCTTTGGAATACTCTGGGGGGGACCGCTCCCACTTCAGATATAAACCACACGTATCAGATCATCCTGCTTACTCTGCGCCTGCCGCGCACCATCCTGATGATAATGACCGGAGCAGCATTGGCAGGCAGCGGCTGTGCCTATCAGGGATTGTTTCAAAATCCCCTGGCTGATCCCTATTTAATCGGTGCTGCATCCGGCGCGGGCCTCGGCGCGGTCATTTCGCTCACACTGGGTTGGCCGGCTTCGCCCCTTAGCTATCTCACCGTTCCGATGTCAGCTTTCATCGGCGCACTGCTAACAGT
>JAGHAU010000248.1 GCA_021161345.1 Anaerolineales bacterium | reverse complement strand
GGGTTCTGGAAATGGCGCTCTTTGCCAACAATTAAAAAAGTCGGGGTATGATGTTGTTGGAGTTGAGGTTGATAAAAAAGGAGTTGAGATTGCACGTAAAGCCTATCAGGAGATCCCGTTTTACTGTTATGGTGTGGGAGATGATCCAGAACGCTTACTCGCTAAAGAACAGCCATTTGACGCAGTTATTTCCACAGAGGTGATTGAACACCTGTTTACACCTCACCACCTGATCAGATATGCAAACGAGGTTTTACATGAACGAGGGTATTTGATCCTGTCTACTCCCTTCCATGGATATATTAAAAACCTGGTCATTTCTGTTTTGAACAAATGGGATTTTCATTTCACTGCTTTGCGGCCCGGAGGACATATTAAATTCTTCAGCCGTAGAACACTAAGCCAATTGTTAAACCAGAATGGCTTTGAAGTAATAGGTTTTTCCGGTGTTGGGCGCATCCCTTATCTATGGAAAAGCATGATCCTTATAACCCGAAAGAATTGATTTACTTTGCCCGACGATAGATGTTCAGCGGAATATGGAAGATTTTATTGGCGGAAAAAGTGATAAAACCAAACATAACGCTCAAATCAGGAACTCTTCTAATTTTAAATTCTCTTCCTGACCTTCAAGAACTGAAAAAACTCCCTGCAAATGGAGGAGATTCATTTAATCGACTAGTTTTTGAAAAATCCCCTTATCTGTTGCAGCATGCAGCTAATCCCGTTAACTGGTATCCCTGGGGAGACGATGCCTTCCAGGAGGCAGAAAAGCAGGACAAACCAATCTTTCTGGCCATTGGCTATGCGACCTGCCATTGGTGCCATGTCATGGAAAAGGAATCCTTTGAAGATCAAGATGTGGCGAACCTGATCAATGATAATTTCATCCCGATCAAGGTGGATCGCGAGGAGCGTCCAGATATAGATCAGATTTACATGGCGGTGGCCCAGGCAATGACCGGAACAGGGGGATGGCCATTAACTGTACTCCTGACCCCTGAGAAAAAACCATTCTTTGCGGGCACATATTTTCCCAAACATGGCCGCTATGGCAAGACAGGAATGATGGAATTGATCCCGCAAGTTAGTATATTGTGGCGCGAAAAACGGGATGAATTGCTGCAAAGCGCGGAACAGATCACTGATCATATTCAGGGATCCAGTCAATCTCAGAGCGGTGAGCTTGACAGAGAGGTTGCCAGAAAAGCCTATCAGCAATTAAGTGAACGTTTTGATCCCCGTCAGGGAGGGTTTAATCCTGCTCCGAAATTTCCTTCTCCTCATAATCTGATCTTTTTGCTGCGCTACTGGTTTCAGAGCAAAGAACCGGGGGCTTTGGAAATAGTTGAGAAAACGCTTCAAAAGATGCGCCTGGGTGGGATATTTGACCAGGTTGGCTACGGCTACCACCGCTATTCCACAGATGCTGCCTGGAGGCTGCCCCATTTCGAAAAGATGTTATATGACCAGGGCATGCTGGTACTGGCTTATGCAGAAGCATATCAGGCTACCGGGAAAGAGCAATATGCCCAGGTCGTGCGAGAGATCCTCACCTACGTATTGCGTGATATGACTTCTCAAGAGGGTGGATTCTTTTCGGCGGAGGACGCTGACAGTGAGGGGGAAGAAGGTTTATTCTATCTCTGGACCAAAAATGAGTTCAGAGACCATCTGGGGAAAGATAGTGCAGACCTTCTTGTTCTATTATTTAATATGACCGAAGAGGGCAATTTTGAAGATGAATCCACTAAAATTGCCACCGGGCGCAACTTGCTTTATCTCAAAGAACCGTTGAAAGAACTTGCGAAAAAGAAGGAAATCTCCGAAGATGAAATATTGAAACTCTGGGAGAGTTCCCGCCAGCTTTTATTTGAAATCCGTGAAAAACGGATCCATCCTTTGAAGGATGATAAGATCCTGACCGATTGGAATGGTTTGATGATCGCTGCCCTGGCCGTTGCGGGGAGAGTTCTGAATGATCAGTCATATATCACAGCTGCCAAAAAGGCGGCAGATTTTGTATGGAAAACCCTCAGGGATGAGGATGGATTGCTGTTGAAACGCTTCCGGAGTGGTGAATCAGGTTTGCCAGCCCATTTGGATGATTATGCGTTTTTTGTCTGGGGATTGCTGGAAATCCACCAGGCTGATTTTGGAACAAAATATCTAAAACGAGCGCTTGGTCTGAACCAGGCCATGCTTGAAGCCTTTTGGGATCAGGAATCAGGGGGTTTATTCTTCACTGCTGCTGGTCAGACCGATCTGATCCACCGAAATAAAGAGATCTATGATGGGGCGATACCGTCTGGGAATTCAGTCGCTGCCATGAATTTGATGCGGCTGGGCCGGTTAACATCAAACCCGGATTATGAAGAAAAAGCATTCCAGATCGGAAATTCCTTTGCTGGACAGATCAATATGGTCCCTCAGGGGCATACCCATTTTCTCAGCGCCCTGTTGTTTGCTTATGGACCATCCTATGAGGTTGTGATCAGTGGAGATCGTAATGCTGACGATACCCGGGAAATGTTGAACCGCCTGCAAACCCACTATTCTCCAAATAAAGTCCTTCTTATTCGCCCACAGGAGGATTCAAGTCTGCTCTCGCTGATACCTGCCTTGCAATATCAGGAAGCCCACGAAGGGAAAGCTACGGCCTATGTATGTCAGAACTTCCAGTGCAGTGCGCCTACAACTGATCCGGATGAGATGATTAAATTGCTTGGTAACAAGTAATATCCGATAATGGGGGTAAACCACTAAGAATCCTGTCCGGGATCGACACCGGACGGGATTTTTTTTGTACCCCGACACCGTTTTTAGATCAGTTCTTGGGTGGATTGTTTATTGGTATACTCAATTTTGAATTTCCTAATTTGTTTTTGATAAGGACACCATATGTATATTTGTATTGATTTTGACGGCACGATCGTTGATCATCGTTTTCCAGATATCGGTCCACCAGCTCCAGGGGCCCTGGAGTGGATGGCTAAGTTTCAAGAAGCAGGCGCGAAATTGATCCTTTTTACCATGCGCTCAGATGGCGGAAAGAATAAAGATGCCTTATCCCGGGCAGTGGAGTATCTAAACGAGAATGGGATCGATTTGTACGGGGTGAACAAAAATCCTACTCAGGTTCACTGGACAAGCAGTCCCAAAGCTTACGGTCAGCTTTATATTGATGACGCCGCCTTTGGCTGCCCACTTATTCAACCTGAGGGCTTTCAGCGTCCATGTGTGGATTGGTCTGTTGTTGGCCCAGGGGTTATGGAAAAACTTGAAGTGGATTGATCGTAAAAAGTGCGGTGAATATGAGCGTGATCAGCATGCTGGTCAGAAGGAGAGGATCTGATGGAAGAGCTTAAAAAGACCAACTATGTTTTTCCAAGAGCGGACTGGGATTTCGCTCAGTGATCCATGTCTGGGAAATAAGCCGTTGATCTGATCAGCTTGTGGTATGCTTGGAAAATTAGAATGGAAGAAAGTTTGGATCATGACTGAAAAAAAAGTTTGGAGAGGAAGACTTGAAGATCATCCATCTATCAGATCTACATATAGGACAATCGGATAACTTAGAAAAATGCAACCAGATAGCTGACTGGATTCTGGAAAATCGGGATATCCATCAGTCAGAGCTGGTGATTATCAGCGGCGATCTGGTCGATGACGGTCAATCCTGGCAGTTTGAACAAGCGCGGGAAATTATTGATCGATTACGCCAGGGAGGTTTCACTGTGTTGGTAGCGCCCGGGAACCATGATTATGGTCCGAATGGATTCCGTGAAAGCTCGACCAGCCAACGGGATTTTTGCGAGTTGATCTCGGGTGTAAAAGAATACCCGGCTTTGTTTATCATTGAAGGGCAGGCGATAGTAATCCTGGATTCGATGGCAGAGGAAATACGGAATATGGAAATTTGGGGAGCACAGGGCTATCTGGGAAAGGAACAGCTTCAGAAACTGGATCAAATTCTGGATGATTTAGCAGAAAATCGGGCGGTTGAAAATATTGTCCTGACCATGCACCACCATCCCTTTGATTATCTTTTCTATCATGGCCTACGGGACCGTGATGACCTTAAAGGTGTTATTTCCCGCAGAAAGGACGCCCCACCCCGGGTTAATGTGCTGTTATTTGGCCACAAACACATCGAGAACAGATTTAATGATTCTGAGGATAATAAAGAGGAATTATTCGGGATCGATCTGATATATGCTTCTGGACAAACAGTGGAAAGGAAAAGTGATGGGAAAATGGTCCTTCCAGTTATTGATCTGGACGATAAAACCATCAAGCGCTATTTTATTGATTGAAAGTTATGGAATCAAAGCCCTCGAATTTAGAGATCAAATCCAGCTCGCAGCTTGTCCAGGGAATCCAGGCAGGCCTTCCGATCTTCCTGGGATATTTTCCGATTGCGATTGCTTTTGGCACTCTGGCAGTTCAAGCGCAGCTCAGTTGGACTGAAGCGGTTCTGATGTCCCTGATCGTATTTGCGGGCGCCAGCCAATTTGTGGGAGTGAGTATGTTCCTGGCAGGTGCGGGGGCAGCCCAGATTATTGCCACAACCTTCTTCTTGAATTTACGACACTTGATCATGAGCCTGGCAGTGAACGATCAGATGCGCCATTTCAGTGGGGGGTGGAAAGGATTTTTATCGTTTTTTATTACAGATGAAACCTTTGCCCTGCTTACTTTGGGAAGGGGAGACCATCGATCAGAAAGGAGAACGCCGGCCTATATGGCGGGACTGATGATCACAGCCTACCTGGGCTGGGTAACTGGAACAGCTGTGGGAGGATTGGGAGCTGGTTTTATTCCAGTGGAGATCACTACTGCGATGACAGTAGGGTTGTATGGATTATTTATTGGATTGCTGGTCCCACCGGCCAGAAAATCGCTCAATTTTGGAATTATCGCTGTGAGCAGCATGATCCTTAATTGGGCTTTAGGCTTATTTATGGATGCGGGGTGGGCGATTGTCCTGGCGACGATCTTTGCCGCTGGTTTAGGGATAATCCTGATCAAGGAGGATGTATGAAAGTCCTGCTTGTGATTGTTGGTATGGCTCTGGTTACTTATATTCCTCGGTTGCTGCCAGCTCTTTTTCTGGACCGTTTTCAGTTCCCTGCCTGGTTCCGGAAATGGCTGCAGAGTATTCCTTACGCTGCCTTGGGAGCACTGATATTTCCTGGCGTATTGCTGGTTGAAAAGGACCAGCCATTGCTGGGATTGGCCGGAGGATTGATGGCTTTTCTCCTTTCTCTCCTTAATCTGCACATTACCCTGGTGATGGCAGGATCAATCTTGATCGTGATCCTGCTGCAGTATTTCTTTTTCTGATCCTATTCTGGAAAATCAATCAGCTATTGTTAATTGTGATAAATTAGTCGATATAACCGAGATTATCTACAAATTCATTTTAGAGGCATACCTGGCCTGATTGAATACTCGAGGTATTTATGAACGACCATTCTGGTGAAACTGACCTGGACTACCTGATCAAAAATATGCAGCCGATCCTGGAAGATGAGGAACTGGTATTTTGCAGCCTTTCTCCAGCCCGGGCGGAAGAATATTTTGTTTTATGCCAGGGATATTATCTGGAAAGAGAAGGTATCACAGTGATCATTGGGAAACATCTGGCCGATCTGAATGACCTGGCTTATGACCTGGTATTTAAGAGAATTACCATGAACGTTCATTCCAGTCTGGCAGCGGTAGGTTTTTTAGCCCGGATCACAGAAGTGCTGGCCGCTCAAGGGTTTTCAGTGAACGTTGTGTCTGCCTATTATCATGATTATCTATACATTCAATCTGACCTGGCCCAGGCGGCACTGGAAACTTTATTGCTCTGGCGGGATAAAATGTCGCAGGAAGATTAATAGGGTAAAACGGTAACGAGTTTATATCTGACGAGTTTACTCTGATAGAGCGATAAATTTCTGAATTGAGGAGTTAGTATGAAAAAATGGGGTTGGATCATCCAGATCATAATTCTGCTGATTTTGATAGGAGCCGGAGTCTACCTGGTTACTTCAATTCAAAATTCGATCTCGAGCCAATTATCTCCAGTCAGGGAAATGACAGATAATCTTTCCACACAGATATCTGTGGTTCTCCATCCCACACCGACGATTCTTCCTGATCCGGTTACTATAGTGCATGAAATCCGAAGTTTGGCCCGCCTGGAGACGATCAAGTTCAGCCTGGAAAAGATCATCACAGCGGAAACCCGCCAGGGAGTGTTTAAAATGGCTGATTGGCGATCGGTTGATCCTGGTTGCTCATGGTGAGGTTATCGCCGGGATCGATCTGAATAAACTGGATCCGGAAGCCCTTCAAGTTAGGGGAGGGGTTCTGTATGTCCAGCTTCCTGATCCAGAAATCTTTGTGGTAGCTGTAGATAACGAACAATCCTATGTTTATGATCGTGATACAGGGTTATTAACCCACGGGGAAGTGGATCTGGAATCACAAGCCAGATTGGCAGCTGAGCAGGAGATCGAAGAAAGCGCATTGAAGGATGGTATTCTCGAGCTTGCGGCTCAAAATGCGGAAAGCTACCTGGGAGGTTTGTTCAGAGAATTGGGATATCCTGAAGTGATCTTTGAATAGTATCGGCCAAAATTTAATTCAAAGGGACGACGTCCATAAATAGGACACCGTCCCTTTTTGTTAATCTCACGTAATCTGACTGACTATGATTCTCGGTTTTTCATGCTTCGCCGTCAGGAACAACATATAACCCGGCATCCTTAAGCACATAGATCAAAGCCTCGGGTTTTTCATCGAGAAACCGAGATACAAAGCCTCTCAAACTTTCCTCTGGAGATCCCAGGTCAGGGACGGCGGCGATCCTATAGGTCTCTAATAACTCGTTCGGGTCCATCTCACTGAGGATTTTGATCTTGTTTTCCCCTAGACTCTTTAACATCCGTAAGGTATCAACCGGTTTTTGATTGCCGATCCGGAACGTTTCCTTACTGCAGGTATTGTCGATCACCCAGTTGAGGGCAGAATCAAGGTCCATGTCTTGAACGGCTTGCATGGCTTCCTGGTATCCAACTGAGCCAACGCCGTCCTGGCAGGGAGCGAGCAGCAGTACTGTTCCTCCAGGCTTTTTAGCGGCGTTCCAGGCTGCATGTGTTCCTTTTCCTGCTTGGTAGAGATTTATTCCCACTCCACCTACGGTGACAATTACAAGATCGGCAGCTTTATCAACATGGATCACCCGCCGATGGTACAACAGCTCATTTGCCAGATCATGAAGGGCGATGATATTGCCCGCGTTCAAGCGGGTGATCTGCCCATGATCCATGATGGCATCTATACAAAATACGGGCGTGTGTTCCTGGACCAGCGCAGCCATTTCCTTCATATCAGAGATAACAGGGTTGTCAGTGGTATTTCCCAACCGGCAGACTGCTTTAAATCCAGTTTTCTTGTCAAACATTTGAATGTGGTTAGTATTGATTGTTAACCTGCCAGCCACACCTGGAAAAAGTTGTTTGACCGTGCCGGCCACACCGGCAAAATAGTGATATTCAGAGTCTGTGACGGGAATTAATATACAAGCATTTAGTGCATCCTGATTAATTGTAATTGGTGTATTTCTGCTGGAAACTCCTAGCTCAGCCAGGTTGTTTTGATCATCGTGGATCAAAATCTGATCTTTATATTCTTCATAGATCCCGCCACCAAGGATCCTATCCCTGATCTCTGTCTTGCTTGGCGGACGATGGGTCCCGCTGGCAATCAAGATACCCAGATCTTCTTTTTTCACTCCACAAACTTCAATCAGATAGGGCAGAAGCAAAGGAAAGAGGATTCTGGTATGGCGGTTGGGCCGGGTATTATCATCCGCAATCAATAACACCTTTTTTCCGCATCCAGGATAATGGGCAGTTATCAGTTCTTTTAATGGGTCAGCATTGACTGGATTTTCGAGGGCGTGGATCAAATCTGCTTTGAGATCAGAAATCTCAGATTGCACATCAGGCGAATCGATCACCCGGATCGTTCCCCGGCCTTCTGGAATGAAACTGTTGAGCATCTGATCGCCGTAATTGATACTGATATCAAGATAAGACATATAGTCACCTACCGGTAAATGATTTTGTTTACTTTAATACATCCATAAATAATTAGCAAGGTACTTAATAGTGGTTTTCCCTAATTCTCAAACCTGGATCGACCAATTGAAGAGCTATGATAAAGTGTGGGCTGATTTATGGTGATGGAGTCCACCGCTAACCGCAATAATGCTGATGACTCCTAGATTATCTCACTAGGAGAGTCAGAATTATGCAAAACCTGTTATTAATTGGGTTAGGTGGATTTATGGGGGCCTTGTTAAGATATTCTGTCAGCGGCCTGATCCAGAATTTGTCTAAAAGCATGAGTTTTCCATACGGAACCTTGTTTGTTAATTTGCTGGGCTGTCTCCTGATTGGGGCCCTGTCCCAGGTGGCTGAAATTCGGGGTGTTATTTCCTCCGAAGCCAGATCATTCATATTCATTGGATTGCTGGGTGCGTTTACAACTTTTTCCGCGTTCGGAAATGATACTGTCAGCCTTTTCCGGGATGGGGATAACCTGCTTTCCTACATCAATATTGGTTTGCATCTGGTGTTGGGCTTATCAGCAGTCTGGCTTGGCCAATCACTGGTTTCACAATCCTGGAAATGAATTTCCTTTGTTAAGGGACTACGTCAAATCTAATTCACGGGCAATTTTTTCAGCTGCGCTGAACTCTTCAGGTGTATTCAAATTCAGGAAAGTATGCTCAGAGCCGGTTATCTCGAGGGTCTCATCCGAATCCAGGAATTTTAGATTGGCATTCTTGTGCCAGGCTTTCATTCGCCACAGATCCTGGTCTATTGCTTCTTCTACAAGGGTTAAGCAGGTTTCTCTCCGATAGACCGCATGCAGCGGTTCAATCCCGTCAGCTGTGCTTGGGATCATACCGTCCCAATTAGACCTTAGGACCCTGTCAGCCATGAATTTGATCAATTGCGGGCTGGCAAAGGGCATATCCACTGCGATCAATCCCACCAGTGGCGTATTGGCCACAGACAGCGCAGTCAACAAACCGCCTAAGGCGCCCCGGCCGGGGCGCACGTCCTCAAATACCGGTAATCCAAACTCCTGGTAGGCAGGGAGGTTATTTGTAATTACCAGCAATTCAGCATCTAGCTGTTGAAAGCGATCCATCAACCTCCTTATTAAAGGAATGCCCAGAAAGGGGAGGAAAGCTTTGTCTTTACCCATCCGGGTGGATTCACCACCAGCCTGAAGAACAACAGTGATCATAATCAGATTATAATGATTTTGGGTGGTTTTTGCATTTAATTTTTATTGCCCGGGAGAAATTATTGATGAGTCTGGAAGATATTCTTGATCGCATGGTGACCACAAGTGATCTGGCGGAAACTTTCGACGACCAGTCGGTTCGCTGTCTGGCCTGCGCCCACAAATGCAAAATCAAACCAGGCCAGAGGGGTGTGTGCAAGATCCGCTTTAATCAGGCAGGCCGATTAATGGTGCCCTGGGGGTATGTATCTTCTCTGCAGGTCGATCCAATTGAAAAGAAGCCTTTTTACCATTTTTTGGCTGGCGTAAACGCATTGACCTTTGGAATGTTGGGGTGTAATTTGCAGTGTGGTTATTGCCAGAACTGGCTTACCTCCCAGGCATTAAGGGAAAAAGGTTCCGTTCACCTGGCGGATTATCTGCGAGAGATCACACCGGAGGCCATTGTTGAATACGGAGTGCAATATGGCGCAGAGGTGGTCGCTTCTTCTTATAATGAACCCTTGATCACGTCCGAGTGGGCCAGGGATATCTTCGAGCTGGCAGGGAAAGCAGGTTTACGTCAGGTCTATATCTCAAATGGATTTGCCACGAAAGAAATATTGGATTTCCTTAAACCGAATCTGCAGGGTTTTAAAGTCGACTTAAAAACAATGCAGCCAAAACATTATCAGGAATTGGGTGGAGGTTTGCAGCCGGTATTGGACAGCATCCATTATGCCCATCAACTGGGATTATGGGTAGAAATTGTAACTTTGTTGGTTCCCGGATTTAACGATTCGGAAACTGAATTGAGTGAAATGGCCGGGTTCATCCATTCTATATCACCTGAAATTCCCTGGCACGTAACAGCATTCCATCCCGAGTATAAAATGCTGGATAAACCGAGAACTGCTCACCAGCAGATCATCAAGGCCGTTGAAATAGGTTATAAGGAAGGACTCCAATATGTTTATGGGGGAAATTTGCCAGGCAGCCTTGGCAAATATGAACATACTTTCTGTCACCAGTGCCAGGCGATGTTGATCAAAAGGCGCGGTTTTTCTGTTCAGGAATATCACATTACTCCGGAAGGCTTGTGCCCTACATGCGGCACGAAAATACCCGGGATCTGGTCTTCCACATCGCCCAAGAAACGGATTTTTCCTTTCTGATCTAATTCCTATTTTTTTATTTGCAGATGAAAGACATTCTGATCGATTCCTCCAAATTGGTATTTGTAGGTTTCGTCTCCCCGCATAAAATCCAATTCGGTTTTGCTTTGATCAATTGACCAGTTAATGATCTTGCTCAGTAGAACCCAGCCCGGAGAGAGGTTCTCGAATACAGAGTTGATGCCGGAATTATAGATCCAAATCTTCTCATCAAAATCAAAATTCAGATAACCGGCAGCTTTCTGATTTCCTACAACCAGGAATGCCAGCTGCAGCCAGCCTTCGTCAAAGGCTGCCCGGGCGCTGGCTTTAATCTGCTTTTTCATTTGATCGGTCAGGAATCTCTCTTTTTCCGGATTATTTGCCATCAGATCCAGGAAATCATCAATTTCCTGATCTAGATTATGTTCCTTATTGACTATATACCAGTCCACTGGCAAAAAATAAGAATCGGCGTTCCTGATTTTCCGGGAGATTTCCTGTCGGTAGCGGTCCTCGAGTGAATCAAGATAAGCCTGCCAACTTGAGGGCAGTTGGACAGATGGAGCAGGCTGGATGATTTCTAACTTGGTTTGAAATCCCGCTGCCCGGGCAGCTTCTTCCATAATAGTAATAGAAGGGGAGTTCTCCGGAAGGTTGTATAGATCCAGTGTTTTCCAGTCTGGTGATATATCTGAAGACAAATAATCGAGAATCTCCCTGATAAACCTGGACAGATTATCTGGCGCGACGATCAGATCCAGATAATCCGAGATTTCGTAACTTCCGATAAACTGCATCTTCTGATTTGATATGAAGAAAGGTGAGATCCCGGTGAGTTTTTGATCCGGATCCCGTTGGACAAGGATTTCCAAGTCTCCACTATCCCATTCTCCACCTCCCAGGTTCATCCACCATTGGACCTGAAATTCGTGCCGAAGGAATGGCACATGACTTGCACTTTGAGTTAAGAGAGCATTCCAATCTTCTTTCAGGTTGAGAAAATCAGGGATGGAATGAATTCGTTCGATGGTCATACAGTCCTCTGGGATGGTGGGTGGCTTCGAACACCATTTTACCAGTATAATAAAGGCAGCAAAACGACTAAATCGGAAGATGAATATGGCTACCAGATTCAATCTCAACATCCTGCCCATTTTGCGGCAAATGGATAAAACAGTCTCGGTTCTACCGGGATTATTCATAACCAAACCTCCCAGGCGATCCCCTAGAAGGCGGACCCAGGAAAGGTTAGTGCTGCATCTGCATTTGGATGGCAATGCGCCACTTTCTGATACCGCAATGGAGCAGCTTCTTACTAAATTGGCCGAGGTTTATTATCAAACTGATGGATCAACCACTTCTGCCTTGCGCAATGTCACTGATGTGCTGAATAAATATCTCTTGGATCGAAATTATAGGGCAGCTACAAAAGGGCTGAAAGCTACCGGATATCTGACCCAGATAGTTCTCCGGGAAGACCGGGTTCTCTATGCCCAATGTGGTCCATCCTTTATTTATCAGATCACAGGGGATGTTGTTGAAGATCTGCATGACCCGGAGTTATCAGGTGCGGGATTAGGTTTGGGCAAAGCATATAAAGTGCGATATCACCAGATCAGCCTTCAACCCAATCAACTTCTGATCCTGACCCCGAAAACTCCCCAAACCTGGACCGGTAATCTTTTCAAGAATTTGACCAGGATGAAACATAGTGCCTTGATCCAAAGACTGCTTCATAAGTTGGATGAGGACCTGGAAGCGGTCGTGTTTTTCCCGGTTGATGGCGAAGGTGAAGTAAATATCATCGAGCCCAATTGGGGATTAGGTGTAGGAGCCCTGGAAATAGATGAACTGGACCAGGGTGGGTTAGTAGAAGACACAGTTGAAGATGAACCGGCGTTTGTAGAATCTCCAATCCAGATTCCAGATGATACAGATGTTCCAGCAACTCAACTTGAGAATAAAAAGAAAGAACAGCCTCCTAAAAAAGAGGAATTTGTCAGCCCCCGCCGCGAAATGGACAAAAAACCGGGCTTAGCTTCCCAGGTAGCAGCGGAGATCGGGCCAGCGATAAACGGAATCCAGGAATCAAAAACCTGGTCGGTTCTCAGCAGCGCCGGAGGATCGGTAGGCGCTACTGTTCGAAAAGGCTGGCATTCATTATTAGGTTTGATAAGCAAAATGCTGCCGGATGACCAGATACTGGACCTTCCATCCTGGAGTTTAAGCATGATCGCGGTTTTGGTCCCGGTCGTGATGGTGGTCTTTGGCAGTGTGTTCTATATCAAACGAGGCAGAAATCAGCTTTACGACGATCATTTGTCCCAGGCAAAAACTCTGTTAACCCTGGCCTCAACACAAATTGATACACCGGAATACTATCAATCTATTTCCGAGGCAATGGATCAGATCACGGCCGCCAGAAGTTATCAACAAACGGAAGAAGTGGAAGAACTGTTTTCCACTCTGCGCCTTGAGCTGGATACCCTGGATCGGGTCACCCGATTAAACTATCAGCCCCTCTTCAGCCGCGGGTTGGGTGCGGATGTGACCATATCCAAGATAGTAGTCACAGCCTGGAATGATCTTTATATGCTGAATGCGGATTATGGTACGGTGATCTGGGCCCAATCCAATCCGGATGGATACAAGATCATTGACGAATTCAGCTGCGGTCCTATTGATGGACATATAACAGTAGGTCCGCTGGTGGATATTGTTGCCCTGCCTACTTCACAGGAAGACCAGGCGACCATCCTGGGTGTTGATAAAAACCACACGATGATCTTCTGTTATGCGGATCTGACGGAAACACCAGTGATCTTTGAGGATATATCATATACACTTGGACGGGGACAAGCTGAGGCAATCACCATGTCCAGCAGCGCTCCCTACAACCTTTACATTCTGGATCCGGAAAAGCGGGCTATCTGGATCGAATACCAGAGCCAGAACTATCATGAAGGTTCTGAATATTTTGGAGCGATCGATTCTCCGGAAATGGCTGATGCGATTGAATTGGTGACTAATGGCAGTGAGTTATTTATCTTGCACAATGATGGTTATGTGACCAAATGTGTGACCGAGCGAGCAGATGCTGACCCTCTTTGCACAACTCCTTTTGATTATTCAGACACCCGACCCGGGAGCGAGTCTGGACCTTTCTTCGCAGGAGCTGATTTTGATTCCTTCACGATCAAAGGATCGCCAGGAATGGCTGTGTACATGTTGGATTCTGAAGAGCAGGCCCTTTACCGCTTCAGCACTCAGCTGGAGTTCCAGGAACAGTTCCGACCGATAGATGGCATCATTGATCAACCGGCAACAGCATTCACTGTCACAATGAGTGACCGGGTGTTCATGGCGGTTGATAATCAGATTTATACTGCTCAACTGCTTCCTTGAGCAGAAGACCGTTAAATATAAAGATCCGTAACCAAATTTTGGTTACGGATCTTTATTATTTTTTAACGACTGGTTTTATTCTTCTTCTGCTGATTCCTCTTCATCCTCAAAATCCAGATCTTCGAATAGTTCAACTCCCGGAGCCTGAAGCACAACGGCCGTGATATTGTCATGTCCGCCCCGTAGGTTGGCAAGGTCAACCAGTTTTTGCAGCTGCTCGTCTTTGCTGTCCTCACCGCCGATAATCTCGAGAATTTCCTCATCGTTAACCAGGTCTGTAAGTCCGTCTGTGCAAATCAGCACCTGGTCTCCAGGAACCAGAGGTAACCCCTGGTTCGCTTTGGCTTGTTCCTGATTTTCTTCCGAGTCCATATATAAACGCAAATCCGGATGAATAGGATCGGATGATCCCAGATAACTGCGGATCAGATGTCTACGAGGGTGATTGCGGGCCTCCTTGGAATTGATCACACCAACCTCCAGCGCTTCCTGGACCCAGGTATGATCGATATTCAATTGCTGGATGACATTATCCCTGACCAAATATAATCTGGAATCCCCCAGGGTTGCGATATACAGGGCGGAGTCGATCACAAGGGCACATGCCACGGTGGACCCCATCCCTTTCCTTGATTCATCAGTTTCTGCTTCACTCGTGATGCTGTGATTGGCTTCCAATAAGGCGCTTTTTAGGATCCATAAGGGGTCAGTGCCGTCGCTCTCGGCAACTGAGGATATGATTGTGGCAACAGCAATTTTTGATGCAATTTCCCCTGCCTTATGACCGCCGATTCCATCGGCGATAATCGCCAGCAAAACAGGTGTATCGTCATCCTCGCTAATCGTAAAAGCGGTTATTTCAAATGCATCCTCATTCAATCGACCCTTGCTTCCTGGATCTGTGATCGCTGATGAGTCGAGGTGAGGCTGTTTACTTGGTATCACGTTCTTTTCTCCTCTGTCACACGAGGTGTGTCCATTCTTGTCATGACTTGAAGTCGGAAAATTGCTTCTCCAAAGTGTATGATATCACCATCTTTTAGGAATTTGGGTTTGCCGCTCTGGATTTGCTTATAGTTGATCCAGGTGCCAGCTGTGGATCCGAGATCAGTGATCTGGAGTTTTCCATCCTCAAGACAGGTTATCGAGGAGTGTTCTTTAATGACAGAAGAGTGCTGGATTTGGATTCCCTTGCCTGGTAATGTCCTGCCGATTTTGATCTCATTTTCATTAACCTTGACCGGTTCAGGAAATATCTGCTGAGAAATGTCATTGATTGCAATCAGCCGGTAGGGGGTTACTGGTAGGGAGGGACCATCCTGTTTCTCATTGGTTTTACATGGAAGGATCTTTTTGATCAGAGTTTTTGATTTTGTGAACCGCACCCATTTTGAGGAAATTGAATGGAATATATTAGTCACTCCCGGCTGGATTCTACCCTGAGAAATGAATATGAAAAGTGCCAGCCCGATCAGCAGGATAACCGCCAAACCAGCCAGGGCAGGGGCATTAGCCCGGATGATGTTTGTTATATCCGGCGGTGGGACGTTTACCTTGATCTCAACCGGGGTTTCCACACTCAACCTTGATAAACTAAGCACATCAACAGCTTCCAGAGAGATGTGATGAGTGGCGCTGGATTCATATGAACTGATATCCCAGATAAACTGATCATAAGGGGGGGTTGTTTTTCTAGCGACGATCTCTCCATCCACCCGGAAGATCAGTTCATCAAGATCCCTGGGATGGTTGTCAGGAAATTCCAACAGGATATTTAACGTAACAGTTTCAGGTTGGTAGGTCTGGGTATTAGTATCAACAGTATTTTCATCCTGCATTTCCCGCGTTACTGTTCTGGGAGGAGAAATGAAAATCGGATTGGGAGGTTGAACATCCAGGAAAAATTCTCGGTCACCAACAATAGGAGCAAGGGTAGAAGCTACGCTTACTTCCAGGTTTTGCGTGCCTGGTGTCACGATCTGGGAGCGGTACATGAGCAGATAGGTGCTGCGCAGAGGCTCCAACAGCTGCCCCAGAACCGGAAGTGGCTCTTCTCCAGAAAAAGGCAGGAATAGCCCTCCGGTATCTACAGACAGGTTTTGAATTTTGGAGGCCCCTGCCGTTGCAAAGAATGCTGGTGATGATACGAGGATGGTATAGACTAAAACCTGGTTGTCCAGAGCTTGGGAGATCAGGCTGTCAATTGCTGCAAATTCATCTGCTGTAGGCTGGCTGGTATAGAACAGTACAATCCGTTTCATCCCTGGCTGATCGACGGGATCGGAAGCTATGCTGATAGCCTGAGCAAGAACGTTAAAATTGGATTCAGTATCCCTGATTTCCGGATCATATCTCTCTAGGATAGATACCATGACAGATTTTTCTGCCAGATGAGAGTGCTCCAAACCGTCATTGGAAATAAGGCTGATATTATCAGGTGCTGAAGTTTGAGGTTGGTCAGCCCAGGAAAGCAGTGATTCTTTAATATAATCAAAACGGGAATAGCCAATAATATCCTGGATTCCAAAAGAATTGGATATATTGAACGCAGCTACCAATTGGATCCCGGGACTTAAGGACTGGAAGTCCAGCAGCTCTTGCTCAACCCCGTTTTCTTTGAGAGTGATTTGATCTGCCGTCAGTTCAGTAATGTTTCTACCTTCTCTATTAGTTACATCTATATAGAAGGTGATATCAGGATAATCTGACAGATCGGGCGCGGAAAGGAATATCTCTCTGGCTGTTTGAGCACCTGCCTGAGCGGATGGAATGATCAAGATCAGACTAAGTAGAACCAGGCTGTGAAGCCTTTTCTTGAGGTTTATCCTTTTTGTAGCCATTGTCTGCCATTGTACCAAAAGAGGGTGGGCTGCTCTTATCTGTTTTATTAACATTGGCTGAAGTCAATGTAGGGTGAAATCTGGAAAAATGATGGTTGTGATAGAATTTGGAGTATTGAAAATTATTAAAGAGACCTGAAAAACAGCTGCTTATCTATGACAGAATTCATCCTGGCGTCTAAATCTCCAAGGCGGAAAATTCTTCTCCGGAACTTAATCGATCCGTTTATCGTCGTTAATTCTGAAGTAGAGGAGCAGAAAATCCCTGGAGAAAAACCCCCTGAATTAGTGAAACGCCTTGCTAAGGAAAAAGCGCTTCAAGGGGCAGCAAACTTATCACCCAATTCCCTCAACAATGCCCTGGTGATTGGGGCGGATACCATTGTTGTTGATGGGGAAGAGGTATTAGGAAAACCGCTGGATCAAGCGGATGCTGCTCGGATTCTGGAACAATTAAAAGGCAAAACTCACCAGGTCTTATCTGGAATTGCTCTTTATGATCTATCTAGCGGTGAAATCCGGACCAGCTTGGTTTGCACTGAAGTAGAAATGAGAGAGTATACTGAAGATGAGATTCAGGAGTATATTGCCAGTGGTGATCCATTGGATAAAGCGGGAGCATACGGTATTCAGAACCGTGATTTTAATCCAGCCCCTCAATTTAACGGGTGTTTTGCCAATGTGATGGGTTTACCGCTCTGCCATCTGGCAGTATTGATGAAAGAGATGGGTATAGATACTGACCATCGGGTAGCTGAGCGCTGCCAGGAATCAATTGAATATCAGTGTCCTGTTTACAACGATATTTTGGCTGGAATGAAAAGAAACAATCCAGAGAATAACTAACTATGAAAAAATTCATATTGATACTTATCTTATTTACTTTGATCGCCGGGTGCAGTAAATCTACTCCGGAAAGCACACTGCCGGCTGGCGGAACTTCAACACCAGTGCTGGCGCCACCGGAGGTTCAGACCACACAAGCCCCTGATGTTGAGGAAGCTGCACTTCAATACCTGGAATACTGGAAAACAAATGATTACCTGGCTATGTATTCGATGTTAAGCCAATCAAGTCAGGAAACGATCAGTGAGGAAGAATTTTCCCAAATTTACCATGATGTGGCTGTTGAACTTGCCGTGGAATCGCTGGACTACGCGATCTTATCTTCCTTTGTTGATCCCAGCCAGGCCCAGGTGGCAGTCTCAATTAACTACAACAGCTTGTTGATCGAGAATTTGAACCGGGATATCATTCTGCTTCTCAATCTTAATGAAGGGATTTGGAAGATCGATTGGTCCAAGGGTTTGATCTTCCCCGAATTGGTAGGGGACAATATGCTCCAGCTGACCCGCCTGGTTCCTTCACGGGGAAATATCTATGACCGGAACGGCAGCGTGATCGCAGCTTATGCTGAGGCAATTTCAGTGGGCCTTACCCCCTCACAGATCAAACCAAATAAGGAAGATAAAGTTCTGGAAGAATTAGGGCGTGATCTTGATATGCCGCCGGAAGTGATCTATGCCATGTACGAAGATTATCCTCCTGGTGTGGATTGGTATCTTCCCCTGGGTGCGATCTCTTTAGATGCCATTGAACCACGCCTTGGTATTCTCGAATCATATACAACAAATGGAGTTCTTCTGCGGAATTTTGATGGCAGGTATTATTTTAATGGAGGCGTATCGCCCCAGGCAGTTGGCTATGTGCGCTGGATCCAGGAAGCTGAACTGGATGCTTACCGCATTCAGGGATACTCCAAAGGCGAGAAGGTTGGCGGGCAGGGTTTGGAATATTGGGGAGAGGATTATCTTGCTGGCGATAGGGGAGGGATCCTCTATGTTGTTAATCAAGAAGGTGAAACGATCTCCCAGTTAGCTCGAGAGGAGGCGGCCCCGCCAGCAGAGATTTACACAACCTTTGAAAAAGAATTCCAGCTGGAAGTCCAAAAAGCGCTCTATGGTTATAACGGAGCGATAGTTGTGATGGAAATGGATACCGGCCGCATTCTGGCCATGGCATCTAATCCCTCTTTTGATCCCAATGCTTTTAACTCGGATTATTATAATTCCTCGTTTTTACTGCAGGAATATTATAAAACGGATCAAAAATCTCCTTTCCTGAACCGCGCTACCCAGGGTTTATATCCGCTGGGATCTGTGTTTAAGATCATCACTATGGCAGCCGCTCTGGAAACTGGAGAATTCACGGCAGATGATGTGTATGACTGCGGATATTTTTTTGAAGAGCTGCCCGGGGTTACCCTGCATGACTGGACCTACGATCACTTCCTGGAAGATGATAAAACACCTCCCAGCGGTGTGCTCTCTTTGACTGAGGGACTGATGCGGTCCTGCAACCCATATTTTTGGCATATCGGTCTGCATTTGTATCAGAATGGATATCCAGAAGCAATTTCGGATATGGCTAAGGGATTTGGTTTAGGATCGTTGACAGGCATCGGAACTCTGGAAGAAGAGCCCGGCAATATCCCGGCTCCGAGTTCTGCTCTGGACGCTACCAACCAGGCAATCGGGCAGGGAGATACCCTGGTCACTCCTCTTCAGGTCGTCCAGTTTATGGCAGCTCTTGGCAATGGAGGGACGATGTACAGACCGCAGTTTGTGGAAAGCATACACAGTGCAGGCGGCGAAGAGATTTTTAGTTTTGAACCCGAGCCGGTAGGGGAACTTCCTATCAGCAGCACAACACTTAATATCATCACCAATGCAATGATTCAGGTAGTTGATAATCCGCGGGGTACGGCCAATTATCGCATCAGGGGGCTGCAGATCAACGTGGCGGGGAAAACCGGAACAGCGGAATCGGGTTCAGGAGAATCCCATGCCTGGTTCGGCGGATATACATATAATCAAAATGAAAATAAACCTGATATAGCTATTGTGGTGATCGGGGAAAATGCCGGAGAAGGATCTGATGTATCAGCCCCGATCTTCAGGCGGGTTGTAGAACTTTATTTTAATCAAGTTCTACGTTACTACCCCTGGGAATCGGAAATTGGCGTCTGGTATGTCCCCGAGGATGATGCAGAATAAGGATCAGGAGAAGGTACTGAGTGACTGAAAAAATTCGCGGACGGGTGATCCAGGCTCAATCTGGTTTTTTCAACGTTGAAACCGGAGAGCAGGTCGTTGTTTGTCAACTCAGAGGCCGATTAAAAAAAGGCCGCAAGTTGGCCGATATTGTCGCTATTGGCGATTGGGTGATCTACACGGAGCAGGAACCTGGCAAAGGCATGATTGAAGAAGTCGAACCCCGCCAGGCTATGCTTTACCGCATGGCACCAACTGCTCGGGGGGAATTCAAGCAGATCATCATAGCTAATCCTGATCAGGCAATTTTTGTTTTTTCCGTTGCCCAACCTGAACCTCGTTTGCCGATGTTGGATCGCTTCCTGGTTATTGCTGAAAGAGAGTCAATAGATATCTTGATCGTGGCCAACAAGATCGACCTGGTGGGCATGGGACAAGCCCGGGAATACTTCCAGCGATATCAGAAAATTGGCTATCAGGTATTTTATACCTCAGCGGTGAAGAACCGGGGTATTAAACAACTAAAGAAACAACTGATAGGAAAGACCAATGTTTTTGCGGGACCTTCCGGCGCTGGAAAGACCAGCATCCTGAATGCCATCCAACCTGGATTGGGTTTGGAAGTTAAAGAAGTAAGCGAAGCGACTAAAAAAGGGAAACATACTACAGTATCCAGAAGATTGGTTCCATTAAGTGATGGGGGATATATCGCGGACACCCCGGGTTTAAAAGCGCTTGATCTTTGGGATATTACACCAGAAGAAGTGGATGGATATTTTCCGGAAATCCGCGATGCTTTATTACATTGCCGCTTTAGCGATTGCACTCATACACATGAACCAGGCTGTGCTGTGATAGAAGCCATTAAGGACAAGAAAATCCATCCAGAGCGTTACCGGTCTTATCTGCGCCTGAGAGAAGTGGAAGAAGACAAGATACCATGGTTCTAAAACGAAAATTAAACCCCTCATTGTTATTAGGATTGGTCCTGTTGATCTCCGCCTGCCAGGCAGAAAGGGCTCAGGTTATAACCATCCCGGAAAAGGATCAGGAACCTCAATCTACGCCACTGCCAAGCCCTGTTCCTCAAAAAGTGCTTTCGATTTGCTTGGGAGAAGAACCCACATCGTTATTTTTATACGGGGATCAATCTGCCTCGGCCAGGATCATCCGCCAGGCAATTTATGATTGGACCGTCGTAGATCCAGCCATTGGTGCGATATCTGCCCTTCTAGAAGATATCCCATCTCTGGAAAACGGCCTGGTCACGATCTCTCAAGTTGAAGTTTTTCCAGGGGAAAATATTGTTGATTCCAACGGAAACCTCACGATCTTGGCAAACGGGACAGATTACCGACCTTCCAGCTGTTTTGAACCTGCATGCGCAGAAACCTTTGAAGACCATAATTCAATTACCATGGATCAGGCCAGGATTGAATTCAATATCCATGCTGGCGTTACCTGGTCAGATGGTACGCCAATCAGCGCAGCTGATTCCGTTTACTCTTATCAGGTTGCATCACTCATTTATGGCTCGGGCGGCCCGAAGAAACTACGCTATTCCTCTAGCTATCAGGTTGGTGAGGATGATAGGATCTTTTGGACCGGCCTGCCAGGTTATCTGGGAATATATTCTTATCCGGATCTATTCTTTGATCCTTTACCAGAACATCTCTGGAAAAACTTAACCCGCGATGAACTGCTCACCTCCTCTCAGAGTGCCGAACGCCCCCTGGCCTGGGGATCGTATCAGATCGGAGAATGGGTCCATGGAGACCATATCTCGCTTGTGGCCAATAACCAAAATTACCTGGTATCTGATGGAATGCCAGGCTTTGATGCTTTGGTTTTCCGGTTTGTTGATAGTGCAGAAGAAGCCCTGGCAGCTTTCCAGTCCGGGGAGTGCCAGCTGGTTGCCAATCAATCCGGACTCTCTGATTTTCAAGCTGACATTATGCAGGGAGCAGCGGATGGTGGCCTGCGAATTTATCAAAGCGAGAACAAAGCCTGGGAACAGCTCAGCTTCGGAATTGCTTCCAGGGATTCCAGCCGGACTTTATTAACAGATCCTGAATTACGACAGGCTATAGCGGGGTGTATTAACCGGGAGAAGATCTCTTCCACCCGATTGGACACTGATCAGATCGTTGATGACTTCTTCCCACCTGGTCAATCCATGCTCGATGATCTGGAGCTTACTTATATATACCAACCGGTGGAATCCGGATTGGCATTAAAGGAGCTGGGTTGGATCGACACAGATGGGAATCCTGCAACTCCCCGGATTGCAACCGGAGTCATTGGAGTGCCTGATGGTACAAAATTAGAGTTAAGCCTTCTGGCTGCTGAAGTCGACTCGCTGCCTGCTGCAGTGACAGTGATTCGGGATGGCCTGGGTTCCTGCGGAATTGGTGTTGAAGTTGATATGCTGCCCGCTGCAGAACTGCTGGCGCCAGGTCCTGTTGGTCCGATCTTCGGCCGTAAATTTGACCTGGCATATTTTGCATGGGCTGCTGGAAATTACCAGCCCTGCCGTTTATTCATATCAGATGAAATTCCTGGTTTATATCCTTCTTATCCAAAAGGATGGGGTGGTGTGAATGCGTCAGGATACAGTGATGAAGAATTCGACTTCGCTTGTGTGGAAGTGTTAACTTCGTTGTCAGATTCCGACAATTATCTGAACTCTCTGGACAAGATCCGTGAGATATTCAGAGAAGATTTACCAGCTCTCCCCCTATTTTTCCGGAGAGAAATTATTATAGCCGGACCTGGTTTATCAGGCCTTGGAAATGATCCATATTCAATATTTTGGAATATTGAAGCGATTCAGTGAAGAAAGTTCAAAGGTTGAGTGACTTTTACCATACTTGAGAACTATATTAATCCTATTCTGATGTATTCATGGAGGAATTTTTGATTTGGTATGGTAGAATCCGTATTTGAAATAATCCAAAAATATTAATAATGTGTAAGAAATCTTGGCTATTTTTGCCCCGCAAAGGTATAATTCAAGTTCACGATCTGGGATAGAGCAACCATCCCATGGATTTGGTTAAATAACACCACAGCATTAAAATCGTTGCAAAGCAGGAGGCAAGGAAATTGGAAGACAGAGAAGTTATTCTTGATATTCAGAACCTGAGAACCACCTTTTCAACACAGGAAGGTCTGGTTCACGCAGTAAATGGTATTTCTTATAAACTCCACACGGGGGAAACATTAGGTATAGTGGGAGAAAGCGGTTGTGGAAAAAGTGTATCGATGCTTTCCGTATTGCGGCTGTTGGAGATCCCCCCGGCCAAGATTATGGCTGACGCCATCTACTTTAAAGGCGACAATCTGATAGATTATCCCAATAATGAAATGCGCAAGATCCGTGGAAGCAAGATTGCCATGATTTTCCAGGATCCAATGACATCCCTGAATCCAGTCTTAACGATTGGTTTCCAGATCAAGGAGCCCTTAAAACTCCATCTGGGTATGGATGATAAGGAAGCAAAAGCCCGAGCAGCAGAGCTGCTGAAACTGGTTGGCATTCCGGATTCGGAAAGCAGATTGGATGATTACCCCCACCAATTTTCTGGTGGTATGCGCCAGCGAGCGATGATCGCTATCGCATTGGCATGTAATCCAACCTTATTGATAGCTGACGAGCCAACAACGGCGCTGGATGTGACCATCCAGGCCCAATTGATTGAACTGGTGAAAGAACTCCAGGATGACCTCGGTATGGCTTTGATCTGGATCACCCACGACCTTGGTGTTGTGGCCGGATTGGCCGAACGTGTTATCGTGATGTATGCTGGCTATGTAGTAGAAGACGCACCAGTGGATTCCCTATATGAGGATCCCCGCCATCCATACACCTTTGCACTGCTAAAATCCCTGCCGAAATTGATTGATGTGCCTGGAGAAAAATTAGAAACCATTGAAGGGCTGCCGCCTGATCTTGTGGAAATGCCAAAAGGTTGTCCCTTTGTTCCCCGCTGCGCATTTGCAAAAGACAAATGCAGAACTGAAAATCCCGCTCTGGACGAAATCTCCTTGGATCACAGAATTGCCTGCTGGGTAGATATCAAAACAGGAGAACTTCGATGAGTGAGAATAATACACTTGTACGCGTCGAAAATCTAGTAAAACATTTCCCCATCACCCGGGGCGTTGTATTTCAAAAACAGGTTGGCGCCGTCAAAGCGGTTGATGGTGTAAGCTTTGAAATCAAAAAAGGTGAAACCCTTGGTCTGGTTGGAGAAAGCGGTTGTGGAAAAACTACCACAGGCCGAACTATCCTCCAGCTGCATAAACCAACTTCTGGTGAAGTGTTTTTCCGTGATATTAATCTTACCGAAGCCAGTGATGGAAAATTGAGAGAGCTGCGCAGGGATATGCAGATCATTTTCCAGGATCCCTATGCTTCTTTGAACCCCCGCATGACAGTTGGCCGCATTATTGCCGAGCCCCTGGATGTTCATAATATTGGCACTCCTGCCGAAAGAAAAGAACGAGTGCAGGAATTACTGCGGTTAGTAGGATTAAACCCTTATTTTGTCAACCGATATCCCCATGAGTTCTCAGGTGGTCAACGTCAGCGTATTGGTGTTGCCCGCGCTCTGGCGCTCGAACCGGAATTCATCGTTTGCGACGAACCCATTTCTGCCCTGGATGTTTCCATTCAGGCTCAGGTTGTAAACCTGCTGGGAGACCTGCAGGAAGAAATGGGACTAACTTACTTATTCATTGCTCATGACTTAAGCATGGTCCGCCATATTTCTAACCGGATCGCAGTTATGTATCTGGGTAAGATCGTTGAGCTAGCTGATCGAGATGTACTGTTCGCCAACACTCTGCACCCTTACTCGATAGCTTTGCTTTCCGCTGTTCCGCTGCATAATCCCGCTGCAGAAAGGGAAAGAAAACGGATCATTCTTATGGGTGACGTACCCAGCCCTGCCAATCCTCCTACCGGTTGTCGTTTCCATACCCGCTGTCCTATCGCGGAAAAACGCTGTGAGGTAGAGGATCCCGAATTCCGGGAATATGAAAAAGACCATTGGGTTGCTTGTCACTTTGTTGAAAAAGCACAGCAAAAAATGTAAGCATCGTTATCAATGAATTTTGTATAATGTTGTGCTAATAGAAAGAAAAATCTCTTGATAAGGAGGTGATGCCCCCCATAATATTTCACGAATAGATTGTTTGTAAATTGTTTAATTTTATGAAGGAGAAGAAAAACAATGAGTAAAAAACTTCTTGCGATCGTTTCACTTCTGATCCTGGCAAGCATGGTCTTAACCGCCTGCGGCCCCAAGGTTCAGGAAGGCACTGTTGCCACCGGAGATCTGGTGACAATGAACGGAACCTCCACCACTGATATTCCTACACTGGATCCTCAGCTTGGTGAAGACACCGTATCCATTGCCTACATCGAGAACCTGTTTGTCCACCTGACAAACTACGATCTCGTAACCGCAGACATCGTTCCTGAAGCTGCAACCTCTTGGACCGTTAGTGATGATGGTAAGACCTACACATTCACCATCCGCACCGATATTCCTTGGGTGAACCACAATCCTGAGACCGGTGAGGTGAAACAGGAAGTGGACGCTGAAGGCGCACCGCTGTTTGTTACCGCCAACGACTTCGTTTACGGTATTAAACGAGCCTGCAACCCCAACACTGGTTCCTACTACAGCGGCATCATCGCTGGTGTTATCGCTGGATGCAGCGAAGTTTACAACGCTGAAGATCCCGAAAACATCCCCCAGGACCTGATTGATGCCATTGGCGTTTCCGCTCCTGATGATGAAACCCTGGTAATTGAACAGCCGTCCCCCGCCGCTTACTTCATGTCCATGACCCCCATGTGGACCCTTGCAGCAACCCCGCAGTGGGCCATCGAAAAATATGGTGAGGAATGGATCGAAGCTGGTAACATTGTTACCAACGGCCGCTACGTGCTGAACGAGTGGGAACATGGTGTAAGCCGAATTCTGCTTCGTAACCCTCTCATGCCGAAAGACATGGCTGGCGAAGGCAACGTTGACAAGATCGTGACTAATGTTGTTCCTGATACTTCCACAACCTATGCACTCTGGCTGAACAACGAAGTTGACACCACGGGTATCCCCGCTGGCGAACTCGAAGCTCACCTGGCTGCATTCGGCGATGAAACAGTTCAGATTCCTGACCTGGCAGTGTTCTACATCGCATTCCGCATGACCAAAGCTCCGTTTGACAACGTTCATGTTCGCCGGGCATTCTCTGCTGCTTATGACCGCGTTGCTCACGTTGACGTAATCG
>JAGHAU010000028.1 GCA_021161345.1 Anaerolineales bacterium | reverse complement strand
CTTATAATGCGGCAAAACCTGGCTTTAGGTATGTTAAGTTCTTAATATTTGATCAAGGGATGGTACACATACCGGTAAAACCCTCTGATAAATCTAAAGGGCTAGAGGAAGGCCTATGCACAGTTCTCCGGTCAATTTTTCCACCATTTCAAGGCATTCATGACTGTTTTCAAAACTTGGACACCCTGCAACGATATTCCAATATCGTCGTGCACAGTATAATTTAAATAGAAATCGCATAAAATACAACTCCCTGAGACACTGCGATCAATCCCAGACAATAAATCAAATCAGCAAATAATAGCATCCTTAATGTCCAAAAAACTGTCCAGATTGACTTTTTTTGCCAATTATTGTTGTTTTATTCATGACTTTTCATTTTTTTTAGGCGACCCCAAAATACTTGCAGTGTGGTTTATAATAAGGCATACTAGAGTCAAGTTTCGCTCCTTGCCAGAAAACTGGTGAGATTTCATTTAACACCCCTTTGGGAGACGATTGAATGACCGTCATTTCATTGCGTGCATATAACAAAGAGATCGAATCATATATTGACCAGACGCGTCTTGACGAAGCGATCGCCCACTGCCGTCACATACTATCAAAATTTCCCAAACATATTGATACATACCGCTTACTCGGAAAAGCCTACCTGGAAAACAATCAAAACAGCAACGCTGCAGATATTTTCCAACGCGTTCTGTCTGCAGTTCCGGATGATTTTATCTCACATGCAGGTATGAGTGTCATCCGAGAAGAAGAAGGAAATCTAGCTGCAGCGGTACAACATATGGAAAAAGCATTTGAAAATGAACCATACAATAGCGAGATCCAGGTAGAGCTCAAACGTCTGTATGGCAAGAGGGATGGAATGGAACCAAGCAAGGTTCGCCTGACCCAGGGCGCCCTGGCTCGCTTGTATCTGCGAGGAGAGTTGATCAAACAGGGTATTTCTGAATTAAGAAGCGCAATAAATGAAAATCCTGACCGTTACGATCTTAAAACCTTATTGACAGAAACTTACCTTGCAGGAAATCAATTTGCAAATGCAATTGATGTAGCCAGCGATATTTTAAAAATGTATCCATTTAATCTGATGGCAAACCGGATCATGACCAGATCATTAAAAACACATGACCATCCCCAGGAGATGGCAATTTGCACCAAACGTTTATACGCCCTTTCTCCATATGAGGCATATATATCAGAACACGCACCTACAGTCGATCTGGTGCCGGATCGTGCAATCACTATCAATCAATTAGAATGGAATGAGACTGCTCAAAGTTTTTAGTCTTGGTTTGTAAATTCATTATTTTTTTATATCCGTTCCTGATCAGTAATTATTAGAAACCTTAGGAAAAAGAGAATCTTATGCCAGAAGATAATAAAGGAACTCCACTGTCGGAAGACCAGAATCCGAATCCTGGAAATCAAGAAGATAATATCCCGAATTGGATGAAAGAAGCCGGTTGGGGAAAAGACAGCGGCGCTTTCGACGAATCCAAACCCGTCTTTGATAATATTGACGACGACGATGATGATATCGTCCCAGCTGATATCCCTGCCTGGCTGGAAGAAGCAGCTCCAGATGGATTTAACAACGATCCAAACGCCACCCCTGCTTACGAAGGTCTAAACGAGGGGTCTTTTATTACTACTGGTGATCTGGTTCCCCCTGAAGAGATTTCTACACCTCCTGCACCAGATCCTGTTGATAAAACCGGATCAGAACAGAGCAAATCCGGATTGGATATCCCTTCCTGGCTGAAGAACCTGGAGATGGATGAAGACTCTCAGGAAACTGCGGTGGCATGGCTCGAAAATATGCCGGAAGACTTACGCGCAACGGATGAAGAGATTGCAGCTTCAATGCCCCCCAAACCTGAGACACTTGAACCACCAGTTGATGAATTAGCCTGGATGGACGATATCGCAAATCAATCCGAAAAAGGAACAGACCGAGAAGATTTATCCCAGGCAGAACTGTCTGAGGATTTAGTAGCTTCTGAACTGATACCTGAACAAGGGACCGAGGAACAGATCTTCGGCCAAGAAGAAATCCAATCTATGGAAAGCGAGGCTCCTGCCTGGTTAGATGAACTTGCAGAAGATGATTCCCATACACCAGCGAAAATAGAAGCTGAAAACATCGAATCGACACCGAGCCCCCCAGCTCCCCTTGACGACGATAATGGTGTTAACTTGATGCCCGATTGGTTATCTGACCTTGCCGCTGATGAACCAGCTCCAGCAGCACCTGAACCAGTCCCTGATAGCAAGGAAGAACTGCCATCGGCAGGCAGCAGTAATATACCTGATTGGCTGGGTGAATTTGAATCTTCAGCAGAATCAGAATCCGAAGATGCTTCCGGGCTGGATTGGTTAGACAGTTTAGCTGGAAAGGGCGAATCGCCATCAGAAGACGAACAAATTACATCGTCTCATGAAGAAATCGATGAGCCAGAACCAATAGATTTATCACCCGAAGCATCAAGCGAGATAGAGGGTGATGTTTCCCCCCTCGACGAGACATTAAACACACAGGTACCTGACTGGCTTTCAAAGATCGGTGATGCAGAAGAAGGCGACGAAGAAACTGGAGCTGAACCCACGAAAAATGACTTAAATGAAGCAGCTTCCTGGTTGGATCAAATTGATAAACCCATTGAAGATGGATTTGCGCCTGAACCATCAGTTGCTGATGGAGAAGTGATGAACTGGCTGGAGAACATGGATGAAAAGCCAGAAGAGGTCACCGCTATTGACGACTTGCGCGATTCGCTAACGGGTGAGCTCAAAGTTGATGAACCCGAACAAAAACCAGCTGAACTGGAAACTGCCAAATATTTTACGCAGGAAGAAGAAACTTCAGAGAGCATGCCCGACTGGTTGTCTGAACTCGCCAGCGATGATGCTGATGATCCGAACTCTCTTGAAAGCGCTATTCGCCAATCGGACCACTCGCTCAGCCCTGAGGAAAAAGATTTCCTCGACCAGGTTGAAGAAACACATGACGAAAACGCTGATTGGCTTGCAAAACTAGACTTAACCGATGATGAAACAACTCCAGAAGCGGAAATTCCTGCTATCAAGGTTGATCTCCCTGAAGAGGATACACCTCAGGAAACGCCG
>JAGHAU010000039.1 GCA_021161345.1 Anaerolineales bacterium | reverse complement strand
CTGAGACCTGGTGGCTGCCATTGATTTCTCTTGCGTCGTTAAGATCCATGCCTCGCTTGATCCGAGTGTTAATTTTCGAAACACTAGGAGTTGTAATAATCATTTGGGGGATAGTTGGTTTGAATAGATCATTAATTGGTCCTTTCCTCAGGCCAGGCCATACAATTGTCGATCGGTTGGAAAAACACCAAAGCCGAAAACATGGGCCAAAAATTGTCGCGATTGGAGGGGGGCATGGTTTGGCAACACTGCTTAGGGGATTGAAAATGGCCTCCCATAATTTAACTGCTGTTGTAACGGTGGCCGACGATGGAGGTTCGTCGGGAAGGCTCAGAGAAAATTTGGGCATAATTCCACCTGGAGATGTAAGAAATTGTCTGGCTGCTCTATCTGATGATGAGGATTTGGTCGCGCAATTATTTCAATATAGGTTCACCGATTTGGATGGAAGTTTAAAGGGGCATTCATTTGGAAACCTTTTCATAAGCTCGATGGCCGAGATAACGGGAAGTTTTGAACAGGCAATAGCAGAATCGGGCAGGGTGTTAGCCGTCTCTGGTAGAGTGCTGCCGGCTTCATTAGATAACGTGAATTTGGCAGCGGATGTGATTGATCCCAAGAGCGGTAAATCCGTAAGGATTTCGGGGGAAAGCAAGATAACAGAGGCACCCGGTATAATTAAGAGGGTTATGCTTGAACCTAGTAATCCGGCCGTGTATCCTGAAGTCATTCAAGCTATACTCTCGGCTGATATTGTTGTAGTGGGCCCCGGAAGCCTGTATACCAGTATTTTGCCGAATCTACTTGTCAGAGATATTACTGCGGCGATCAAGGCCACCCAGGGTTTAAAGATATTCATTTGCAATGTTGCTACTCAGAAAGGTGAAACGGACGGTTATTCATGTGGAGATCACCTAAAGGCGATCGAAGACCATATAGGCGCTAATATATTTGATATTATTGTAGCTAATGACATGCCCACCCAAAAATTTAACAAGAATGTAGAAGGAGTTGAAGTAGAAGACGACCTAAGAAGAGAGTATGCAGTTTACAAAAACAATCTAATTGATGAGGATCACCCCTGGAGACACGATCCCAAAAAAGTGACAAGAGTTTTAATGGATCTATTCAGAGAGAGAACTGGTCCTTTGACAATGGAATAATCGCCAATCAGTAAATATTTGATAAAATGTGAAAATAAGTACAAGTTATCGGAGGAAGCTAATGAAGACAACGATTGGTATCAACGGTTTTGGAAGGATAGGGCGGCAAGTATTAAAAGCCATAAAAAAATATCATGGTGATGAATTTGATGTTGTTGCAATTAATGACTTATACGATTCGGAAACAAATGCAAGATTATTTAAATACGATTCAAATTATGGTATCTACTCAGGAACTGTCGAAGTAAAGGGCGGAAACCTGGTTGTAGATGGAGATGAAATCAAAGTATTCTCTGAACGCGATCCAAGGAATTTACCCTGGAAGGATCTCGGAGTGGACATTGTAATTGAGGCTACCGGAATATTTAAGGACACCAGTAAAACCCCTGGACCACAATCCCACATTGAAGCAGGTGCAAAAAAAGTCATAATTTCAGCTCCGGCAAGTGGAGAAGACTTAACTATTGTTTTAGGCGTAAATGACGATTTGTACGATCCTGCTGTGCATCACATCATTTCTAACGCCTCATGCACCACAAACTGCCTTGCTCCTCCCGTTAAAGTTATTCATGAAAAGTTTGGAATTGTTAAGGGCTTGATGACGACGATTCACTCATATACAAATGATCAGAGGATCCTGGACCTGGCGCATAGTAAACCTCGCCGAGCCCGAGCTGCCGCATTGAATATTATACCGACAACAACCGGCGCAGCAACTGCCTTGTCCAAAGTAATTCCGGCAATGAAAGGCAAATTTGATGGTTTCGCTCTTAGGGTTCCTACTCCCACCGTATCTATTGTTGACATGGTCATAGAGTTGGAAAAAGAAGTAACCGGAGATGAGGTGAACCAGGTATTG
This sequence comes from Anaerolineales bacterium, assembly GCA_021161345.1. GTDB lineage: Bacteria > Chloroflexota > Anaerolineae > Anaerolineales > UBA11858 > B10-G9. Next base: position 701 of record JAGHAU010000039.1, on the reverse strand, counting down.
AAAAACGCTGCTGAAGGCGAATTGAAAGGTATTATGGGATACACTGAGGAACTTCTTGTATCCATGGATTATAAAGGTAATCCTCTCTCCTCCATCATTGACTCCGATCTCACCAAAGTGATAGGAGGAAATATGCTCAAAATCGTAACATGGTACGATAATGAATGGGGTTATTCCTCGAGAACAGTCGATATGGCGGCATTGATAGCCAAAACTCTCTAATCTGGTAAAGAAAAAGAGCGCCCCTGAAAGAAGTGGGGGCGCTCTTTTAATTGGAGATAATATTCATGTTGAGTAAGAAAACGGTTCGGGAATTTGATGTAAAAGAAAAAAAAGTTTTTGTACGGGTTGATTTTAACGTTCCTCTAAAAGATGGCAAAATTACTGATGATACTAGGATCAGGTCGGCGCTGCCTACTATCGAATACCTGCTGAAAAATGGTGCGGCTGTGATTTTGGCCTCGCACCTGGGAAGACCTGGTGGAGAAATAAAATCGGAATTCTCCTTAAGACACGTCGCTGAATATTTGGACAAACTAATCGAGGCAAAGGTCTATTTTTGTGATAATTGCATAGGTGATAAGGCAAGTAATGCCGCAAAAGAACTTAAATATGGCGAAGTTTTGGTTTTAGAAAATACCAGGTTCCATGCTGGAGAGAAAAAGAATGATCCCGAGATGAGCAGGGAACTGGCTTCTTTG
>JAGHAU010000029.1 GCA_021161345.1 Anaerolineales bacterium | reverse complement strand
ATATAAAGGTGGCCGGCATCAATTAGCGGCTGCATATAACGGAAGAAGAAAGTCAGCAGGAGGGTGCGGATATGAGCGCCATCAACATCGGCGTCTGTCATAATGATCACCCGCCAGTAGCGCAACCCTTCGATATCAAATCCTTCTCCAATACCCACACCAAGAGCGGATATGAGGGATTTAACCTCGTTATTGGCAAGCATCTGATTCAACCTGGCTCGTTCTGTATTCAGGATTTTGCCCCTCAACGGCAGAATGGCCTGGAAATGCCGGTCTCTGCCCTGCTTGGCAGAACCTCCAGCGGAATCGCCCTCGACGATATAAATCTCGGATTCCTCGGGATTACGGGAGGAGCAGTCAGCCAGTTTTCCTGGCAAAGTCATGCTTTCAAGGGCTGATTTTCTGATAACCAGGTCCCTGGCTTTGCTGGCGGCCTGCCTTGCCCTCGCAGATGTCAGGCATTTATTAATAATGGCTTTTGCCGCAGCGGGATTTTCTTCCAGAAAAGCCCCAACCCCTTCTGCAACGACTTGTTGGGTGTGAGTCTTAACCTCAGCATTCATCAATTTAACTTTGGTTTGACTTTCAAACTGGGGCGAAGGGTGTTTGACACTGATGATTGCGGTCAAACCTTCCCGGGTATCATCTCCCGACAGGTTAGGATCAGAATCCTTGAATATCTTTTTAGCGCGGGCATAGTTATTGATCGTACGTGTGATTGCAGTTCTTAAACCAGTCAGATGCGTGCCACCATCATGCGTATTAATAGTATTCGCAAAGGCATAGATGGATTCTGAAAAAGCATCTGTATACTGGAAGGCTGCATCGATCACGATATTTTCAATTTCCTTTTCAACGTGAATGACCGGATGCAATTTTTCTCGGTTGCGATTCAGATATCGGACAAAGGAAGTAATACCGCCGTCAAAATAGAAACTAATCTCTCGATCAATTCTTTCATCGGAGAATTTAATGGTGACACCCCGGGTAACAAATGCCATTTCCCGGAATCGCTGCACCAGGGTTTCAAACTGAAAAGACATTTCTTGATCAAAAATAGTCTTATCATAAAAAAAGGTCTGGGTTGTACCGGTTTTTCCCTTGGGTGCATCTCCCACAACCTCTAATTTGGTAACGGGTACACCTTTTTCATACCGCTGGAAATATTCCTTCCGATCACGCCAGACCCGGACTTCGAACCATTCGGATAGGGCGTTAACTGCAGAAAGACCCACACCATGCAAACCACCTGAGACTTTGTAGCCTCCACCGCCAAACTTCCCGCCGGCGTGCAGCTTAGTCATTACCAATTCCAGGGCAGGAACTTTTTTCTCCGGGTGGATATCCACCGGGATCCCCCGACCGTTATCAGTAACAGTGACGCTTTCGTCCTCATGAATAATAATCTCAATCTCATCACAATACTCTGCCAACGCCTCGTCAATCGAGTTGTCCACTACCTCATATACAAGGTGGTGCAGTGCTTTGATGTCAGTTCCTCCTACATACATGCCAGGCCGAAGGCGTACAGCTTCAAGACCCTCCAGGACCTGGATATCTTTTGCATCATAGGACATTTTTTGTTTCTTATTAGCCACAAAAACCTCCAGTAAGGTTCACGCAAAACCGCATCATACCATGATTATAATTATTTCTCTATTTTTGGTCGTTCTTCAACTATTGGTTGAGGAAGACTCAGGGACTGGATTTCGTCCGACCAGCGGTTCATATCCTGGTAATACACAAAACTGGCAGAGAGCATCCCTGTGGTCAAAAATGCGTGACCGATTATGCTGATCAACATCAACCAGGAGTTTTCTGGAGGAACCTGCCAGAGCATATTCAATCCCTGGTTTAGGAGCAAGACCAGCAAAACAAATAAGCTGGTTTTTAAAAAGGTCAGGTTCGTCAATCGGATGCTGGATAATATGGATTTCCAGGCTTTTTGTCCCTTAGAATAGATCCCATGAGGGGAGAAAATGAGTGGAAAGATCAGCCAGAATGAAATAATTCCAAACAGAATAATGACCATTTGCCCCAGCGATACACTGAATAACGTAATTCCAGTTGCCGCGCAGCTGCCCATAACCAGAATAGCCATGAAAAATATTATCCAGATCAGGCTTAATATACCGGATTGCAGGCTGACTCTGGGCCAATCCTGAAAAATAGTGCGCCAATTCAAGTCATCATATAATGCTGCCTGACGGACTGCAGAAAAAAACAGCCCGCCCAGAAAAATGCCAAGTGAAAAAGCTATCAACACGATCAAGCCCGCAGTACCCAGGCTGGATATATCCCAGAAGATCGGGGAGCCAAGCGGATTTTCTACTGGCAGGATGCCGGTAAATAAACTGAATATCCCCACGGGGAGGGATCGAAGTCCGATCAATAGATTGATCCGCTGAGCAGCTGCTGTCCAGATCTCTTGACCGGCTTCCATCACCTCTCCAAAATCTGCGGGCATAAGCTCTGGCACATCATTCATTCTCAAAATTAATCCCTCTATGAGGGATTTAATTTGGAGGTGAGGGCCAAACCATAAAACAAGATCCAGCCCTACTGGAAAGAGCAATAATATCAAATGTTTTGTGATTGCATCAAACCCATTTCGGATGGATTTTAGAACATTTGGAGGCTCTGGAAGGGTAATTTTGTTGATATTCATCAATGCTCTATTTTACCATACATCGACCTTCCAAACCTCTTCCCGGGAGCCATCTAGAGAGCCTAAAAACCCCTGAAATCCCCTCAAAAATCATCCAAATCTAACTATAAGATTAGATGAACTCTTCGATAAAAAATGAATTCAGGTGATACAATCTTTTCTAATAATTTTACGATTCGGGTATCCTCATTTAAAATGGGGCCGGGAGTGGTTATCCAATCAACCCGCTCCGAGAGAGCGAGGTCCGCTTTGAACGCTGCGGTCGCGGTTTTGTCCTTAAGATCGTCATCAGAAAGGTAAAACTTATCCTGACAGATAAAGAATCCAGATCTTTCTTCCTGGATGGAATCAGCGATTTATCGAAGGATATTATCCAATATGCAGGTTAATGTGTGTTCCTGGGACAGAAATCTTGTTGTCCCGGAAAATAAGTGAGGTAGATATGGTTCAGAAAGCTGACAAATTATTCATAAACGCCCATGTGCTGTGCATGGATGATGATTTCAACCGTTATGAGAAAGGGGCGGTTGCTGTTACAGGAGATCATATCCAGGCCGTAGGGAATATGGATCAACTCACGAAGGAATATCAAGCCCCGGAAGTGATCGATTGTAAAGGAAAGATCCTCATGCCCGGATTGGTGGATGCGCATACCCATGTCCCCATGAACCTGCTGCGCGGATTGGGCGATGACCTCAGGCTGGATGTCTGGCTGCTGGGCTTTATCATGCCCGTTGAGAGAGAATTTGTCAGCCCCGAATTTGTACACTTGGGCACATCTCTGGCCTGTGCTGAATTGATCCGGTCCGGGGTGACGTCCTTTGCGGATATGTATTATTTTGAAGATCAAGTAGCTGAAGCTACCGCAGAAGCCGGTTTACGGGCAATCTGCTGTCAGACCATTCTTAAATTTCCTTCCCCTGATGCCGATTCCTATGAGGAAGCTCTGGCTGCCTCGGAAACGATGATCAAAAATTGGAAGGGCCACCCGTTGATCACCCCTGCGGTTGCCCCACATGCTGCTTATACATCAACGGTGGATATCCTGGGTTCGGCTACAGCTTTGGCCCAGAAATATGATGTCCCGCTTCACATACATATCGCAGAAACCTCCCAGGAAGTTGAAGATTGCCTGGATGAATTTGATATGCCTGTGGTCCCTTATCTCGAGCAATTCGATGTTTTCAGTGCCAAGGTCATTGCCGCTCATTGTGTGCATATTGACGAAAGGGAAATGCATAAATTGGTGCGCTATGGAGTAGGTGTAGCCCATAATCCCACATCCAATTTGAAATTGTCATCCGGAATCGCAAAAGTCTCTCGGATGTTAGAGCTGGGATTGAACGTCGGAATCGGCACAGACGGCGTCTCATCAAATAATGATCTGGATATGTTCGAGGAAATCCGCCTGGCAGCTCTGCTTGCCAAGGGAAGCAGTGGAGATCCAACTGTCGTCCCAGCCCGGACGGCGATTGCCATGGCAACCAGCATGGGAGCAAAATGCATTCACCTTGGTGACCTGACTGGGTCTTTGGAGGTCGGGAAAAAGGCAGATTTGATCCTGGTGAATATTGACACCCTTCACAATTCTCCCCATTACCGCAACGATCCTAACAGTGTTTATGCCCAGCTTGTATATGCTGCAAAATCCACCGATGTAACAGATGTGATGGTTGATGGAAAATGGCTGATGCGGGAACAGAAACTATTAACTGTAGATATTGATAAATTACTGCCACAAGCTCAGTCATTGGCGTTGGAAATTGACCGTTTCCTCGTGGAAAGATTCCAGTCCGTATATTCCAAATTGATTGCTATCGGCGGCGCGGAAGAACAGGAAAGTTATGAGGTCCAGATCAAAGTAAAGGTTGATGATCCGGAAAAAGTGATTACAAAATTAGAGGAATCCGAACTGGAGATCCTGTATTCCCGCCATTACCATGAATTTGACACTTACTTCAAATTTGAGGATCCGAAAGAGGGCTGGCTCCGCTATCGGGAAGACGAATTCATTGATGCCAAGGGAGAAGTTGAGAATGTCCGTTATCGGCTGACGTTGATCGGACCCCAGAGAGAAAAACACTTCCCCCAGGATGTCCTTCTATCTCGCAGCCGTTTCATCGCTCCGGCTCCTCACAGTCTTCGATTCTACAAAGAGTACTTTAAACCAACCGATGAAACCTACATCGAGAAGGATCGCCGGCGCTGGAAAGTATCCTTCCGCAATATTGAGTTCTTCATCAATTTCGATCGCCTGGATGAGCCCGGCCTTGGAAATTTCCTTGAAGTCAAAAGCCGAACCTGGAGTTTGGAGGACGCAGAGAAGAAAGCCCAGGTTGCTGATGATCTTCTCAAACTTTTGGGAGTCCAATCCAAAGCGAGTGAAACTCTGGATTATGTGCAGATCATCGAAACACAACCCTGAGTTATGAAGATAGCTGCTCTGGGAGATATCCACGGTAATTACCAGGCCCTGATTACCGTACTTGATCACGTTGATCGCTGGCGTCCTGACCTGGTGCTTGTTCTGGGGGATATCATTAACCGCGGACCACGCTCTCGAGAATGCCTGCATTTGATCCAGGAGAGAGGAAAATCCTCTGCCTGGCACATCATCAAAGGCAATCATGAGGGTTATGTCCTCAATATGGAAGATCCCGCACTTCCCCATTCCGGTATGGAATATGAACTCAGGAGAGTGATCCATTTTACTTATGAAACCCTTTCCAGCGAGGATATTCAGGCAGTAAAAGATCTGCCTGTTCAGATCTCTCAGGAAACTGCAGGAGATCAACTCGTTTGGGCCTGCCACGCATCGAGTGCCGGTGACAGGATCGGAATCTACCCGGACACGCCTGGACTGGATCTACCCGGATTAATTAACACGGACGCCAACCTTTTCCTGGTTGGACATACTCACCAACCATTTATCAGGAAATGGGAAAAAACTACAATCATCAACACTGGATCTGTCGGACTGCCATTCGACGGGGATACCAGGGCATCGTATGCCCAGCTCACTTACCATAATCAATCCTGGCAGGCTGAAATTGTGCGGATCGATTATGATCAAAAGGCTGCAGAAGATGATTTTTATACGAGCGGATTTATCCCAGAAGGCGGATCCCTCGCTGATCTGATCCTGGCTGAATTACGTTTGGGATGGCCGCAGCTATCCAAATGGTTCAGGCGGTATGAAACCGCTGTCCTGGTAGGAGAGATCAGCCCGCGAGAAGCTGTGGCAGAGTTCCTTCTCAATCCAAATATCGAATATAAAAATCCTGACTTAGCCTAGCAATTTAAGGGGATGATATGAAATCAAACCGATCAGACTTAGCCAGAAAAGCAGCCCTCCAGACCGGGAAAACCCTGCTCGGCCTTTACCAGAATGGTGATCGAACAGGGTATCTGAAAAAGGATCACACTCTGGTCACAGAGGCCGACCGGGCTGCTGACAAAATGATTCAGGAGATGATCCTGGGTGAGTTTCCAGGGGATCAAATTCTAAGCGAAGAAGGATCGACGATATTTCCCAACAGCCAGCATGTCTGGATCATTGATCCACTGGATGGAACTGTAAATTTTAGCCGGGGATTGGATTATTGGGGTGTATCAATTGCACACCTGGAAAACGGTAGGCCTCAATCAGCAGCTCTTTATTTTCCAGTCACAGATGAACTATTTACTGCTGTCCAGGGAGAAGGCGCGTTCTTAAACGGCCAACCTCTGAAAGTTTTTGAAGATTTTGACGAGGATCTGTTTCCAATATTTGTTCATTGTTCCAGAATGCATAAACTCTACCAGGTTAGCCTGCCATACAAAAACCGGTCACTGGGCGCGGCAGCCTACCACCTGAGCCTGATCGCAAATAATAAGGCGGTTCTGGCATTTGAGAGCACAGTCCGCATCTGGGATTTTGCCGCCAGTTGGTTGATCGTAAAAGAAGCCGGCGGGACGATCGAACCTTACGGGGATATACAGCCCTTCCCTGCAAAGCCTGGAACTGATTACCATAAGATCCCTTTTCCAATCATCGCCGCAGCCTCAAAAAAAGTGGTTGACCAGGCTCGTAAGAATATTATTCAAAAATAACCATTTGGAGGTTGAGACATGAAATACAGATTTTTAGGAAAATCAGGATTGAAAGTCTCTGAATTGTCTTTTGGATCCTGGGTAACATTTGGAAGCCAGGTAGATGTCGATAAAGCCATCTCTCTGATGAAAATTGCTTTTGAAGCTGGTGTGAACTTCTTTGATAATGCTGAAGTATACAACAATGGTCAATCGGAAGAGATCATGGGTGAAGCTATCAGGAAAATCGGTTGGAAACAAGAGGACCTTGTATTATCCACCAAGATCTTCTGGGGTGGAGAAAGTCCGAATGTAATTGGTTTATCCCGGAAGCATATCATCGAAGGCATGGACGGTTCGCTGAAGAGAATGGGACTGGAATATGTCGACCTGGTTTTTGCCCACAGGCCTGATATCCATACACCAATCGAAGAGACCGTCCGCGCCTTCAACCACTTGATCGATCAGGGAAAAGCTTTTTACTGGGGGACCAGCGAGTGGTCCGCTCTGCAAATTATGGAAGCCTATGGAGTGGCTCGCCGCGAGCATCTCATTCCTCCCTTGATGGAACAGCCTCAATACAATATGTTCCATAGGGAGCGTGTAGAGGTCGAATATCAGCGTTTATATACCGAGATAGGTCTGGGCACCACTATCTGGAGCCCCCTGGCAAGCGGCTTATTGACCGGTAAATATAATGAAGGTATCCCCAATGACTCCCGGGCAAACCTTAAAGGATATGAATGGCTCCGGAAGCGATTTACCGATGATAAAGCACAAGAACAGGTACAAAAAGTGGGTCAACTATCCAAAGTCGCTCAAGATCTGAATTGCACTACAGCCCAACTGGCCCTGGCCTGGTGTCTTACAAATCCCAATGTAAGTACAGTGATCACCGGGGCTTCAAAACCATCCCAGGTTGAGGAGAACATGCTGGCCTTGAAGGTAGTTGATCAGTTGACTCCAGACGTTATTGGTACCATCGAAAAAATCTTGGACAATAAACCAGAGTTCCCGTCTGATTTTCGTTGAAGAATAATTTATTCATCAAGTATCAGGGATTGGGAATATAGAAATAAATTTAGATAGTTATGGATCAGCCGGGGAATATGTCTTTGATCCCCTCGGCAAATTCCTTGGCGCGATCCACGGCATCACCAAGATATCCTTCTCCCTGCATGGCATCATTCAACTCCTCAGCAGACAGATATTTCCTGAAGACAGGATCACCCCCAACCAGGGCAATTAGCGGATTCGGTTCCCCCAGGCGTACAGCAGCCCAGGCCTGGAGAGAGTGATCTCGCAGCCGTTGGTGAATTTCCTGGCGGTCCGCACCTTTTTTGCTCAACAGCATCATTACCTTTTCTGTAGCTGCAAATGGGCCATATTCTGACAGATTCTTCTGAATGGCATCCTCATATACTTGCAGCCCGGACAGGATCTCAGTCAGCGTGATCAGCATCTCATCAACGCATAAAAATGCCTCAGGAAGTACAATCCTGCGATTGGCACTGTCATCCAGGGTTCGCTCTAAAAGAGAGTGGGCCGCATTATCCCAGGCAGTCCGGGGCAGCTGAGCCAGGATCCTCCCCAGGGAGTTTAATTTCTCAGCCTTGATCGGATTTTGTTTAAATGGCATCGCTGATGATCCCACCTGGTTTTTCCCAAAAGGTTCGGCCAATTCTCCCAGGACCGGAGATTGCAACAGCCGCAGATCGAATGCCAGCTTATATATCACAGCACCTTGTCCGGCCAGTAATGAAAGCAGTTGATAATCCTGGATGCGGGGATAGGTCTGATTTACTACGGGGTAAAACGCCAGATCCAGTTTCCTGGAGATCTTATCTTGAAATGACGGCAGGTTCTCCTCTCCAAGCAAGACAGCAAAAGATGCGCTGGTCCCAACCGCGCCGGTAAAACCTTTGGCTTTGATCATTTTCGAAAATCTAGTCAATTCCTGGTAATAATTCAGAAGATCTTGAGCAGGTTGGGCCAGACGGTACCCCAGTGTCGTCGGCTCTGCAGGCTGCAGATGAGTAAATCCAATCAACGGAGTTTCCGCCCACTCTATGATCAATCCGGCCAAGCAGATCAGAACTTCTCTGGACCGCTGCAGGATCAGTTCTAAAGCGCTCTTTTGCTGGAGAACCCCGGCATTGTCCTTAATATCCATTGATGTCGCACCCAGATGCAGGATCCCCCCTGCCTCAGGGCATTGTTCAGCAAAGGCCTTTAATTCGGCCATGAGGTCATGCTGCAGTTTGGATTCCAATTCCAGGGATCGGGATAGATCAACCTCGTCGACTTTATTTTTCAACAACGCAGCCTGATGACTGGATACCAGACCATACTCAACCTGGACTTCTGCCAGGGCAGCCCAGATCCTGCGCCAGAGAGTTCGTGTATTGTGAACACTCCAGATCTTCCGCATTTCATCAGATCCGTACCGCCACGAGAAAGGAGACTGATAGATCGAATTATCCTAAATATATTTCCCTGGGAGTGAACTCCCCCCTTTTCCAATATTACACACAGTTACATTATAAACCCTGCCTTGCAATTCCGTTATGATGCCCCCAGGGAAGCTCCTGCCAGCCCTCTAACTCCCTTGCGGATTGGCGAAGAAGAAGGGGTTTATGATAAAATCCACTCATTAAAGGAAAATGCCGAAAATTGAAAGAGGATATAATAAAGTGAGCTGAAAGTTCACCGGGAGGTTTGGTCTGGAAACTAGGAAGATAACCCAAAATCTGGATAAGAGATCAAAAGCCCTTGAATACCTTCAACCAGGCACTAAACTTGAAGGCAGGTATAAGATCCTGTCCACTGTAGGACGGGGAGGAATGGGTGCTGTATATCGAGCCCAGGACCTCAGGTTTAAGGTTGAAAAGGTCGTTGCTGTAAAAGAAATGATCAACCAGGCCACGGACCCAGGTATCCAGGCGAACATCGTGGAAGGATTTGAACGGGAAGCCAATATCCTCGCCACAATCAGTCACCCTGCGATTCCCACAATTTATGACTATTTCACCCTCGGCGCCAGATCCTACCTGGTGATGGAATTCATTGAGGGTGATAACCTTGAAATCAAACTCCAACAGCGACGGGCACCCTTCGGGGACGAAGAAGTCATAGCCTGGGGTATTGCCCTCTGTGACGTGATGGACTACCTTCACACCCATGAACCAGAACCGATCATCTTCAGGGATATCAAACCTGCCAACGTGATGATCACCCGCAGGAATCAGATCCGCCTGGTTGACTTCGGTATCGCTAAAACTTTCCAGACTGGATCCAAGGGGACCATGATCGGAACCGAGGGCTATTCTCCTCCAGAACAGTACCGGGGTGAAGCGTCTCCAGCAGTGGATATCTATGCCCTGGGTGCGACCCTCCACCATTTGTTAACAAACCAGGATCCCCGAACTGAACCCCCATTCACATTTGATGAACGCCCCATCCGGCAAGCGAACCCCAATGTTTCCGTCGCCCTTGAAACCATCGTCAACACAGCGTTAATGTACAACCCGCCAGACCGGTTCGAAAATGCCGCGATCATGCGTAAAGCCCTGATCTCCCTCGCTCAGCAAACAGGTATGCTGGAAGATGAGATCTCAGTAGCTCAGGCAACACAATTCTTCCAGGATCAAAGCCACTCTCCTATTTGGAGTTTCACCTGCGAGGATGAAATCCGCGGTACACCTACCTACCATGAAGGGGTCGTATATATCGGATCCTATGACCATAATATGTATGCGCTGGCTGCTGATAACGGGAAGTTTATCTGGAAATATGCCGCTGATGGAGGCATTGTCAGCAAACCAGCCATTAATGACAACAAGGTATATTTTGGCTCCACAGATCAATATATCCATGCTGTAAGCTGCCGTGGTGGGAAAAAGGTTTGGGTCCAACCCACGGAAGGAGCTATTTATTCTTCACCCGCTATCGCGGAAGGGCATTTATTCATCGGTTCTGATGATGAACATTTACACGTGTTAAATCTTATGGCCGGGCGCGAAGCCTGGAGTGTGAACCTTGGCTCTTCTGTCAGGTCCAGTCCGCTTGTGGTGAATGAGCGGGTGTATATTGGCAGCGATAACGGTGAAATCCAATGTTATGATTTCAGCGGAAATATCAAGTGGAGAACAGCCGCAAAACGCTCTGTAACTGCTTCTCCACATTACAATGACAATATCATCTATATCACATCTCTCGATGCCATGTTATATGCCATCGACGCTAAATCGGGATGGGTGATCTGGCGTTTCCGAATGGACAACGGCTCAATTAGTACGCCAACAACTCACGAAAACCACATTTATGTAGGTTCCACAGACAATACTTTCTACTGTATTAATTCAAAATCAACCAAAAAAGTATGGAGTTTTGATACTGATAATCAGATCAACAGCTCTCCAGTCTTTTACAAAGGGGCTGTCTATTTTTGTAATGTGGACGGAATGGTATATAGTTTGCATGCAGGGAGCGGACGCTTAAGATGGAAATATCAGGCTGAGGGCCAGATCACCGGTTCCCCCATCATCGTTGACGACATAATTTATATTGGTGCAGCTGATAACAAGTTCTACGCTTTACCAGCCTAAGAATCGAGAGGAAATGACCAATAAACTGCTCAACTCACTTAAAAAGTTCTTCCAACCCAAATCTGTTGAACCTGAAACTGTAGTTCATGGAGAAGATTCTACTGTTGTGACCAAAGAGTTGAACAAGATAACTATTCCGGTCGACACAGAATCTGTCGGATACAGCTCACCCCATATCAATGTCGGTTATGGCCTCTCCCCCGGGAAACAAAGGTCCCATAATGAAGATGCATTCTTTACTTTAACTACGTTTTTCTCTTTTAATGAAAATGAGATTCCCTTCGGATTATATGTCGTTGCAGATGGGATGGGCGGTCATAAAAATGGCGAGATCGCCAGTGAACTGGCAATCAGAACAGTTGTTGGTACTATATTGACCGAAATTTACACACCAATGATGGGGCTGAATCCCGAACCAGGAGAACTGTCCTTCCGGGAGGTCTTTTATAACGGGATCGAACAGGCCAATTCAGAGATCATCAGGAATTCCTACGGCGGCGGAACGACAGTGACAGCCATATTGATCGTCGGCGACCAGATGACTATTGCCCATGTCGGCGACAGCCGTGTATATTCAATCGCCACGGACAGCACCATGGAAGCGCTGACCAGGGACCATTCACTTGTAAAACGTCTT
>JAGHAU010000065.1 GCA_021161345.1 Anaerolineales bacterium | reverse complement strand
CGGACCGCGAGCAGCCACCAGCGAGACCCGTGCCACCGCTTGCAGCAGAATTAGATCATCTTCTTTAATCTGGTCAACGGCGAGCAGGAATACACCTGCAGTTTGATTCTCACCCGTGTAGATGCTAGAACTTTGGATCAATCTATCCAACCGTTCCATGAGCGGCTGGTCATAACTGCTCGACTCCTCATTGAGAACCACTAGATCTATAAATAGTCCATGCTGCAGCCAATAAGCCTGGGCCTGCAGCATTTGCCTGACCAGGCCTAAATCCCCCACATCTGCAATTGTGACCAGTAATATCGGCAAGTCTCCTGATATGCCATAGGGCCAGAGTCCAGATTGCCCTTTTTGGTTGGTCTCAATTCGATCTTCAGGTGGGCGCAAATAAGCTGAGGGATACAGCAAGTACCCGGCAAGTTTTTGGAACCGGCGGGCTTCATCGGGTTGGATGCGAAGTGATCGCAGGTTCAACTGAGTGGATGCCCAGGCAATCTCAAACGCACGTTCAACAACTGTTGAATCATGGTATTTTCCAACCAACCGTAAGGCTTTATCGCGATCCTCAGCTGCTCCCAAAACAGCGACCAGTTGAGCACTCTGTCCAGGCCCTATAATAATTTCCCGTCGGATGCTGAAGACCGGATCAAGCACAAAACCTTCGTTATTGCCCAAGTTTGTCTCGATTGCCATGGGAGATCTTAAGGAGCGTCCCCGTCCAATGAATACCCGCCGATCGGTTTCAAACTGTGGTAATCCTGGTTGGGTCAACCTCCCTATCAAATCCAAACTGTGGAAAGCAAAAATCGGTGCATCATCTTCCTGTCTGGGCCGGCGGTAGGCCAGCAAGGTTTGGCTGGTCGGTACCGCTTCCGTCTGGATAAACAACTTATTGAATGCTGGATGCTGGCGGTCGGCACCGTGAGAAGACATAGCAAGTTCATAATAACTGGTTGCTTGGATTCGCCTACTGCGAATTGTTCGATTGGTAATTGTAATTCTACGAATCTCAACATCATCCTCGGGAGATACAATCAATTCGGTCTTGGTCTCAAGTCCGTTGTCACGCCTACGGTACTCGGATCGATCGAGCGGGAAGTGTACAGTATATCGGTCGGGGTCACGATCAATAGGATGGTAGAGGTTCGACCAGATTTCGCCGGTGTCTGTATCTCTTAAATAAAGGAAGGAACCATAAGCGTCACTGGTGGTGTCTGCCCTCCAACGGGTGATGTCTATATCCTTCCAGCGTGTATACCCACCACCTGCAATGGTTGTCATAGTTGAGAGCTGACCATTTGATAGCAGCTGTACTTTGGGCGAAATACTGTGAGGCGAATCAAATTTACTAATCGAAGGGGCTACACCCATAACCTCAATACGAGAGGGTATTTCTTCCCGGGTGGATATGTGATGGATTGGCGGCGAGACAGGGACTCGTTCGTATAGAAGCGGTTCAGCTGCTTTCACCCGAGGATCACTATGGAACCGACGCTGCATAGTATTATCGTAAAGGAAGTTCGTTAATGCCAGGAATGCCATACCTTGATGGTGGGCCATATAGGCCCGTACGATAACACCTGGCTCGGCATCCGATTTTGGTCTGCGATTAAAATCGATCGCCTCAAAGAAACCATAATCATTCAGCAAACCATACTTCTCAAGTTGTTTTAAATTCTTAATTGCTGCCTGAGGTTCGATTCCCACTGCAAGCATTGTGGCGTAAGGAGCAACCACTAAATCCTCTTCAAGATCACGTTTTAATCCTAACCAGGGAACACCAAAAGCTTTGTATTGATAAGTCTTATTCAAATCCAGGTCACCATAGGCCGATTCGGAGATTCCCCAGGGAACTCTTCGGTTCTGACCATAAGCCATCTGCAAGGCAACGGTCTCCCGGGTAGCATAATCAAGCAGCGAGTTGGGATAGGACTTCTGGAGCAAGAGCGGCATCAAATACTCAAACATGGTACCGGTCCAGCTTAGCAGCACACGATGTCGACCATGGGAGCTATAGGGTCGGTTCAAGGCCAGCCAGTGATCAATCGGGACATCACCCCTGGCAATGGAGACATAACTGCCCAAACGTGATTCGCTGGCAAGCAGATCGTAGTATGAACTATCAAATTGATTACTAGTTACATTGTAGCCAATTGAAAACAAACACCGGACAGGATCATACAGGAAACGCATGTTAATTTCAGCCGTAAATACCCGCATCATCTCCTTTAAATCTTCTCCCCGGCCAACCATCTCACCTGCGAACCACCTGGCACGCGAGAAAGACTCGCTTAGCCGCTCGATCCAGTCTTTATCAACTTGTTCCTTGATCCCTTCTCTAAGTTCCTCAAGGCTGATCTCCCCTAAACCAACAACCTGCCCAACAGCCAGAGTTTTCAAAGAGGGAGAGTTATGCAGCTCCCGGTACAAGGTAAGTAAGTTGATCTGACCAGATTCAATGATCTCTGATTCGGATCGTTCAACCAGGATTTCCATCCAGCTCAAATAACGGTTAATGATATCGATCCAGGCTGACACGTGACGTTCAAGCTGCCTCGCCCAGTAGGCTGCGCCAGCCATGGTGCCGGCATCCTCCCGCAGCAATGCAGCAACGGCCTCCACCTTCAGGTTAATTTTACGCAGCAACCGGATAAGATCGATCACCCCGGAAGGACAATCCTGGATGGTCTCAAGAAGTTCCAAAACATCCTGAAGGGTGCCATCGGATTTATCCTCTTTTTTTAGCTCTTCGAATAGGATTTCTGTTGTATCCTGAAGGCCAGCCAGGGCAGATGCGCTGATAATCGGCCGCTCAAGTTTTTCAGCGATACCACCTTCAAGAGTCCAGAGTGCCGCAATGAAATTTCCACTGTCAACCGAAGACACATATTTTGGTTGAAGCGGTTTTTGATCATCAAGGTTGTACCAGTTTAATAAGTGCCCTTCATGGCGCTCAAGCTGGTTAAGAGTGCCCATAGTCTGGGTGAGTCGCTCGATGGTTTGATCGAGGGTAAGGTATCCAAAATCATTTGCCCCCAAAGCACTCAACATATACATACCAATGTTAGTTGGACTGGTCCGTAAGGCAAGCTGGTTCTGGTGTGAGACCTGATAATTATCCGGGGGCAGCCAGGCAGTATCTGAACTGACAAAATCATCAAAATATCGCCAGGTGAGACGGGCAACTTTACGGAGCATTTCGGTATCCCGTACGTTGAGGTTTTCATAGGGTGCTTTATATACTTGTTTCCTGGTTAATGCGCTACCAACAAGCGGACTGAAGAACCACATTATCAACCAGGGAAGAGCAAAAACCAGGCTCTCTGGCCTGAGCAGGTTTACACTGACGGCCAGCATTGCACTGAAAAGCGAGACAATCCAGAAGTTGAGCTGAAATAGGACCAGTTTTTGATCACCTCTCCCCTCTTCCATTTGGGCTGTAGACCACTCAAGCATCTTGCGATGGCTGAAAAGGCGGCGATATATTACTCGGATTATTGCGTCCAGTGCCAATCCCGCCTGGTGCATATGCAAGGCAGCTTCGATAAAAGCCCTGGTCAGATCGTGTTGAATTTGTCGAAATGAAAATGACCTCAAGCCATGGCGTGTGGTTACCCAGGTCAGGGGGCCTGCCAGGGGTTGAGAAAAGATCACACCAACGATGAGAGCAGTTGAGAAAAGCCGAAGATCAGGAACCAATAACCAGGTCAATACCAGCAGGCTCAAATTGGCAACAGGAACCAGGCTGCGCCTGAGGTTGTCGTAGATTTTCCAGCGGCTGAAAGGTCCTAATATGTTAACAATCCTGTTAAGATTCTTGTCCTTAACATTGGGGAAGATCCATTCAGCAATTTGCCAATCGCCCCGGATCCAGCGGTGTTGCCTGCGGCAGTAACTGATGTAATCGGAGGGAAACTCATCAAACAATTCAATATCCGATGCTAACCCGGTGCGGACATGAGCTCCCTCAATCAGATCATGACTTAACAGCCTTTCGTCCGGGAACCGGTCAGCCAGCATGTGCTGGAATGCGCGGGGATCGTAGATGCCTTTACCAATATAAGATCCTTCTCCGGAGAGATCCTGGTAGACATTTGAGACAACTTTTGTATAGGGATCAGTTCCAACCGGATCAGTGAAAATCCGACTAAAAATAGAGGACGTAGCGCTGGGAAGTGATGGACTTACCCGCGGCTGGATGAGAGTATAGGTGCCTTGAGCGACCTTTCCCACCTGATCATAACGGGGTTGGTTAAGCGGGTGAGCCAGGGTTTCAATCAAACGCCTGGCGCCATCACGCGGCAGCTGGGTATCGCTGTCCAGGGTGATCACATAACGGATATGGGATAAAAGATTGGCATCACCAACATACACTATGGATTGTTCCCCTTCGCTGCGCTGACCCAGGATCAGTCGGTTGAGTTCCTCTAGTTTGCCGCGTTTGCGTTCCCATCCAATAAATTTGTTTTCTGATTGACACCAGGTCCGCTGGCGATGAAAAAGGTAAAAGCGGCCCTCTCCGTATCTGCGGTTCAATTTTCTGATGCTTTCTTGGACAAGATTAAGAAGACCCGGGTCTTCTTCTGTAACTTCAGTTGAAGCATCCGTATAATCGGAAAATAAAGCAAATATCAAGTTGTGTTCACGATTACCAATAAAGCGGACCTCAAGTTTTTCTATCTCGCTAGTGATTGTCGCTTTATCTGTTAACAACATGGGCACCACTACCAGTGTTCGATAGGCATCAGGAATCCCATTTTTCGAAAAATCCATCTTTGGCAGTCGCCGGGCTGGTAGAATCCGCGAAATCAGATAATTGATCCATTCAGTGGCTAGTTGGCTTGCGGGTAATAACAGAAGAAGTACCGCTGAAATCTCAAAAATTGAAATCGTGCCATTCAGGCTGTGCAAAAATGGATAGATCATCAATCCCAGGGTCGTTAAAGTAATTGTAGCCAGGTATAAGGAGGTATGATTTCTATAAACCCATTGATTAAGCCGGAAGCTCAGGTTTTCGCGACAGCCAACTGCTTTAGATAATATTTGTCGTTTTTCGCCAACCAGATAAGTTCCAATGTGTTTTTGGCGAGATATCCAACCATCACTGGTCTCAGCCGCTCCAGCCATCTCAACCACAAGGCGGGCGACATGGTTTTCCTCCATTCCTGAACCTTTGGCCAGTACCTCCACTACTTCACGATATTGATTCCGGGTTTCAAAGTCCATATCAGGATAAATTCGGGCCGGGTCGCGTCGGAGAATTTGCTCAACTTTGCTCTGACTCTCAAAAATCTCCCGCCAATCAAGCAGTGATAACTGGCGTAAGCTGGTAATTGCATTCCCAATAGCGATCTGGTCAGCTGCCTGGCGAGATTGCTCTGCTGTATGAAGTTCGGTTAATGATTTTCTTAAAGAACGCTCTAACCAACTCTGAACTGGTACCAGGGCAGCATCCTCATCATAAAGATGACCACTGAGTTGGGTGGCGAAGAAGGGGCTAGGATTACCTCGTTCTTCAGCTAATTCAGCCAGAACTCCAAAAAGTTGATTGGGGTCCCGGCGCAAAGTTGACAGCAGTCGGTTGGCCCAAAAATCGGCAAATTCGCGGTCTCTTAATTCCCGTGCTGCCTGCCGTGTCAACAGCTCTACTCGCTGAATCAGGGCGATTCGCAGCATAAGTGGCAGAGCCCAAAGTTCACCGATGGTGAGACTGGCAACCTCCTGATAGGCCGACAGGAAGGTGAGCAAATTTTCGTGATCGATCCGGGCGTCGCTGTGGGTTACCAGCTCTTTCGCAAGGCTGTAAACGCGTGGATAATTTCGGTCTGGATCAACGGACAGCGTCGGAAGTTCGCGGTAAAAGGATTTTGGCAGGTTGATTTCTACATCGCGTCCATGACTCTCAATTAAATATTCGTTATCCAGAATCCACTCAGCAACTGGGCTCATGTTCTGTTCAAGTCGCAAAGACTCCGTCAAATCACTGCAGATGGCATGTATAGTTAAGCGGGCGTTCTCGAGCTGATTCAGCAAGGCTCGGCTGGATCCCCCATGAAAATCTACCTGGTGTTCCCGGGCCAGTCTAGAGGCGTGGGATTCAATTTGGTGCAGCGGCAGAGCGGCCAGTTCCCGAAGAATGGGTGGTTCAGGAAATTCACGCCGGGGATGAAGCGCGAAGATTGAAATATCGGTTTCTAACTTGTCTCGTAAGGTTCTTACTGCCCGGGAAAGCGATCGCATAGGTGCCTGGAGGATCAGGAGTGATTCTTCTGTGCTCAGCCAATTTTCTTGGCGCTTGATGACATCCCGGGAGACAACTGGAAAGAGCTGGGCGGAAATGAGAGCTCCAACACCCGCGCCAAAACCAAAACCGATGATGGTGATGAGAAAATGGCTTATTACTGTAGGAGTTGTAATTCGGGGAATCAGACCGATCACTGCGAGTGTCACACTAGTTGTGCTGAGGATGAATCCTCCTGCCAGGATGAGCGTATTCCGGATTCGACGGCTGGGATCACGCCGGGTAATATGTCCCTCGGGCATGGCTTGTAGCAAGATCCGTCGTCGGAAACCCTTTCTATCCAGGGTTTGTAGTGCCTCTTGAGCGGCTTCGGGTTCACGAAAATAATTCAGCAACAATCCGTATTTATTCATAGGCTATTTGTAGACAATAATTTTGTGAAGCTATAGGCTAAATCGCACGCCAAAGGATAAATCTCCTTTAGTAAACTGAGCGAGTATTACTGAATTATATCTTGACACCCCCTATTACGAAAAGTATCTGCTCAAAATAAAACATTTCATTCATGGAAAATAATCCAGTCAACATTCAAAGCAAGGTCAGAGGGAGCCAGGTTTTTAATCAGGTAATCTATCTTAAAAATGAGCATCTTATCTGATTTATTTAAACGTTCAAGCACCGCCAATTTCTTACCCCCGCATATATCCCTAGGACTCCAAGCCCAAAAATACTCAATCGCCCAGTGATTGCCCTTCCAGTACGCTAAACAAAATGATGGCTTAGGGCCTGTTCTTCGATCCCGCTCAGGATAGGCGTCAGTCGTTGAATTCGCCAACGATTTAGGGTTCAACAATTAGCATTATAAAGTAGAACCATTAAACGTCCCTGAAGAAGGGCTCATTGGGTATTTCCTTCTACGATTTCAGTCGACAAAAAACTGTTATCAAGCATCCCTAAGCCCGGTCTTCTCAAAAAGCCCACAAACATTCAACCTGGCATTTTGACAATAGCATTAAGAATCCACCTGATTTGATATCAGACGTCACTTGGAAACTCCCCCGGCTTTCCCCCTTTAGAGGGTAAATCTAAGCAGTTTTTGGCTATAGATAAGAATGCTTATCAAAACCACCCAATAGAAGGTCACATCAGGTTCATTAATAACTATTTTATTGAGTAAGAGTTATAT
>JAGHAU010000075.1 GCA_021161345.1 Anaerolineales bacterium | reverse complement strand
GGTGTGGAGAATCCACTGGGTTGCATATTTGCAATAGGGCGGGATGCTGGAGTTCCTCATAGCGCAGGAACACATGAGGACTTTATCCGGCTGGGAAAAACAATCATTTATGATATCTATCCCCAGGAAACTGGCGGAGGGTATTTCTTTGACTTCACCAGAACCTGGTGCTTAGGATATGCCCCGGAAGCAGAGACTGCCATGTATGAGGATGTGAAAGCCGTTTACCAGACCATTATGGAAGAGATGATAATGGATGAACCTGCTGTCAACTTCCAGGAACGGACCTGTGAACTTTTCGAGGCCCAGGGTCATCGGACCATTCGTCAGGACGGCCAGCTGGAATCCGGGTATGTTCATTCCCTGGGTCATGGATTAGGGCTGGATGTGCATGAACGGCCCTGGTTCAGCAAGAGGGGTAGCGATAATGATATGTTAGACGCTGGTTCGGTAGTTACCATAGAACCAGGGTTATATTATCCAAATAAAGGCATGGGCTGCCGGTTGGAAGATTCGGTCTGGGTCCGGCCTGATGGGAAAATGGAAATCCTGGCCGATTATCCCTATGATCTGGTGCTGCCGATGGAACACTGGAAAGCGTAAACTGTTTGAGAATAATACAAGATCAGGTGATGCTATGAGTGAGAATCAGGTTAAGGAAACCCCGCAGGAAAGTCTGGAAAATCCACTCGCCCGCATTTTGGGCATTGAGTCTTCCTGCGATGAAACCGCAGCGGCTGTAGTGGAAAATGGCCGCGAGATCCTTTCCAATGCTGTGGCCTCCCAGGTTGACTTGCACGCCCAGTTCGGCGGTATTTTCCCCGAAGTGGCCTCAAGGCAGCATATCCTTTCCATCTACCCAATTGTCGATCAGGCTCTCAAAGATGCACATTTAAAGTTATCTGACCTGGATGGCATCGCCGTAACTCGAGGTCCCGGACTTCCGGGATCCCTGGTGGTTGGCATTAATATGGCTAAAGGATTGGCGATCGGCAGCGGTCTGCCCTTGTTGGGGATCAATCATTTAGAAGGGCATCTGTATTCAGCCTGGTTGGCAGAAGAGGGGAAGAAAAAGAAGAAAGCCCCCCGATTCCCGCTCCTGGCTTTAATTGTATCTGGTGGTCATACAGAACTGGTACTTATGAAGGATCATTTGGTTTATGAACGCTTGGGCGGCACACTGGATGATGCCGCTGGAGAAGCTTTTGATAAGGTTGCCAGATTACTGGAATTGGGTTACCCGGGAGGTCCTGTGATCCAGGAGGCTGCCCTTGATGGAGATCCCAAAGCTTTTGATTTCCCGCGCTCCTGGTTAGATGACAGCTTCAACTTTTCCTTCAGCGGGTTAAAAACCTCTGTTTTACGAACGGTGCAACAGCTTGAAAAACAGAAGAGCAAATTGCCTAAGACGGACCTGGCAGCAAGCTTCCAGGCGGCTGTGGTAGATGTCTTATTCCAGAAAACTTTACGGGCGGCGGAGGAATTTGGTACAAAGGATATTCTGATTGCAGGCGGTGTTTCCGCTAACCAGGCTTTAAGGGATAAGTTCAAGGGGCAAAAAAAATTCAGTGTTCATATTCCACCCCTGTTCCTATGTACAGACAATGCTGCCATGATTGCTGGTGTGGGCTGCTACCGGTTCCATGCTGGTCAGCGGGATAACCTTGAAATGGATGCTGCACCGACCTGGTCGATCTCTGATCTTTAATTATTTACCACTTTTACTGGTTTAATAATTCAGTTTGAAAATCACTGGAGGTGGATGATGGCTGGCTTAAGTAAATTCCTTAATAAGATAAATATTGTTCAATGGATACTGATCGCAGCCGGGATATTGACTGGTGCTGCTGCCTTAGTGATCGGCGTATCTGATAATCCCCCAGGCATCATTCTCCTATATATTGGGTTAACCTGTTTAGCCGGAGCCTGGGTCTGGAATTGGCCCTCACCGCGAGAATTCTGGATTCTGTTGCTGACTTCCCTGGCGGCTTTTCCTGTTGGAGTTGTGCTGCACAACCTCTTTTATGCACTGGGAACTCTGGTAGAAGGTAGCCTGATACTGTCAGGTTTGCTGGGTTTCTTGGAAGCGCTATTTTTCTTGGTTGCTGTGATGGCAGTTGGTCCAACCGCGTTGGTTGCGCTGGTTGGAGGTGTCTACACCAGCTGGCAGGGGATGAGTAGATTGACCTTGAAAAATCGCAGCTACCGGCGATTTAAAGGAAATCATCCTATAAAAGATAGAACACTTTGGAATTTGGTCAATCTGGCCCGGCAATCCGCTTCTGGAGCTAATCTGCAGCCTTTGAAATTCATTCTCTCCAACACAGAGGATAAGAATGGGATGATCTTTCCTGCCCTGTCATGGGCTGGATATTTGAAAGATTGGGCGGGACCAGTTGAAGGGGAGCGACCATCAGCCTACATCATCTTGCTGGGGGATAGAGAACTGGCCGATAGTTTCCAGTACGATGCCGGCATCACCAGCCAGAGCATCACCCTGGGTGCAGCTGAGCTGGGATTAGGTACTTGCTTGATTGGATCGATCAAGAGGGATTCATTAAGGAAGATCCTGTCTATCCCGGTGCGTTATGAGATTTTGCTGGTAATTGCTTTGGGCAGACCCGGGGAGAGTGTGGTATTGGAAGAGATCGGAGATGATGGTGAGATCAAATACTGGCGGGATGAAAAGGAGATCCATCACGTTCCTAAGAGAATATTAGAGGAGATGATCCTGGATCTATAAATCCAACTCGTTTCAGATCTGATTGCTTTAACAAGCAAATGCATTGTAATTGTAGCGATGCATTTGTTTTTAACAACCTGACTTTTGATGGAATATAACTTATCCTTCTAACTCAGGTTTTTTGAGAAGCCAATTGGCTAACCGACCCCCCAGAAAAATACCTCCCAAATCAAAAACAAGGTCCATCCAGCTGTAAGCTCTATGTATCAAGAAGAGTTGGGAAAGCTCCTCCAGGGTAACCACGAGAATTACTACAAGACTGCCAATAAGGAAATCTAGCGAGAAAAACCGAGTCTTTTCAGCTTTGAATAGAAGATTGACCAGAAAGGAAAGAACACCCATCAGGAAAAAATGCCCGACTTTGTCAAACCCGGGAATGGTGTATATGAATGGGAAATAGTCAGGCCCAAGACCAAGATTGGCTATGAGTACGATCAGGATTATTACCAGTATGAATAAACCGGCTATCCATTTAATCCCTTTCATTTAACTCTCGAAGGATGGACTCAAGGCTGATCGGCCCTTCCCGCAGGATTTTCAGATTTTCCCCGCTGCAATCCAGTACTGTGGAAGCCTGACCGCCCTGGACAGTTCCCCCGTCCAGAATCAGGTCGATCCTGCCGTCAAGCTGCTGAAGTACTTCGTCTGCAGTTAGTGCGCTGGGTTCTCCGGAAAGATTCGCTGAAGTGGCTGCCAGTGGACCTGTTGCCCTCAGGAGGTTGCGGACTTGGTCCAGGTCGGGGATCCGAACTCCGACGGTTGGAGTGGGGGAAATATTTTTCGGCAGACTGGATGATGCCGGAAGGACCAGGGTTAATGCCCCGGGCCAGAACTTGCTGATGATTCTTAAAACAGCAGGGGCTAATGGCGAAGAGATCTGATCCAGATCCACTACATCACCAAGTAGGATGGGAACAGCTTTAAGATGGGATCGGCCTTTAACATCGTAGATCTTCTCAATGGTCTTGCCATCGAATACAGAACCACCTATGCCGTAAACCGTATCCGTTGGAAAGGCGATTACCCCGCCTGCCTGGATGATAGCAGCAGCCTGTCTGAATACACCTGGATCGTTTAAGGAAAGGATCTCTGTTTTTTTATCCATTTATTAAAATACTCAAATAGCGGTTCTGGCCCGACAGATCCTGGGCGAGGAGGATAGTGATACCCGGCCAGACTTCCTTGGCAAGAGCAAGCGCCGATGCCCCACAATCCTCATCAAGCTCCAGAAATATCGCGCCGCCGGGATTGAGATGCTGCCCTGCTTCTTTCAAGACTTCCTTAATATAGTGTAATCCATCC
>JAGHAU010000179.1 GCA_021161345.1 Anaerolineales bacterium | reverse complement strand
TCCCCCAATCTGTACGGCTCTGGCTTTGCCATCAACGAGTCCACCTTCCTGGCTGGCTATCTGGCAGCTGGTATGACTGAGACCGGCATAGTCGCCACCTTCGGCGGCATCCAGATCCCGCCCGTGGAGATCTTCATGGACGGCTTTGTTCTGGGTGTGGAGTACTACAATGAAGTTCACGGCACCGAAGTCCAGACATTGGGCTGGGATGTTGCAGCCCGCAACGGGTTGTTCGTTGGTAACTTTGAAAGCACTGATGACGGCCGCACCATGGGCGAATCACTGCTGGACGAAGGCGCAGACATCATCATGCCTGTTGCTGGTCCTGTTGGTGCTGGAACCCTCGCGGTTCTGGAAGAACGTGGAACCGGCATGATCGTCGGCGTTGACAATGATTGGTCCTTGTCATATGCCAACCAGGCTGGAATCGTCCTGGTCAGTGCTATGAAGAATATGGACAAGTATGTTTACGAGACCATTGCTGCTGTGCAGGATGGCACCTTTGCCGGTGGCAATTACCTGGGCACACTAGAGAATGGTGGTGTTGGCCTGGCTTATGGCGGTGTGGAAGTTCCCGCAGAACTCATGGCAGAGGTTGAAGCATTGATCCCCATGATCATCTCCGGTGAGATTGCCACCTTGCCGTAAAGCTTTTCATCTCAATTTTGATGAAATAGCGATAACTAACGGTGTGTGGGGATTTTCCCCACACACCGTTTCTCTAACTTCAAGGAGAAAACGGTGGCTGAACAACCTCAAGCAATTAAACCGATTATTGAAATAGATGATCTTTCCTCAAAGAAGAGTATTCGTGATTTACCCTGGTGGTTTTTTGCACTTATTCTGATTGCTATCTATGTATTTTTCATCATCACGACCAATCAGAATTACAACGATGCTTTCAATTTTATAAAGATAGGATTGGTGGTAACTATCAAGACTACCTTGATATCCTATGTCATAGCTATCTTGTTCGGACTCTTGGCGGGACTAGGCAGAATTTCAAAGAGTGTCATCTTAAATAATATATCCCGTCTATATGTTGAACTTATTCGGGGCATACCTATCCTGGTGTTGATCTTTTTTATCGCTTTTGTAGGTGTGCCGGTGCTCGTCGATGGAATGAACAACATCGGTTATTGGTTATCTGGTCTAGGCCTGGATTTTCTAGGGAAGATCTTTACAGCAGTCACAAACCAAGATCTTTCTATGAACGCCCGGGCAATTACAGCACTGGCTTTTACATATGGCGCTTACCTGGCGGAAATTTTCCGGGCTGGTATTCAGTCCATCGTCAAGGGACAAATGGAAGCTGCCCGCTCCCTGGGCATGAGCTATGGACAATCGATGCGTTATGTGATCCTCCCTCAGGCGATCCGCAATGTATTACCAGCTCTGGGAAATGATTTTGTGGCCATGGTTAAAGACTCATCCCTGGTATCTGTGCTGGCAGTAAGAGATATCACCCAGGTTTCAAGGTTGTATGCAGGAACCACCTTTCGATTTAGGGAAGCATATATCATCCTGGCGGTGTTGTACCTGACCATGACTGTTATCCTGTCGCTGGGGGTCCAGCTTCTGGAAAGGCGGTTAAGAAAACATGACTGATCAAAAACCAATCATCGTTGTTAAGGACCTTTATAAATACTTTGGCGAAATCAAGGCAGTGGATGGCGTTTCCATGGATATTGAACAAGGTAAGGTCGTGGTTGTTATTGGCCCCAGTGGGTCCGGAAAATCCACTTTGCTGCGTTGTATCAATCACCTTGAGGAACCCACCAGCGGAGAAATCTGGATTGATGGGGAAAAATTGACTCATGCTGCCAAACAGATCAATGAGATCAGGGCTGAGATCGGTATGGTATTCCAGCTCTTCAATCTTTTTCCCCATCTTTCTGTGCTGGAAAATGTGACCCTGGCCCAAAAAGTAATTCGGGGCAGATCGCAAGATGAAGCCAATCAAATTGCCATGGAAAAGTTAAAGAGAGTAGGTATCCCAGAAAAAGCAGATGCATATCCGTCCAATTTATCAGGTGGTCAGCAGCAGCGAGTGGCTATAGCCCGTGCCCTGGCCATGGATCCCAAGATCATGTTATTTGATGAACCCACCAGCGCCCTCGATCCAGAAATGATCAAGGAAGTACTGGATGTGATGCTTGATCTTGCCCAGGAAGGCATGACCATGGTTTGTGTTTCCCACGAGATGGGATTTGTACGGTCTGCGGCTGACGAGGTAGTTTTTATGGATTTTGGGAAAATCGTGGAACATACCACGCCCGAAGGGTTATTCAACAATCCCCAGAATGACCGGACAAAATTGTTCCTGAGCCAGATCCTGGAACATTAGCTAATAACAGGATCTTCCATTTATTGAGGTAATCAATGTCAAGAAAAGATGGACGCGCGGTAAATCAGCTCCGTCCCGTAAGTATCATGCCGGATTATGTTGAGTTTCCGGAAGGATCGGTTTTGATCTCAGTCGGAAAGACACGTGTTCTGTGCAATGTCAGTGTCGAGAATAAAGTTCCAACCTGGATGGATCAGGAGGGGTCCACCCGGGGGTGGATCACGGCTGAGTACGCCCTTTTACCGCGCTCAACATCAACAAGAGTGCAAAGGGAAACCCGGGGCCTGAGCGGTCGGACCCAGGAAATCAAACGAATTATTGGACGATCATTGCGGGCTGCCTTTGATCTGGATTTGCTCGGCGGCAGGACCTTGATCGTAGATTGTGATGTTCTGCAGGCGGATGGCGGGACCCGGACTGCTGCAATAACCGGTGGATATGCTGCGCTTTCGATTGCTATTCAAAAACTCGTTGGCGAGAATGAGATCCCGGCTGAAGTATTCTTATCTCCAGTGGCTGCCATCAGTGTTGGATTGGTTGAAGAACAAGCAGTTTTAGATCTGGATTACAGTGAAGATTCCAGGGCTGAAGCAGATCTGAATATAGTCATGAACCTGGATGGAGAATATATCGAGATCCAGGGAACTGGGGAAGGCGCTACTTTTTCCAGGGACACGCTGGATGAGCTATTGGATATAGCCGCTAAAGGCATCCAGGATCTGTTTGAAATTCAACAACCCTGGCATTATTCCGGGATGGAATAATGCCTTAAGGCAGAGGATATTGAAAGAAGATTAGTTTATATCAACTGAGAAATAAAAAAACCTCGCAATTGATTGCGAGGTTTTTTTTATTATTTATTCATCCGTTGGTACGTCTGGCGGAAGTTGGGGCTGCTCCAATGAAATGGATTGAATATAGGCCAGATAATCCGGGGGAAGGGCAGGTTCGGATGGCACAAATTTGCTCCAGTTTTCATTGATGATCGGCTGGTATATGGTTTCCTTTTCAGACATCCAGTCAACGTAAGCCTGATTACGGAGCTGCTGATATGCCGAGGGATCCAGAAGTAAATCATCTTTACCCAAACTTTCCATGATATGCCACCCAAAATCGGTTTGAACGGGATCGCTGATCTCTCCAACTTCCAGGGCAAAAGCGGCTTCCTCAAAGGGTTGAACCATAGCGCCCCGTGAGAACCAATCCAGGTCGCCACCATTATCTTTGTTTGAGGTATCGAGTGAATATTCTGCTGCCAGATCAGCAAAGTCCTCACCATCTGCCAGCTTTTCAATAACTTCATTGGCGGTGTCTTCATCAGCAACCAGTATATGGCGGATCCAGACGTGTTCTGTTTCCTGAGCGATATCTGAACTGACGATCTCGATGATTTCCTCTCGGATAACGGATATTTTAATGATATCGCGGATGGTTTCTTCTGAAATACCTGCATCCTTAACGCTGAGCAGGAACTCCTGGTAGTTGTTATTAAACAATTCTTCAGTGTATTCAGTAGGCTGCAGGAGAGGTGTTGCTGTTGGATCTGGCTCGCCATCCTGGTTATCAGAGGTGGCCGGGGTGCTGCTGGGTGCCAGGGTTGCTGCAGGAGTGGCTGTTCCTCCAACGAAATATCCAAAAGCTTCCTGGATTTCATTGTCAATTCGAGCATCATCAACGATTACACCCATCTTTTCCGCTTCAACCAACAGGATAATATCCTCGGTAAGAGCTTGAAGGACATCCTGACCTACCAGGAGAGGTTGCTGCAGTGAGTTGACAGCTAACATCAATTGTTGTTCGAAGTAGCCAAATACTTCCTGCGTTCCTCCCAGCTGCTGGAAAGTCATCAACATCTGATCGATATCCACGATCAAATTTCGCCTTCTCCACTTGACCTGCTGTTCAAATTGATCAGCGCTGATGGTCTGGTCTTCGAGTTCGATGATCGTAACTTTGGGTGTGAGTACAAATCGATCAATAACACCATAAGCTACCAGGGCAAAGACAATTACCAGGACTGAAATAGTTGCAATGATAATAATGCGCTTCTGGCGGTCTTCTTTTTCCTTCTGCGCAAGAAATTTTTTGTTATGTGGTGGCATAAGTTTACTCTTTTGTTCTGTCTACAGTGATTATTATATTTGTCTAGCGAAGTGATTCGCCTGTGAAGGGAAGCAACGCCAGGTGGCGAGACCGTTTAATCTCGCGGGCCAATTCGCGCTGATGTTTTGCGCAGGTGCCGGTCTGTCGTCGGGAACGGATCTTTCCATGGTCGCTGACAAATCTGCTAAGAGTCTCGGTATCCTTATAGTCGATCTTCATTTTCGGGTTTCCACAGAATCTGCACTGACGTTCCTGCGGATATCTGTCTCGTTCATAGTGATTTCTTTCTGCCATGTGGTACTCCTTAAGATAATCTCAATCTTATCTGATTTAAAATGGGTATTCATCCTCAGCCGGAGGTTCTTCAACTATCCCATCCGCAGGGCGACCATCTAACATGATCATTTCCTGGGCAATGACTTCAACAGATGAATGATTGGTTCCCTCATCGTCTTGCCAGCGCCGTGTATGTAATCGTCCCTCAATATAAACTTGCTGGCCTTTCTTCAAGTATTGGTTGCAAATTTCAGCCAATTTTCCCCAGGCGACTACATTGAACCATTCAGTTTCGCTTTTTTTCTCACCATTGGCTGTTGTCCAGTTCCGTTCTGACGCCATGCGGAATTTTGTCAATGGTTTACCAGAAGGGGTATAACGCATTTCGGGCTCTTGTCCCAATCTGCCGATGAGCAAAACTTTGTTTAAACCTCTGGCCATAAGCTGCCTCCTTATTAACAGGGAAAGTCGATCCAGGAGATTGTCGCTGGACCTGGCTGCTGATCGAAGATGATCAGTCCTCCCTGTTGATAATCAGGAAACGCAAAATTGATTCCTGCAGGCGGAAATTCCGTTCCAAATTAACAACTGCGCTTGGTTCTAGTTTGAGATTGAAGAGGTAATATTGGCCTTCTTTGTTTTTGCGGATCAGGTAAGCCAGTTTTTGTCTTCCCCACTCTTCAAAAGACTCGATGGATCCTCCAACTTCAGTGATCCAGCTTTTTACTTTTTCTACAACTTCCGCCGTAGCGGTTTCATCAATTTCCGGGGTAACGATAATAACGAGTTCGTAATCTCGCATCTCATCCTCCTTTCCACGGGTTTGTCTCCTGACAGTGTGGTCGGTACGCAGGAAACGGAAAGTAATTTGGTTAAATGACCGAGGGAGAGTTTAACATAGTTGGGTTAATTTGGGAAGGGTGCTGAATGGTGGGATGAAGGCCATCTGACGGGGGATTAGAAACGATTATTAGATACCTGGAGTTAGGGGTGATCAGGCAGCGGGGGAAGCC
>JAGHAU010000031.1 GCA_021161345.1 Anaerolineales bacterium | reverse complement strand
GGTCAATCCCGATTTACCCTTACTACAATTAAGGATTACCCACCTGAAAGGGATGTCAGCGAGGAAGAACCCCGTGTCGGTGTTTTTGTTTGCCACTGCGGCACCAATATCGGAGGTTACCTGGATGTTCCAGAGGTTACTGAATACGCCGCTACCCTGCCTCATGTTGTGCACGCAGAAGATAATCTCTACACCTGCTCCCAGGACAGCATCAAACATATCACGGAGACTGTTATTGAAAAAGGATTAAATCGGGTTGTCGTCTCGAGCTGCTCAACCCTTACCCACCAACCTCTCTTTCGGGACAGCATCCGAATGGCTGGGTTGAATCCGTATCTATTTGAAATGGCAAATATCCGCAACCAATGCTCCTGGGTCCATTCAAACGACAAACCTAAAGCGACTGCCAAGGCCAAAGATCTGGTTCGGATGTCAGCAGCCCGGGCAGCCCTTTTAACCCCCCAAAATACTGTCAATGTTCCCATCGATA
Source organism: Anaerolineales bacterium (assembly GCA_021161345.1). GTDB lineage: Bacteria > Chloroflexota > Anaerolineae > Anaerolineales > UBA11858 > B10-G9. The sequence continues at coordinate 12,612 of JAGHAU010000031.1, read as the reverse complement.
AACACGGCCTGGTCGTGGGTGGAGGTGCGGCGGGAATGACCGCTGCTTTAACACTGGCAGAGAGTGGGTTCCCGGTTCATCTGGTGGAAAAGAATCCTGAACTTGGAGGACAGCTCCGCCATATTTTCACTCCGTTGAACGGGAAAGATCCTCAAAAAATCCTGAAAGAACTTGTCCATAGGGTTGATTCGAATCAAAAAATCACCGTCCACCTCAATTCTCAAATCTCCAATACTTCCGGATTTAAGGGCAACTTCACAAGCACGCTCATTACTGATCATGGCTTGGAAGAAACCATCGATCACGGCGTTGTGATCCTTACAACAGGCGGTGAGGAATATCGAGGTCCCGAGTACGGATTCGGCAGCGATCCTCGCATCCTCACTCAACAAAACTTTGAAGAGATCATTACCGGACATCAAACCAGCCCGATCGATAAAGATCCTGATTCAATTGTTATGATCCTGTGTGTTGGCCCCGCTGAAAAATACTGCGCCCGGATTTGCTGTACTGTTGCTATCAAGAATGCCCTGGCAATTAAACAACAAAAACCAGACACTCAGGTGACAATTATTTACAAGGATATTAGGACCTATGGTTTTAAAGAACGTTTATATACCGAAGCTCGCGAACAAGGTGTGACATTTATTCGCTACGACATAGACCATAAACCGGAAGTTAAGATCAGTCAGCCTTCAAATTCTAACGAAGATTCCTTAACCGTCTTAGCCTGGGATAAAACTCTTCAGCGGATGGTAGAGATCCATCCGGATCTGGTTGTCCTATCCATGCCAGTGATACCTAATCCCGACAACAAGAACCTCTCCAATCAATTTAAGGTATCACTTGATAACGAAGGGTTTTTCATGGAAGCGCATGTTAAACTCCGTCCTATTGACTTTGCCACAGAAGGGATCTTCATGGCTGGCATGGCTCACTATCCAAAATTTATCGATGAGAGCATGATCCAAGCCCAGGCTGCAGCCTCCCGGGCTTTCCGGATCCTGAGTCAGGACTCTCTCATTGCTGGAGGAAGGGTAGCAATTGTAGATCCGGAAAAGTGTACAGGCTGCCTGACATGTGTTCGAGTCTGTCCTTTTGAAGTCCCAATTATCAAACCAGATCTGGTTGGTGTAGGTAAAATTATGGGAGCAGCTTATATTGAACCTGCGGTTTGCCAGGGATGTGGTATTTGTTCAGCAGAATGTCCAGCGAAAGCCATTCAGCTGATGCATTTTACTGACACCCAAATGCAGGCCAAAGTTCATGCACTTGTTCAATCAGAACCAGTTTCCGTTCCCCTTTTGGATCCTTAATTCCAGGACCCCCGAAAGGGAACGAAAACATGAGACACCAAATAATTGTTAATTGTTTATAATGGAGAAAATATACCTTGACTGACACTGATTATGAATACCAGATCGTTGCCTACAGCTGCACCTATTGCGCCTATAACGCTGCAGATTTAGCGGGAGGTTTAAGGATGCAATATCCTTCCCAGGTCAAAATTGTCGAAATTCCCTGTACTGGAAGGATTGACATCCTTTTACCGCTAAAAGCAATTGAAGCCGGTGTAGACGGGGTAATGGTGGCGGGTTGACTGCCCGGCGACTGCCATTACCTGGAAGGTAATCTACGCGCTAAAAAGAGAGTTGAGTATCTCCAATCAATTTTAGTGGAAATTGGTATTAATCCAAAACGGGTGCAGATGTTCCATATGTCAGCTGCCATGGCGGCTGAGTTTGCGCAAAAAGCCGAGGAAATGACTGAACTAATTAAAACAATCGGGCCCAATCCATTCCGGAAACAGAAACCGGTCTGAATCTTTACTTGTTTCGCACTTTCCTCACCATAGGAGTATTAAGATGATCACAGCTGAACAAAAACCTCTAGCAGAAATACAAGGACTTTTAGGAGATGCAAAAAAGGTGCTCGTGGTAGGTTGCGGCACCTGCGTAACCGTATGTTTTGCGGGAGGGGACCGCGAAGCGCAAATCATGGCCGCTTCGCTGCGGATGGCTTCAAAAATAAATGGTCACCCACAAGAAATAACTGATATAACTGTTCAACGGCAGTGTGAATGGGAATATCTTGACGAGATCGAAAAAGAAATCGCCGACGCGGATATCGTTCTCTCCCTTGGCTGCGGAATCGGAGTCCAAGCCATAGCTGAACACTTTCCTGACACCTGGGTCGTACCGGGGCTGAACACTACTTTCCTGGGTATGCCTACAGAACAAGGTGTTTGGGAAGAACGCTGCGCTGCCTGCGGAGATTGCATCCTGGGTTTAACAGGGGGAATTTGCCCCATAGCCCGCTGTTCAAAATCCCTATTGAATGGACCGTGCGGTGGCTCTGAAGATGGCCACTGCGAAATTGATCCTGAGGTTCCTTGCGCCTGGCAGTTAATTTACGACCGTCTGGAAAGCAAGGGAAAACTTGATCTTCTGTTAGAAATCCAGCCGCCCAAAGATTGGAGTAAATCAAGAGACGGCGGACCTCGCAAGATCGTCCGGCAGGACTTGAGATTAATTGAGGACGAAGCATAATCATTGGAGGAATAGTAATGAGCGAAAAAGACAACGGCTATCTTGTAGGTTCCAATCTTGAAAAAGTCCTCCGTGAAGGCCATTTTGCTGTAACAGGAGAACTTGGGCCCCCACAGAGCGCTGACCCTGCAATCATTCGCGAGAAAGCAGCCTTTTTGAAGGGATATGTTGATGCCGTTAATATCACAGACAATCAGACAGCGATCGTCAGGATGTCCAGTATAGGAGCAGGGCTCCTTGCCCTCAAGGAAGGCCTGGAGCCTGTTATTCAAATGACCTGCCGGGACCGCAACAGGCTGGCAATCCAGTCAGATTTACTGGGTGCCTCAGCCCTTGGGTTGAAGAACCTGCTCTGCCTGACCGGCGACCACCAGATCTTTGGAAATCATCCCACATCTAAAAACGTGTATGATATGGATTCCCTGCAATTGGTGCATATGGTGACTGAAATGCGCGATAAAGGCATTTTCCAATGTGGGGACGAAATAAAAGGCCAAACAGCTTCCTTCCTGGTCGGCGCAGCAGCTGCACCCTTTGCAGATCCGACTGCATTCAGGCCATTAAGACTCGCAAAAAAGATCAGGGCCGGGGCAAACTTCATTCAAACCCAGCTGGTATATGACGTCAAAGAATTCGCTATCTATATGGAAAAGGTACGGGAATTGGGCGTGCATAAAGAAGCTTATATCCTGGCAGGGGTTGGTCCCTTAAAGAGTCCGGGGATGGCAAAATATATGAAAAAAAATGTGCCGGGCATTTTAGTCCCTGACGAAGTAATTGACAGAATGACCCAGGCCGGGAAAGAATGGATTGGTAAAAAAGCCGCCGATCTCGCCCCAGAGGAGAAAAAGGCTCGCTCAAAAGCCTGGAAGACGGAAGGAATTCAAGTTTGCATTGACCTGATCAAAGATATCAAGAAAATTGAAGGTGTCGCCGGGGTCCATATTATGGCCATCGAATGGGAAGAAGCAGTAAAACCCATTGTCGAGGGAGCAGGTCTTTATCCACGTCCAGAAGTTAAGTAACCATCCTTATTCGTAGTTTGAGAGGATAAAATAATGTCAGAAGAAACCAAGATCTCAGCACAGCCAACCATTACAATTGACGGGAATCTGGCAGACAGAATCCAGGAGGAGATTGGCGAAAACGTCTATCTCTGCTACCAGTGCGTAAAATGCACCAGCGGATGCCCGGTTGCAGAATATTTTGACTGGCAGCCTAACCAGATCATGAGAGCACTGCAATTAGGCCAGGAAGATATCGCGCTGCAATCCAAAACACCCTGGTTATGTTCCTCCTGTCTGACCTGCACCACACGCTGTCCCCAAGGTTTAGATATCACAGCGATCATGGAATTCCTGACCCGGGAAAGTCTGGAGCGGGGATATAAACCGCAAGTTCCTGAAACCAACCGCTTTAATAAGGCTTTCATGAGAGAAGTTAACCTCTGGGGTCGTTCCTATGAACCGGGGCTGATGGCTGAACTCATCTTGCAAAGTCCCAGAACGTTAATCGATGATATCCAATTGTATCTGAAGTTTTTCCAAAAAGGAAAGGTCGGTTTCCTGCCCCACCCCGCAAGAATGCCCAGCAAAAAAAAGGTCAAGGTGCAGCCTGGTGCGGCTGATACAGTTGCCTACTACCCTGGCTGTTCGCTTGAAACTACCGCAACAGAGTACAACGATTCCTCGGTGGCCGTATGTGAAGCGCTGGATTTCCCGATAGCTGAACCCAAAGGTTGGGTTTGCTGCGGTAGCTCTGCCGCCCACCGGGCTGATCCAGAAGCCGCTCTCCACCTGCCAATGGAAAATCTGGCTCTATTCGAAAAGCAGGGTTATAAAGAAGTGACCATGCCTTGTGCAGCCTGCTACAACCGCCATAAAACTGCCCAGCATGAAATCAGGACAGATCCAGATCATAAAGAAAGAGCTGACCAGCTCATAGATTACAACTACCAAGACGAGGTTCATGTCAGCACCATGATTGAGTCAATTCACAATCATGTCGGACCTAAAGCATTGGCAGAAAAAACGGTAAAACCGCTCTCTGAACTTAAGGTTGTCTGTTATTACGGCTGTCTGTTAACCAGACCTCCGGAAGTTACTGAAGCGGAACACCCTGAATATCCGATGGATATGGATATTTTAATGAAGTCCATGGGTGCCGAGGTGCTCGATTGGTCATTCAAGACAACCTGCTGCGGCGCCGGTCATGCCCTCTCCAAACCAGAAATCGTAATCAATCTAAGCGGCAAGATCGTCCAGGGCGCAATCGACGCCGGCGCTGACGCCATAGCAGTAGCCTGCCCCCTCTGTCATATGAATCTGGACGCCCGGCAATTCCAAATGGAGGTTGACCACGAGGTTCCGATCCTCTATTTCACACAATTAATGGCAATCGCCCTGGACCTGCCCCCCAAAGCCGCAGCCCTGCATAAGAATATTGTTGACCCTCGTCCCTTGTTAATCGAAAAGGGGCTTATCGAAGGCTGATCATCACGCATTAAAGTATCAATCCAAAGGAAGAGGATATAAGTTCCTAATTCTCTTCCTTTATTCTTAAAACAAGCAGGAAATCATCATTTTTAGGATAAATGTATTAAGTGATTTTGCACACAATTGACACTTCATACCCCATGGATTAGACTAAAAACCGAGGGTGACAACACAAATCGGTCACACCTCATTAAAGTTTATTTTAAACTTATTTAATTATCCTCCAAGGAGGGATCCGTGTACAAAAAACTCTTTATTCCAGGACCAACCCATGTAGTTGATGAGATCCTCGAAGCCATGGCAGTCCCTATGATCGGGCACCGCGACAAATTATATTCGGATCTGCATGGACAAGTAGTCACAAAACTCAAGAAATTCCTGCAGACGAATGGTCATATCTATCTGTCTACTTCTTCATCAACGGGCATGATGGAAGGTTCGATCCGCAATTGCGTTAATAATAAAGTCCTGATGACGGATTGCGGTGCATTTTCCAAACGCTGGGCTCAGATTGCCACATTGAATGGAAAAGAAATCGATCTTATTAAAGTTGAAATGGGACAGGCAACAACTCCGGAAATGGTGGATGAATATTTATCCAAAGGTGGTTTTGAAGCGGTTTGCATTACTCATAACGAAACATCCACAGGTGTAATGAATCCCATTGAAGAAATCGGAGCCCTGGTCAAAGAGAAATATCCTGATGTGCTGGTGCTGGTGGATGCGGTAAGTTCAATGGCAGGAACTGAGATCAAGGTTGATGAATGGGGATTAGACGTAGTTCTGGCTGGCACCCAAAAAGCTTTTGCCCTGCCCCCCGGATTATGTGTTGTCACTGTCAGTGAAAAAGCTTTCCAGCGATCGCTGGATGTTGAAAATCGGGGCTTTTATTTCAACTTTGAAGAGCTTGAGAAGAAAGCAATCAAAAATCAGACACCGGCTACTCCTGCCATCAGCATTATCAACGCTCTGAACGTTCAAATGGACCGCATATTTAAAGAGGGCGTAGAGGCTCGGTTCCAGCGACACCTGGACATGGCAGAACATGTACGGTCCTGGACCCGGAAGAATTTTGCCCTATACAGCGATGAGAATTACCTTTCTCCCACTGTGACCAATGTCCATAACACCCGGGAAATTGACGTAGTAAATCTTAACGCAGAGCTTGCCAAACGGGGCGCTATGTTATCCAATGGTTACGGAGACTTGAAAGGTAAGTGTTTCAGGATTGCCCACATGGGCGACCTGCAAGTAGCCGATGTGCAGTGGCTAACTGGCCAGATCGACAACATTTTAGGTCTGTAAATAATCTTCAGGCCCTTCCTTTCGGTAGGCCCTGATCTCTTATTTTGTGAGGAAAAATGAAAGTATTAATATGTGACGCAACAGATCCAAAAGCACTAAAACTAATTGAAGAAGCCGGGATCGAGGTCGTGAATCAGCCAGACATAACACCGGAAGAGCTGCTGGAAGTCATCTCGGAATATCCCTGCATGGTTGTAAGAAGCAGGACCAAAGTTACCAAAGCAGTCCTGGACGCTGGAACTTCCCTCAAATCCGTTGTCAGGGCCGGGGTGGGATTGGACAATATTGACGTTGCCTATGCGCAGGAGAAGGGCATCAAAGTGCTCAACACTCCTTCGGCGTCCACCCAATCCGTAGCTGAATTGACGATCGCCTACTTGATGGCACTGGCTCGCAATATTCCCCTGATGACGGCTTCTATGAAAGCCGGGAAATGGGAGAAAAAATCTTTCGTTGGCTCAGAGGTTTCAGGGAAAACCCTGGGGTTGATCGGCTCCGGCCGGATCGGCTCTGCTGTTGCAGACCGGGCAATTGCCCTCGGTATGACCGTAGTGGCATTTGACCCCTATGTCACCGAACTTCCCAACATCACCCTGATGGAACTGGACGAACTGCTTGCCAGGGCAGATTACATCAGTTTGCATGTTCCCCACACCGATGAGACTCACAACATCCTGGACGCAGCTGCCTTTGACAAGGTAAAGACTGGTGTTCGGATCATCAACTGCAGCAGGGGCGGCACAATCGACGAAGATGCCCTTTACCAAGCCATCCAGGACGGTAAAGTTGCCGGCGCCGCGCTGGACGTATATGCTGAAGAACCGCTTGCTGATCCAAAACTGTATTCACTGGACCAGGTAATCGGATCACCCCATGTGGGCGCTGGCACGAAAGAAGCCAAGGCCCGGGTCGGTGAAGTTGCCGCTCAGAAAGTTATTGAAACTCTTAAAGGATAAGCCCTTATGGCAACCATCAAACCGTTTAGAGCTATACGCTACAATCAGCACAAGATCGACCATATCAATAATGTTATCAGCCAGCCTTATGACCGGGTCCGCTACGGTCTGCAGGATGAGTATTATGCTCTCAGTGAGTACAACGTCACCCGCATTATCAAAGGCAAAAAATTCGACTCGGACTCTGACACGGATAACATCTATACAAGGGCAAATGATTTCTTGAATAAGTGGCTCCAGGAAGGCATATTAAAACGGGAAGATCAACCTGCTTATTATGTCTATCACCAAACCTTCCCCCTTCCTTCCGGAGAGACCATCACCCGCAAAGCCTTCATTGGCGCTTTTGAGTTATCCGGCTTTGATGAAGGGATAGTCCTTCCCCATGAGAAAACTCATGCCGGACCCAAGATCGATCGATTGAACCTCACCAAGGCGACAGAAACCTATTTTGGGAATATCTTCATGTTGTACCCGGATCAGGAGAACAAAATCGACGCCATCTTTGACCAGGCAATTCAGCGTCCAGCTGATATTGAGGCCAAAGAACTGCACGAAAAGGATGTCCTCCATCAGGTTTGGGTCGTAACTGATCCTGAAGTGATCGCAAGGGTAAATGCCGAAATGGCAGAAAAAAACAACCTGATCATCGCTGATGGCCACCACCGTTATGAAACCGCTCTCAATTACCAGGCAGAGATGAAAAAGATACACCCTGAATCCGCTCCAAACGCCGGATTCAATTATCGCATGGCGGCTATGGTGAGTATGAGCAATCCCGGATTGACCATCTTGCCCACTCACAGACTGATTTTTGATTATCAGGATCAAACCTTTGATGAGATCATGGCCAAAACCAACGAGTTATTCAGGGTAGAAAAACTCGAGAATCGCCAAGTGTTGGAAAGTAAATTGAAAGATGCCACCAGTCAGGTTGGGGTGACAGGATTGGTCTGCTCCCAGGGTTATTATTTATTGACACTGAATAAGCTGGATATCATGACTGACCTGGAACCTGACAGAGCCCAGTCCTGGCGAGACCTTGATGTAAGTATTCTTCATAAATTGCTTCTGGAAAATATCATGAATATTGATCCAAAGAAGATCGATAACCTGGAGAATATCAAATACCTCAGGGAACCAGATCTGGGGTATGACGAGGTCAAGGAAAAGGACACTTCATTCCTGTTCATCCTCAACGCTACACGCATAGATCAGATCACTGATTGCACTGATGCCGGGGAAAAGATGCCCCAAAAATCCACTGATTTTTATCCCAAGATCGTCACTGGCTTTGCCATGCTGCCAGTACAGAAAGACGAGACACTATAAGATACAAAATCCTTTTAAACAAACGAGGGACTAAGTCCAGACTCGATGGACTAAGTCCTTTAAACCAAATGAGGGACGAAGTCCTTTTAAAACCTTAAGGGACCTGATGATAAAACATCAGGTCCCTTTTATTAACTCAAGGACTTCGTCCCTATTCTTCTACAAAATTCAGCAGGATCAAATTCTTCTGGCAATCATCGTAGGTTGTCAGGTAGATCTTGTCTGAAAGAGTATCGCCTGCAAGGCTGAAGAGCTGGATCCACACTTCGGATTCGGTACCTGCCAATGAATCCGCCAATGTCAATTCGAATCCCCCTGGGCCATAGGCCAGATCAATATCAGGCTCTGCCAGGGGCATGGCCATTTCTTCCACGACCGGTGTTCCATTGATCTCGCCCCCTGCTCTGATCACAATATCTTTCTGAACCTGTCCCTCAAGATTGAAAATCTGTCCGGCGACTCCAAGCCAATCACATCCCAGATCATCATGAGTGAAGTTTTTCAGGTAATAAGGATTCATTAACTGCAATGCATAAGGCACCGCAGTTGGCGTAAAGGTAGGCTCCGGTGTTCCTGTCGCGATTGCGGTTGCAATATAGGATGGGGTAGCCGTGATTACAGGAGTTCGCGTGTATGGCTCAGCGGTTGAGGTAGCAGTAAATTCAGGTTCAAGTGTGGCTGTAGGATCTTGCGGGCTCTCCGTTACCTCCGCTGCCGGGGTTCCAGTCACCGTAACCACCGCTGCCTGGCTGGTTGAATTTACTTCCCGGGGTCCAAAAGTGACCTGCGGGGTCCAGACAGAAACAGTAGAATCCAGGGGCGGTAATGTAGGTATTGCCCCACAGGAAGCCAGTACCAGCGCGGTAAAACTTAAAATAATAATCACAGTTCTTTTTTTCATCAATCTCTCTCTCTGGATCCAGGATGGATCCAATTAAGGTAACTGCCTCATATAAGTGCAAGTTCCTTGCCATTTCTTGATGACCAGACCTGCTCCCTTCCACATAAGGATTGACTAGTTTCACTCATCAATGCTACAATCCATTCGATCTTCATCACATATTTTGGAGCAGGCTGATGGCGGGAATAAAATCAATCCAAGAATTGGCAAATAAGAGAAAAGAAAAGTTTCGGATACTTGTATCAGAGAACACTGTTTATCCCCTGGCAACGATTACTTATCGGGGGCCCAGCCCTGATCAAGCCAGTAAGATCATCGTTGGGATCATAACTGCCAAAGACCAGGCTCCAATTATTCGGGAATGGTCCGGGGAGGGAATTGCTGAAGATGTAGAATCCGCCCGCGAGATCGCTCTCTTTATCCAGAAGAACAATATTGCCAGAGTATTGACCAGTGAATGGGTGCTTTCCTGTCCTCATGAGGAAGGGGTTGATTATCCAGAAGGCGAAAAGTGTCCATTCTGCCCGGATTGGCACTAATACAAGAACGTTATTGCAGGAATTTGAAATTATGAAAAATATCATTAAATCCGTGAAGGGAACCCGGGATTTTTATCCCGCCGAAAAAGCAGTCAACAGCTGGTTGTACAAAATGATCCGGGAGGTCTCTGAATCATTCGGATACCAGGAATATGACGGCCCCTTCCTTGAATCCATCGATCTGTATGCCGCCAAATCCGGAGAAGAGCTGGTTAAGGAACAATCCTTTGTCTTTCCTGATAAAAACGACAACCTGATTGCGCTGCGGCCTGAATTAACCCCATCCCTGGTGCGCATGATCGCTCAAAAACAGCGGCAGCTTTACTACCCGCTGCGCTGGTGGTCATTTGGCCCCTTCTGGCGTTATGAAAGCCCGCAAAAAGGACGCGGCAGGGAATTCTTCCAATGGAACGCAGACCTGATCGGTGTAGCCAGCCCGGAAGCTGATGCCGAAATGGCTGCCCTGATGGCAGGTCTATTCCAGAAAATTGGTCTGAGTTCCGATCAGGTCAAAGTATTTGTGAATAACCGGCGATTAATGGAACAGGAGCTCCTGGCACTTGGCATACCTGCCGATCTCCAGGGAACGGTATTCAAGGTCATAGACCGCCGTGACAAATTGGACGAGAAAGCCTGGGGTGCCTATGCTCTCGACCGGGGGCTTGATCAATCCCAATTTGATGGCGTTCAAAAACTGCTTACCGCTGATGATTTGTGGGAAAAATCCGAGGAGCTAACTCGATTCTTCAAAGCGGTGGACGCCCTGGGTGTTTCTGATTATGTAACCTACTCACCGCGGATCATTCGCGGACTGGATTATTACACCGGCACAGTTGTTGAAGCCCAATCGATTTCTGCTGATGTCCGGCGCTCGATCGCTGGCGGAGGACGTTACGACAACCTGCTGGCAGCTGTTGGTGGCGACCCACTTGCTGGAGTTGGTTTTGCCATGGGTGATATGGTCTTGTCCGTCATTCTGGAAGAATTCGGATTGCTGCCAGAAGATCGCGACACCTCCCCTGCCCGGGTGATGGTAACTGTCTTTGATCAGAATTCCCAGCTGGCATCTTACCAGCTCAGCGCAGAGCTTCGAAAAGCGGGCCTGGATGTCTATTCCTATCCTGTAGCGGATAAACTGGGAAAGCAGTTCCGTCATGCAGATCGCATCGGCGCGAAAATCGCCCTGGTATTGGGACCTGACGAGATCAATAATGGAGAGGTAGCTATCAAGGACCTTTCCTCCCGGGAGCAAACAAGTGTTAACAGGAATGAAGTCGTTAAGGCACTCCTGGGCATGCTTGAAAACGACTCAGCCGCATGATATAATCCAGCGGCATATGGCGGGCGTAGCTCAGTTGGTAGAGCACCGCACTGTGGATGCGGCTGTCGCGGGTTCAAGTCCCGTCGCTCGCCCCATAAAAAAACCGGTCTAATGACCGGTTTTTCTCTTAAATCTAATTGCATTCTCAGATCTATCTAGATTTCCAGATCCTGAAACAGGTCTCTTTTTGATATTCCAGCCGACATAAAACGCCAGAGCACCTTTGGCGTTGTGAGCCAATTTATTTGGGCCCCATTCTTTTTATTCTGAAGGATCTTTTCAGCCAGGTAGGGAGTTACGGTCTCAACCTTATCCGCCAGGATATTGAATATTTTCCTTGCATTTTCCCACTCAGATGGATCTTTTCCTTTATAACGGCTGAGAATAAAATCGGTCAACACCATACCAGGACTGAGTGCGCCAACAACAACATCGGTCCCCTTCACTTCTGATGCCAGGCTGTCGGTCAGGTAATTCAAGGCTCGTTTGGAAGTGCCGTACAGCGTCAAACCTTCTACCTGGCGGCCGTCGCTGCCCAGGCCTTCCATATTATAAAAAGCGCCTCTGCCCTGCTCTCTGAAGCCTGCCAGGGCCACCTTGGCGCCAAACATAGCGCCGGTAATGTTGGTATCCACCAGATCCTGTATTAAATCTATATCCAGGTCCCAGAAATCGGTTTGGGATTGGCCGATACCGGCGTTATTGATCCAAATATTGATCTCGCCAAATCTTTCCCTGCCATAATTCCACAAACTTTCAACTCTATCGCAATCTCGCATATCACAGGGAAATCCACCCACCCTTTCCTGATTATGCAGGTTGCCCAATTTTTCTACTATTAGATCTACACTATCGCGAGACCGGCCGCTGATGACAACTTGATGACCCAGGCGCAGAAAATTATCAGCCAGGCCATAGCCAATGCCGCGCGTGCTGCCAGTAATGATGATAGTTTTCACGCTTTCATTCTCCTTTGAAATATAAGCCAAGTGTACCTCAAATGTTGACAAAGTTTCGTCAGCATAGTACACTATTTGCCGTCTTGGCGAGGTAGCTCAGTGGAAGAGCAGGGGACTCATAAGCCCTTGGTCGGCGGTTCAATCCCGCCCCTCGCCACTAGTGAGAATTATAAGGGGTTTTGGCACATTCGAAGGAGTGTGTCATTGTGTTTAAGGCTACTGAGACCCAGGGGATTATATCCAAAATATTAGTTG
>JAGHAU010000026.1 GCA_021161345.1 Anaerolineales bacterium | reverse complement strand
TTACCAGGCTGCGCAGGCTTTGGCTCCATGTGGCTGCTCCAACGTTCTCTAAGACTGCATCAACGCCCCGGTGGTCGGTCAGTTCAGCAAGTTCTTTCCAGATATCTCCGGAAGTTCGATCGAGGATATGGTCTGCTCCCAGCGTTCTGGCAAGGGATGCTTTTTCAGGTGTGCTGGTGACTGCATATACATTGGCGCCGGCCAATTTGGCAATTTGGATCCCTGCCGAGCCAACCCCGCCGCTTGCCCCCAAGATCAATACATCTTCACCGGACTGAATGCCAGCCCGGGTCATTAAAGCCCGCCAGGCTGTTTGAAAAACCAACGGCACAGCAGCAGCTTCTACAAAGGTTACATGATCCGGAAGTTTCAATATATTGTTTTGATCTACAGCGATATATTCCGCGAAACCTCCCGGAACCGTATCACCGATGATGCCGTAATCATTACACTGGCTTTCTTCGCCGGCTAAACAGTGTTCACAACTCCCGCAGGAAAGGCCTGGATTGATCACAACGCGATCTCCGGGATTGAATTGAGAAACAGAATTTCCCGTTTCGGCCACGATGCCGCTGATATCTGCACCTCCCCAGAAAGGAAAGCTAAAAGTAGCCGGATCGGATTCCTTTAGTACCAATAGATCAAAATGGTTCAGCGCGCAGGCTTTGATCTGAACCAGAACCTGATCAGCTCCAACCTTTGGATCGGGAACTTCAGCGATCTGGATATTTTCTGGTCCACCAGGTTCATAAAAAACAGCAGCTTTCATGGTGAATTCCTATCTAGAATTTGAAAAATGGATCCTTTAATCTTTATCGAGTTGCTCTGGCCCTTTAGATGGATGGCAGCATTATTTGGGATCTTCTTACTTTGTGCACAGAGCATAGTTATTTGACCATTAACTACCCTAACCCATCTTCAGGGCATTTGTAGCAACAAAGGTGTCAGTGAATTTGTCTAGAAGATCTCCACCCTTGTCTTCGTAAAAACCAGTTAGCACGAATCCGGCATCCAGCTGTCCCTGGATCTGATCTGTGAAGGAATGGCCAAATTCGAAAACCGATTTTTCCTTGACATATTTCTGTTTCATTTTGGGTGTTAAAGATTTGAGATCAGAATAAGGTATTGCATGGGCCAGTTGATAACGATTTGATTTATCTGCTTTTTCCCAATCGATCATATACATGATGGGGTTGCAAAAACCAGAGAGTATTCTCCCATTCACCTTCAGGACCCGAAAACTTTCCTTCCAGACTGGGAGGATGTCATCAATAAAACAATTCGAAACCGGATGAATGATCAAATCGAAGCTTAGATCCGGGAAGCAGCTCAAATCCTGCATATTTCCCTGAACGGTTTTGAGATCCAGATCATATTCATTGGCTGCGTCCTGGTCTCTTTTTAGCTGTTGGTCAGAATTATCAAAAACAGTTACTTTAGCGCCGGCAGCGGCCAGGATCGGGCCCTGCTGCCCTCCACCGGAAGCCAGGCATAAGATGTTTTTTCCTTTGATATTCCCCAGCCAATCTGCTGGAACGGGTTTAAATGGGGTCAATACTATTTGAAAGCTCCCGTTTTTGGCTTTTTCGATGTCTTCCTTGACTGCGGGAATGGTCCATTGATTGCCTTTCTTTACTTCTTCATTCCAGGCCGCTCGATTGTGCTCAAGTAAATTTGTCACGATTTCTCTCCGGAAGCTATACCGGTATGTTATTGGGATCAGTAATCAGATTCAATCGAAGCTGATTGATTTTAAAAACTCAATTCTTTTGCTTTTGATCTTCTCCATATCCTCACCAACCCACATAAAATGCCCTCCATGGGTCTCGATCAATTGGTAATCCGCCAGATTATTAGTGAGGTATTCAGCATTCAGCCACTTAACATCATTATCATCTCGGCTGTAAAATAAGAGGGTTTTTACATGAATATTATCAACAGGGATCTTTTCTATGGAAGTCATGAGTTCAACATCATGGTCCAGCCCGGCTTTTCGAATACTCATTGGACTGCTCACTTTCATTAAGTTCACTACCCAATCCCTTCTGACATCATCTGCTGCGGCGAGGTTCGTGAATTTTTCTATTTCTTCTTTATCAAGCAATGTTTCAAGTTTGAGGATGCTCTTAAAAGTGACCTTAAAAGCTGCCTTAACTATAATGGTGGATATCCAGCTCAGAACATCCTGGATCCCATCATTTAGAAATAACTTCATCCAAAATGAGTCTTCGGCGCCGTCAGGAATATCATAAACAGTACTGATCCCTGCTTCCATGATCAGGGCCTGGGTTCTTGCGGGGTATTTATTTGCTAAATTAAGAGCAAGCGGACCGCCTGCAGAGGCTCCGATTGGAACGACCTTCTTAATATTGAGCTTATCCAATAGTTCGACATATTGGTCCACCTGCTCTTCATAGGATAGAGCTTGAAATGGTGTTTGAAGGTATCCGGGCCTAGAAACCGTGAGTATGGAATAGCCTTCTTCAACCAGATATTTGATAAAGTAATCCTGGTCTATTCCCCCGGGTCCTCCATGCATAAAGAACAGGACAGGCCCGCTGCCAAGCAATCTGTAATGGATCTTTCCGGATGAGAGATCCATGATATTCCCCGCATCCATTACTTTTGAAGCAGATTTTTTCCAGATTACAAATCTGATCCGGATTGTAATAATGATTGCCAATAGAATTATTAAGATGATTGTTGAAATAAACATAATATTTTATTGTATTCCTTTCTTGGTATGTCCTCCGCCATCGGTTTGCCTATCCTACTGTAATCCTCATCCACCCGTGCCGCGCCCGGTGCCGGTGCGGTAATCATATTCTGAACCAAAGATGCTGTGAGGAATGAAATAGACCAAAAGGGTCAGGAAGCCTGCCAGGTATACTGACCGCCGATCACGCCGTTCTCCGCGGTTGAGGTACAAAGCCAGGATCCAGAATACCAGTTCAACTACCACTTTATTATCGGTCCAATCAATGCCAAAAGGTATCCCGGACCACAACACACCAAAAGCGTACCACTGCACCAACGGCCCCAGGATGAACCCGCCGATCAGCAGCGAGATCATGGTAGCCCAAAGCAGCGATTTGTATTTGCCATCGATCAGAGCTTCGAAAGTAGTCCGGATAGCGATGGTCATTGAGGCAAAGATCGCAAAGATATGCAAAAGGAGCACGGCGGTGGGCACTTCGGCTTTGTAGCGGGCGTAAATGGGTTTATCATTGGTCACCGAGATAGCTCCATTCTCTCCATCATCAATATAGACCAGGTATTCGTACTTTCCAGCCCGCTCTTGTAAGCTGGGTAGCTCTGCGCCAATCCCTTGTACGGACTCTGCGCGGCCCCTCCGTGAGAATTCAAAAGAACCTGCCTCCATTGGAATGCTTTCCCATTCATCGTTGGATTTAAAGCGTCGGTAATCGACATACCCTGTCACACCTGAAGGAACTGGATCGAGCAGCATGATCTTCAGATCCGTGTCTATTGTTTCGCTGCGCAGGAATTTGAAATGAACAGTACCTTGCGCTATTTCAATATCACCTTCCAGCGGGTAGGTAGGTCCAGTTTTGTCCTGATAGGTAAAACAAATCAGGGTGATAACCCCGGCTAACAACCACAGCAGTACACTCGTGAGTTTGGGTTTCCGTTCAGCAAAAGAAATTAGGAACTGCATTATGTCTCCTGAAATTTTCTGGGTAAATAAATTGTGACAGCAGATATTGTAACATTGTCTGTGAGCCCCCATCGACTACTTCATCTCGTTACTGAATACTGGTCACTGGCTACTTTTCCTTGTCCCTAAAAGAGGAATTGATCACTTAATAAGTAGCCTCCCTATAATGCAGTCTGGACAGCACCTAAGTTGTCTTTCTTGTTATTTTGAGCTACACTCATAGATAAGACAATCCTCCTCTTAAATAACCCGGGACAACCTATGTTATTCAAAGAATCCCTCTTCATCGGCATTGACCCGCCCTCGGGCTTGTCCTCCCTGACCTATGCCGCCCTTGATAAAGATCTGAATCTGATCGCCCTCGGCAAAGAAGATATCACCGGCGTGGTAGCCTTTGTGGGCGGCCAGAAGGCGGCCTTCGTGGGAGTCAACGCGCCCCGCAGGCTCAACCAGGGACTGATGAAAAAGGATTCGGTGCGCGATAAACTGAACCCTCAACCCAACCCGGGGCGCTACACTGCCTACCGGGTGGTGGAGTATGAGCTCATTCAAAAGAATATCCGCATTCCAAAAACCCCGGATAAAGTCAACCTTTGTCCGGGATGGATGAAAAATGGCTTCTTGCTCTACAAACGCCTGGAGGAGCTCGGTTTTAAAGACTTCCCGGCCGAAAACAACAAAATGCAGCTGCTGGAGGTCTATCCCCATGCGGCCTATACCACCTTATTAAAAAAGATTCCTTTCCTGAAAAAGAACCTCGAAGGAAGGCTGCAGCGCCAGCTGCTATTGCATTCTCTGTCGGTTGACGTGCCGGACCCGATGCGAATCTTTGAGGAGATCACTCGTTATAAGATCATCCAGGGCCAGCTTCCGCTGGATGGCCTTTATTCTGTTGAGGAACTGGAGGCATTGATCGCTGCCTACCTGGCCTGGAAGGCGGCTTTAGAACCTGATGAGATCACACTTTTGGGGGAACGAAAAGAGGGCCAGGTTGTTATACCTGTTAAGGAACTCAAACCAAAATACTATTAAATCATTAATATCAACATAGGCAGGCCTGTAGAAAGCATCAATTTGCCTGGAATAGACAATTGAGAGGATGAAATCATGAATCACAGGAAAACTCTTTTTATCATTAACCCCAATGCCAATATGGGCCAAGCCTGGCGCCAGGCCGCTGACCTGCGGCCGATCATGGAGGAATATGGCGGAGCAGATTGGGCTGGTTCGGTTTACCCAACCCATGCCATCGAGCTGACCAAGAAAGCGGTCGAGGATGGGTACGAACTGGTCATCGCCGGGGGAGGGGACGGCACAGTTCACGAAG
>JAGHAU010000229.1 GCA_021161345.1 Anaerolineales bacterium | reverse complement strand
ATCCAGCATAATAGTCGAGGAAATCGGGTTGACAAACTATCTTTTCATTTAGAACTATAGATGCCAGGTAATCCTTTCTTTTTAGATCGTCAATCAGGGGATGATCAGGATCAAATCCTTTGGGTGGTCTTACTAACGAATCCCCACTCACTGTGAAGGTTTTTTTAAACGTTTTATCCTGGATGATATTCAGCCATTGATCCGGATGATTAACGATCTTTGTCCGGATTTTTGTAACTGTTTCAGTATTTGGCTTCCAAATCCCGCATCCTGCAAACACCTCCCCGGGTTCAAGGTGCAGATAATAACCCGGCGCATGCACGTCCTTGCCCCGCTTGTGGCGGAAATGAATCCCGGCTCCGGTTTTATAAGGTGTCTTATCTTTACTGAACCTCATGTCCCGGTAAATGCGGAACAGGGAACCCCCGGTTATGCGGGGGATGGCCATGATAGAAGTACTTATCTCCGGAGCCCGCTCCGCAAAAGCAGCGATAAAAGTCAGTAAGGGTTCCTTCACATCGTTCTCGTAGCTATCCTTGTTAGCCTGGAACCAGGGGCGATTGTTATTTTTCTTCAATTCGCTGAAAAAATCAAATAATGCCGGGTTGATTTTCATGTGATTATCCTTATCCTTCGAAATCAGTGATCTAAAATAGTATATCCAGAAATCCAACAATATAAATGATTTCTACCTTTAGATGACCTCTTTAAACAGGGTATTACCCCTAACAAAATTGCCACCATATCCAAACTGATTACAGTGGTATAAATAGTCAGGTATGGAATGGATAAATAAACTCAAACCCAGATTACCCAAGAATTGGCTCCTGCTTACGGCCGGCTTAATGTGGACCGCAGTTGGTTCTTATTTGATATCGCTCACAATCGATTGGATCTTTGCACCCACCGTAGAATCTCCCTGGCTCTTCTGGCTGCCGGGAATAGGCCTGGCCTTTCTGATATTCCGATTTGGATTTTCAAGATTGGCCCGCAAGAACAGCCTCAGAATCAATAACTTGGACGTAGAAAAACCTTGTCTGTTTGCCTTTCAGGAATGGCATAGTTACCCACTGATAGCATTTATGATCGGGCTGGGGATCACATTGAGGAATTATGCTCCCATCCCAAAAGCGCTTCTGGGAACCATGTATATCGGGATTGGCGGTGGTTTGGGATTGTCTAGCTTCCGCTATTACTGGCAGATCTTCCGGAACAAAAGACCTCCTTCCGTATCTTAAGCTGTTTTTTAGCGTCATAATATAAGTGATAATGGACAGCAAATCAGAACTACTTCTGAAGAAAGCCCGTAAATACGATCAAAACGCTCTAGCTGAGATCTATGATCTCTACAGCGATGCCCTTTTTGCTTACGCATTCAAACATGTTGGAAAAAGCCAGGTAGCTGAAGATCTGGTTGCGGAAACCTTCAGTCGGTTCTTAAAGGCTCTGGAAAGAGGCGGCGGCCCAAAGGACCATTTGAAAGCCTATCTGTACCGTATCACCCATAACCTGATCACCGATCTTTACCGCAGGGAACCCCCTCCCCCCTTAGAACTGGAAGAAGAACTGCTGCCGGATGAAGGAACTGATCCAATATCTGTTGTGGCTGAGATACAGGATGCCGACCGAGTCAGGAACGCATTGCGCCTGATTACCCCAGAACAAAGCCAGGTGATCACTCTGCGCTTCCTGGAAGGTTGGAGCAGCCTGGAAATAGCCCAGGCGATGGATAAATCACTCGGATCGATCAAAGCTCTCCAGCACCGCGGCCTGGCAGCTCTGCAGCGTATCTTGCTGGAAAATGACCCACCCAAAGAATCAGGATAAAATACCCATACCGGCGGATACATCCCTCATCGGCAGTAAATCCCACCCTGGTGGGATTTTTCGTTTAAGGCCGTATCCTTTCATGAATTTTGGCGTCATATTGGTTAGAAAGAAAATTTTTTCATTTGAACCCAGAGGATTTATTATGGATAAAAAAGAAATCAACCCCCTGCTGAGAAAGGAACTGGAACATCTCAAGGATGTTCCTGAACGTGGTTTGCAGGCCAGCCACGCTGGACGCGAAAATTATCTGTCGCAGATCCGGACTATGAAACCTCGCCCGGTACAAGCCAAAAAATCTGTTCAAGCTGGACGCCGCCGTTCCTGGGCACTCCGGATGGCATCAGTGATTGCAGTGCTTGCTTTGGCCCTGGGAAGTATTGGCGGTACTGTTTATGCCGCTCAAGCCAGCGGGCCGGACGATCTGCTCTATGGTGTAAAAACTCTTACGGAGGATATTCAAGTAGGTCTGAAATCCGATCCGCAGGACCGGTTGGATCTCTATACCCAATTTGCCAGCCGCCGCCTGACAGAAATCCAAGCTCAGGTTGACGCCGGGGAGGAAGTCTCAGAAAAAGCCCTGGCGCTGCTGGAGAAACATACCCAAAAGATGCTCGAGGAAGCTGCCAAAATGGGTGAACAGGGCATCGGTAGTGCCCTCAGTCAAATTGAACAAAATCTTCAGAAACAAAACCAGATGATGGAAGAAATGGGTAAACAGCATCCCCAGGGAAGTCCCCCCGGTTTGTTAAAAGCTCAAGAAAAGATCCGTGAGCGACTGGAGCTGGTCGAAAATGGAATGAACGAACCCCAAGGTTTCCGCGAGACCATTAAGGAACAAAAGGAAAAATCTGATAACCCGGGCCAGAGCAAAAAAGATGGGTCAGATAACTCCAATAAACCTGAAACTCCTCCCGGACAGGAAGATAAAGATACACCCAATAACGGACAGGGAAATGGAAAGGACAATGGGAATGGTAATGAGGATCTAGAAGCCATACCCACTGATACACCCTGATCAAAATATCAAACGGAAGATCCAACATATTATTTAGGAGGCAATATGTTTAAACCAAGATTTCGAATTTTACTAACCGCAGCAATTCTCTTTGCCAGCCTGGCCAGTGCAGTTGGTATTGGCTATGCCCAGGAAGGCGCTGACGCCCTGGTGATCTCAGT
>JAGHAU010000151.1 GCA_021161345.1 Anaerolineales bacterium | reverse complement strand
TCCACAGGCTGGGCTGCAGGGAAAGCGGCTGGAAATACCTCCGAGTTCTAGGCGGTTTTTTGAAAGAAGACCTCCAATGTCCTGCATTTTATTCAAACGTTACGTCTGGCACAGGTGCCAGGGATTTGCTCCCGGTGTATATCTGTCATCAATAAAATGACTGGGGTCACAATATGTTTATCAAGGGGCGAATGGGCGACCGTGAAGCTGCGCATTATGTTATGATTTCGATATGTCTGTAAGAAGAAAAAGAACAGAGGTCATTCGAATTTTTCGGTACTTCACTGGGATTGCCATGTTATATTTTGCGGCACTTTCCTTATTCACCGCCTGGCAAACCGGAGAAGTAATCAATCTGTCCCAGATCCAGTCCTATGTGAATCTGGCGATTAACGGCATCCTGTTTGGATATCTATCCTGGTACTGGCTTGAGAACAAAATCTCCCGTTATTATCTTCCCCTGGCTTTAGTAGCCGCCACGATCCTTCCACTGTTTACAAATTTGATCTATCTGGCCGATCCCCTGGAAAGTGCTCAGATGACCATTATCAGGAGCTGGTTTTTATTTCCAATCCTGATTGTTCCCCTGGTTTTAATCGCCTGGCAGTACCGCTTCCGAGTCGTTCTAGCATTCATTTTCTTAACCACGATTATCGAACTATCCACCCTGGTTCCCAGGCTGAAATACATCAATTACGAAACTCTTCCTATCCTGGGCCTGCCGTTGATCCGGGCCTTTGCATTTGGGACTGTAGGCCATGTCATCACCCGCTTAATTGCCACTCAACGCGAACAGCAAAGAAAGCTTGTGGAAGCCAATATGAAGCTGAATGAACATGCAAATGCCCTGGAGCAGCTGACAGTGAGCAGGGAACGAAACCGCCTGGCCAGGGACCTGCACGACACACTGGCTCACACGCTGAGCGGGCTCACCGTTAATCTCGAGGCCATAAAAATTCTCCTCGGCGAGGATCACCCCCAGATCAAGTCACGGCTTGATCATGCATTAGATAAAACAAGAACTGGCCTGCGAGATACAAGAAGGGCTTTGAAGGATCTTCGGGTAAAGCAGGTCGAAGACCTGGGATTAAAACTGGCTCTAGAAAACCTTGCTGATCAGGCTGCTGCCCGGGGGCAATTTGATATCCATCTCACTTTACCCGATATGCTTCCTGAATCCTCTGTCCCAATTGAGCAAGTTTATTACAGGATTGCCCAGGAAACACTAGAGAATATTGTCAAACATGCCCAGGCAAGCCAGGTAAAGCTCAGTCTTGCAGTGGAAGGTTCTGTGTATACTCTTAAAATTGAAGATAACGGAACTGGATTCGAAACCCTGGAAGAACGATCGCTGGACACACTCGGAATCCAGGGCATGCAAGAAAGAGCCGCTGAATGCGAAGGAGAACTATCGGTTACAAGTGAACCTGGAAAAGGCACCTGCATTATCATCGAGACGGAGTTAAGCCATGTTCAAGATTTTGATATGTGATGATCAAGAAATTGTTTGTGAAGGATTGCAAACGATTATTAATGCGGACCCTGAATTGAATGTGGTTGGGATTGCCCACACTGGAATTGAAGCACTGGACCTGATCCCCAAAGTGCTGCCTGAATTGGTATTAATGGATCTGAAAATGCCAGATATGAACGGGGTTCTAACTACTCGTAAAATAAATGAAACCTACCCTGATATCTATGTTCTGGTATTAACTACATACGATGATGATGAATGGATCTTCGATGCCATTCGAAGCGGTGCTGCCGGCTATTTATTAAAAGATACTCCCCCTAAAGATCTGATCAAATCCATCAAAGGCACATTGGCAGGAATGTCGTTTATTGACCCCCAGGTTGCTGGAAAATTGCTTTCAGAATATGCCGAAAATTTTGGAAAATCCCAACCTCCCTCACACTATACTTTTACGGAAAGGGAGAGGGATATCCTGACCCTGTTATCGCAGGGATTATCAAATACAGAAATTTCCGGGAAGCTGTTCCTGGCAGAGGGTACTGTGAGGAATTACACCAGTGTGCTTTTGAAAAAACTGGGAGTGGCAGATCGGACTCAAGCAGCAATTCTGGCGATCCGGTACGGCCTGGTGTCGAAAGATACTGGAAAAGATTAAGGTTTTACTCCGGGAGTAATCCCCTGTATACCTGGATCATTCTTTCCGAAATATATCTCCAGTCAAATTTTTTGGCAAACGCAAAAGCATCATGCCCCATGCGATAGCGTAAAGCTTTATCTTTTAAAAGGCCTGATATCCTGCTGCTGAGGGCAGCCGGATCATCAACCGGAACGTGATAACCTGTAACTCCATCCTCAACTAGATGGATCAATCCCCCAACATGAGAGGCGATAACAGGAGTTCCACAAGCCATAGATTCCAGGGCTACCATCCCAAATGATTCATAATGGGAAGGCATGATCAACATTTCAGATGCAGAGTAATAATACGGCAAGGTATCCTGACTTTGTTTTCCAAGAAAAGTTACCATCTCCTGCAATCCATACTCGTCCCGCAATTGGCAGAGTAATTTCATTTCCTCTGAATCATTCCCGTTCCCATCCTGGAGATCACCCCCGATTACAGCCAAACACAAGTTCTCTTCTGCCTCTCCGTTATCACTCAGGTGACCAATTGCCTTTAATAAAGTCCTGATACCTTTTAGAGGTTCTATCCTGCCGACAAAAAGGATCATGCGTTTGTCTGGCGGGACACCAACAAATTCCTTGGCTTCATCCGGCGGAATTGGATAAAAATGAGATAGATCCACACCGGGGGATATGATTTCGATCTTCTTTGGATCTGCTTCATATAAATTCACCAAATGTTTCTTTTCTGTAGCTGTAGATGCGATGATCTTATCCACCATCGAAATAACTTGTTTTTCCCCATCGATGCGGTAATCCCCTTCTTTTTCTTCATCATTTTGAGCCACTTGCTGTTTCAGCTTTCCAAGCGTGTGAAACATCTGTACAATCGGTGCATCCCAGGATTTGGCTAGTTCTACCGCTGCAATGCCTGACATCCAGTAATGGGAATGGATCAGATCATAACAACATTCTTTTTTCCTGGAAAATTCAAGTATATTTTCTACAAATTCAGGAATATAGCTGACCAATTCGTTCTTGGGTAAAGGATATTCAGGGCCGGCTGGAATATGGGCCACTCGATTCCCAAAACCCAGATCATGCAAGACGTGAGGTACGTGTTCGTCCTGGGAGCGTGTAAAAACGTCCAGCTGAATGCCCCCTTTTCCCAGAGAGCGGGCCAAGTCACGAACATAGACATTCATACCGCCGGCGTTTTTTCCCCCCAGGGTTGCCAATGGACAGGTATGATATGAAAGCAAAGCTATACGCAATAATTCCTCCTGGATTTAGATAAAGCCGGGGAAATTCTCGCCCTGTCCCGGTCCCTTTTCACCCCCGTATGATAGCTGGTATAATTTCCCCCGTCAACCAACAGTTATTTGTGCCACCGTAGCTCAAGGGTAGAGCAATCGCTTCGTAAGCGATAGGTTATGGGTTCAATTCCCATCGGTGGCTCTTTATATTTAATCCCTGTAATAACTTCTCAATAACCCACTGGCTCATATTAATTTGAAATTCATCAGTTGACGCCAGGATTTGATTTGGATATATTTATTAAGTGGATCTGAAAATAACCTGATCGCTCAAGATCACTATCCGACCTGGAACCAAGGAGAATATGATGTCAGAAGAACAGGCACCATTGGAATACACCTCTTCTGGAAAACTCAAATCGGCTCATTATAACCGGGAGCTGGCCAGATTGCAGCAGGAAGTAGTTAAACTGCATTACTGGATCAAGGAAAAGGGATTAAAAGTTGTGATCATTTTTGAAGGCCGCGATGCAGCCGGAAAGGGAGGTGTAATCAAAAGGATCACCCAGCGCTTGAATCCCCGCATTGCCCGCGTAGTAGCACTTGGCACACCATCCGACAGGGAAAAAGAGCAGTGGTATTTTCAACGGTATGTACCCCATTTACCTTCTGCTGGCGAAATGGTTCTATTCGATCGAAGCTGGTACAACCGCGCTGGAGTAGAGCGAGTAATGGGGTTTTGCACGGATGATGAATACCGTGATTTTATGCGCACCTGCCCTGAATTTGAACGCATGTTGGTCCGCTCCGGCATCAAGCTTATCAAATATTGGTTTTCTGTTAGCGACGAGGAACAGGAAAGGCGCTTCCGAGTCCGCAATACAGACCCAACACGGCGCTGGAAATTGAGCCCGATGGACCTTGAGTCCCGCACCCGCTGGGTAGAATATTCCCGTGCCAAGGATGCTATGTTCATGTATACCGATACGGATAAGGCGCCCTGGTATGTTGTTGATGCGACCATCAAACGACACGCCCGCCTGAACTGTATTCACCACCTGCTAAGTTTGATACCTTACGAGGACCTCACTCCGGAACCAATAGAAATGCCGCCCAGGCAGCAAGACACCGGTTATAAACGCCCTCCGATAACCAGCCAGAAATGGGTTCCTGCAGTTTATGGAAAAAACTCCTACGAAGAATTGGACTAAAAAAGAAATTCTAATCGAGCATTCCAATGCCCACCACTATCCGTCCATTTCACCCAGAGAACCGGCAGGATATCTGCCGGATCCATGATGCAGCAAAGCCCCATGAATTAAAGGAATCTCGCGATCCCAGGGCTTTTGTCCCCATCGAAAAAGATCCCGAAGGGGAACATCATAAGCTATGCCAGAAACTTGTAGCTGTAGAAAATGGTCAGGTGATCGGTTTTGCTGGTGTCCATGAAAATTACCCGGGTTGGCTTTAGTACGTCCACCCGGACCATTATGGCAGAGGGATTGGGAGGACGTTCCTCCAGGCAGGCCTAGAGCTCATTCACGAAATAGCCTGGACAATCGCTCTGGCCTGAAATTCCAGAGCCATCCATCTCTATCAAAGTGAAGAATTTGTTGAGGTCAATCACTATCAAAACTACAACGCCGGATACCCCTGCATCTGCCTGCGCCTGGAACCGGAGATCTGATTTTCAAACCTTCTAGTAAGGATCAACCACCTGGATTTTTTTCCCCCGCAGCTGAGAGATCATCATACCCGCCAACATCAGTCCGCTGCCGAGTAAAGCGCGCGAACTTAGGAGTTCGCCCAGGATCAGCCATCCCCAAAAAGCCGCAAAAACAGATTCCAAACTTAAAATGATTGCCGCATCGGTTGGCTTGGCGTATTGCTGCCCGACGACTTGCATTGTATAAGCAATGCCAATAGCGATTACACCACCATAGAGGATCGGGAAGGTGGCGGATAGAACCTGGTCAAACACAACGTCTTCCAGGAAAATCCCTACACCAAAACTGATCAATGAAGTAAACAATGACTGGACGAACGATAGCTGAAAAGCATCCACGTCAGGTGAAAATCTGGCAATGAACTGCACATGCAGCGCCCAGAAACAAGCTCCAATCAAGACAAACCCATCACCTGGAGCAAAAACAAGGCCACGGGAAGCGCTCAGAAAATACAGCCCAACAACCGCAATCATTGCACCCAACCAGGAGTATAACGATCCCCGATCTCCCCACAACATCCCCAGCAGCGGGACGATTACCACATAGAGTCCGGTGATGAATCCGGCTTTACCAGCCGTGGTGAATACAAGGCCAAGCTGCTGAAATGTTGCTCCAAAAAAAAGGAATAACCCTGCTACAGCTCCAATTAGCAAGATCTTTTTGGAATCTCCCTTCTCGACAACCACAGATTTCTTTCGGACCAGGATCACGGGAACCAGCGTCAAAGCGCCAATCAGGAATCGGAAGCCGTTAAATATGTAGGGACCCATTTGCTGCATACCTAAACGTTGGGCAACAAAGCCCCCACCCCAGATCACCGCGGTGATCAATAAGATCAGATTAGCTTGCACAGATTTTATATTCATAACCTTTTGTCAATGACTGATAACGCGTTTCAGTATACTCCCGGAAAGTACAAAATAAACCAGTTTTATCTCCTCTTCGATTTTATCGTATACTTTTGAATAATATGTCTGACAATTATCAGGAGGATCAATGTCTGTCATTCAGCAGATACTCAATCACCGCTCCATTCGGAAATATAAACCTGACCCCATTCCAGAAGACCTTCTGCACGAGATACTCCAGGCAGGAATTCGAACCTCTTCATCCGGGAATATGCAAACCTATTCCATAATAGTCACCCGCGATCAGCACCTGCGCGAGAAGCTCCTTAAACCCCATATGGGCCAGAAAATGGTTGTGGACGCACCTGTTTTCTTGACCTTTTGCGCTGATTTCAACCGCATGCGCCGCTGGTTGAAAATCAACGATGCCGCCGATAATTTTGATAACTTCTTCAGCTTTCTAATCGGTTCTATAGATGCCATCCTGGTATCGCAAACTGTCGCCCTGGCGGCAGAATCGCACGGATTGGGTCTCTGCTTCCTTGGAAGCACCCTGGCCAATGCAGATGCGATCGGAAAGATCCTGGGGCTGCCGAAAAACGTTGTTCCTGTTGCCGGGTTCTCTTTAGGGTACCCAGATGAACAGCCAGATTTGCGTGACCGTCTGCCATTTTCGGGCCTGGTGCATTGGGAAACCTACAGCAATTACTCTGACCTCGAAATTCAGGATATATATAGTGAGAGAGATAATAAAGGCTGGCAGCGCTACATGAAATCAAAATGGCTCAGGGAACAGGATGGCGTAAAGGGAATTGAAAACCTGGCCCAGCTTTATACAGAAGTGAAATACACCCGGTCGTCCCACCAGGATTACTCCAGGAAACTGCTGACCTATCTAGAGAACCAGGAATTCATGATCAACGAGGGGGATTGAAGACCAATCTGGCGGCAGCCCTCAGAATGGTACAATGACATCATCAAATCCAGGTTGGCTAACCAATCATCAACCAAAACCTGGACTGCAGGAGGATATTATGAAATACCTGGAAAAGAAGAACAGAGCGGTCATTGGCAGCGGGAAGATGGCCGGGGCCATTATCGGCGCTTTGCTGAGAAATAAAGAGCTCAATCCTGAGCAGATCACAGCCAGCGACCCTTACCCAGAACAAAGGGAGCGCGTCGCTAAAAAATACGGCGTTACTGTGACTGGTGATAACAGCGAAACCGTAAAAAACGCTGATATTGTCATTCTGTCAGTCAAACCTCAAGTTTTAGCCTCAGTCTCCTCAGAAATAAAGGGAAAGATTCCAGCAAACAGCCTGGTATTTTCGATTGTGGCAGGGATGCCCATTGCTACAATTCAAAAAGGACTTTCTCATAAAGCGGTCGTACGAACTATGCCCAATACCCCGGCCCAAATCAGCGCCGGAATGACAGTCTGGACCGCTTCAAACGAAGTCTCCGATTCCCAGCGCCAGGAAGCCAAAGTCATCCTGGAAGCCATGGGAAAAGAACTATATGTGGAACATGAGGATTCGCTGAATATGGCTACCGCGGTCAGCGGTACCGGTCCAACCTATGTATTCCTGTTGGCAGAAGCCCTGGTCGATGCTGCTGTTCACCTTGGTTTTTCTCGCCGTGATGCCCGATTGATTGTACTGGAAACGATCAAGGGTTCAGTAGAATTTGCAATACAGTCAGACCTGCACCTGGCCCAGCTTCGCAATATGGTCACTTCTCCTGGAGGTACCAGCGCGGAAGCAATCTACCAGCTCGAAAAAGGCGGAATGCGTACTATCCTGTCAAAAGCCGTCTGGGCTGCTTACCAGAAAAGTCAGCTGCTGGGTAAAAAAGCAGAAGACCCGCCGGATTCTCCCCTGCGGGTCGAGAATTAAATCTGCTGTGGATTTGAATTAGTCGCGTCGGCGTTTTTTCCGGCAAGCTGCTCCGCCACCACTGCCGCCAAATACCATTGACGCGCCAAGCAGGAAACCGAACGTATACCAGCCACCATTGTTGTGGACCTCAAAGACGTATACAGCCTTGGAAAACAAAGAAAAGACAAAGGTAATGGGGGCAATCAAACCATGCCAGAGTCCCATCCAAAATCCTGCCACTTCCCCATCCTCATCAAGAGTGTTGCGAAGTTGATTAGGGCCAGCAGCACAAGCGCTTAATATCAAAGCCATGGAAACCAGGATAAGAACAAAAACGGTTTTCTTCATTTAATCATCTCCTTCTTACTGTTCTGGTAAATATACGGTTAAATGCCGATTTTGTTGTACGGCAGTATCTTTTTGGACTAATCTATTCCAGAACACGCCTCCATTCAAGTATAATACTTACACCATGATAAAAAGAAATAAGTCACTCATTATAGGCATTGCTGGCGGTACAGGGTCAGGCAAAACAACTGTTGCAGATTATATTCTCAATACGGTTGGTCCAGAGAAAATCGCGTTTTTACCACACGATGCCTATTACCGAGAGCTCCGCGGACTCTCGGTTGAGAAGAGGGCCCAGGTCAACTTTGACCATCCTTCCTCCCTGGAAACAGAACTGCTGATCGAACACATCACTCAACTCAAGGAAGGAAAATCCATCGAACTTCCCCATTATGATTTTAAGACTCACACCCGCACCCCGGAAACCACAACTATCCATCCCCAATTGATCCTCATCGTAGAAGGCATATTGCTTTTCGCAGAGCCGGAACTACGTGAGCTTTTTGATCTTAAGATCTATGTGGACACTGACGCTGATATCCGCTTTATCCGCCGGCTGCGGAGGGATATCGAAGAAAGGGGCCGCACAACCCAAAGTGTCATCAACCAGTATATTGAAACAGTTCGCCCCATGCACCTCGATTTCGTTGAGCCCTCCAAACGATATGCCAGTGTGATTATTCCAGAAGGTGGTTATAACCATGTTGCCCTGGACTTGATCGTTGCTCGTATCGAAACCATGCTCCAGGAGTGACCTTTTATGACAGTTTTTTCGAATATTGATACTTTCCTGGAAGCCAATCTTCAGACAAGTTTGACCGAATTAAAAATATACTGCCAGCAGTCCAGTGTGGCTGCTCAAAATTTGGGTATGGAAGAAACAGCCCACATGACCGCTGCCATGTTAGAGGAACGGGGGTTTGAAGCGAACCTATATGCTACCGATGGGTTCCCGGTTGTATTCGCAGAAAGAAAAGGCAAAAAGGACAAGACACTCCTGATCTATAACCATTATGATGTCCAGCCAGCCGAGCCATTTGACCTCTGGACTTCCCCGCCATTCGAACCGGAAGAACGAGATGGAAAAGTGTATGGCCGGGGCATCAGCGATGATAAAGGACACTTCACCAGCCGCTTATTTGCAATTGACGCTATTCTAAATGAGTTTGGCGAACTTCCCTGCAATATAAAATTCATACTCGAGGGAGAAGAAGAGATTGGCAGCATCCATCTGCCTGATTTTGTTAGAGAGCATCAACAATTGCTCCAGGCAGATGCCT
Organism: Anaerolineales bacterium; assembly: GCA_021161345.1. Taxonomy (GTDB): domain Bacteria; phylum Chloroflexota; class Anaerolineae; order Anaerolineales; family UBA11858; genus B10-G9. The sequence goes on along the minus strand of JAGHAU010000151.1, from coordinate 10,138 downwards.
GCATCTGGGAATTTGGAGGCGTGGATCACCGCGATATTCCCATGCAGTATTTGGGATTACGGGGAATATGTTATGCTGAACTGTCAATAAAAACCGCTAATCAGGATGTGCACTCCGGCCTGGGCGGCTCAATCTTCCCCAACCCTGCCTGGCGTCTGATCTGGGCTTTGAGCACATTAAAAGATAAAAACGAGCATATCAAATTACCTGGTTTTTATGATCCCATTATCCCTCCTTCCTCAAGGGATATAGAAATGCTGGCGGCCCTACCGCCTGTCAGCGACGAATTCAAGTCCCGCTACGGAATTAAGAACTTCCTTAAAGAATATCCGAACGACACTGCACTGCGGATCGCCAGTGTCTTTGAACCCACCTGTACTATTTGCGGACTAACATCCGGCTATCAGGGTCCAGGATCTAAAACCGTATTACCGGCCAAAGCCTCAGCGAAAGTGGATTTCCGGCTCGTGCCAAATCAGACACCCGCAGAAGTATTAAAACAATTGCGGGCCCATCTCGACCGGGAAGGTTTCGAGGATATTGAGATTAAATTCTTAGGGGGTGGACCGCCTGCGCGAACCGATCCGGACGACACCTTCGTGAAGCTTGTTGTAGAAACAGCAACCGACGCATTTGGCAGCCAGGTGGAACTTGTACCCATGGTAGGCGGCTCCGGCCCAAATCATGCGTTTGTGACTACTCTGAATTTGCCGGTTGTTACTACCGGGATAGGTTATCCGGGTGGAAATGCCCACGCGCCAGATGAAAATATCCGGATTGACCTCTATTTAAAAGGTGCAAAACATATGGCCCGGATCATTCAAACCTTTGGGAAATCCTGAAGATATCCTATCCTCGATCTAATTAATTTCCTCTAACCAGCAGGCTTTTTATCAAAACCTGCCGCAGGATCATTTGATTATGACAAAAAGAACATTAGTGGCTTTAGATATCGAAACCACCGGACTAGAATTAAAAACTGACAAGATCACCGAAATTGGTGCCGTCCGCTTCACTGAGAAGGGTATAGAGGAAGAATTTGAAACCCTGGTCAATCCCGGGATTAAGATCCCTCCCTTTATCTCCCAATTAACAGGCATCACGGACGCCATGGTTAGAGGAGATAAGATCCCCTATATCGAAGAGGCGATCAACCAATTGATCGATTTTGTTGGAGACGTTCCCGTGATTGGGCATAATGTAAAATTTGATCTATCCTTCTTGCGAGCTGCAGGAGCCTTGAAAAAGAATTCTGCCATCGATACCTATGAAATGGCCTCCGTGATCCTTCCTTCCGAAAGCCGCTATAACCTGAGGGCTCTGGGGCAGGCGTTGGGTGTACCAATGAGGGCAACCCATCGCGCCCTGGATGACACCAAGGTCACCCAGGCAATCTATCAAATCATGTTTGGTATGATCCTGGATCTGCCGCTGCCAACGCTGGGAGAGATCGTTCGCCTCAGTCCTGGTTCTGTTTGGGGAGGCACTCTTCCTTTTAAATGGGCCTTAGAGGATAAGAAAAAATCTAATCCATCCGGCGCGGGAGAGCCGTACCAGAACCCCCTATTATCTCAAGCGCCTCCCCTGGAATTAAAACCGATTGAGCCTAAAGAGACCATCAAGGGTTTGGACCTAGATGAGGTGTCCTCTGTGCTTGAACCGGGTGGGCCTTTCCATAAAACTTTCCCTGATTACGAACACCGTTCGGAACAGCTTGAGATGCTCAGGGCTGCTTCCCGGGCTATCTCTGACGGCAGGCACTACCTGATCGAAGCAGGCACCGGTATCGGAAAATCACTGGCCTATCTTATTCCCGCGGCATTATGGGCTACAAAAAATCAGCAGAGAGTGGTGATCTCTACCAATACCATCAATCTCCAGGACCAGCTTATTAGTAAAGATATTCCCCTCCTCCTAGATACTATGAATCTGAAATGCCGGGCTACCGTGTTAAAGGGCCGCTCGAATTACCTCTGTCCTCATCACATGGAAAGCTTGCGCATAAGCAAGCCTAAAAATGCTGACGAAATGCGTGTGCTGGGAAAGATTCTGGTTTGGCTGGAATCCAGTCTTACAGGAGATCGAGGGGAGATAAACTTAAATGGACCCCAGGAACGCCGAATCTGGAATCGAATATCAGCAGATCACGAGGACTGCTCCACTGAGGGCTGTTTGAAACGAACCGGCGGCCGCTGTCCTTTTTACCAGGCCCGGCAGCGAGCTCATTCGTCACACATTATCATCGTCAACCACGCACTCCTTCTGGCGGATGTCGCCACAGGAAACAGGGTCCTTCCTGAGTACGATACCCTGATCATTGACGAGGCCCACCACCTGGAAAGCGCTACTACCAATGCGCTCAATTTTTACACCTCACAAACTCTTTTGAGGAGATCGCTATCGGTTCTTGGAGACGAAAAGAAAGGAATTTTGAGCTGGATCACAAAATTAGGGGAAGATAAATTATCTCCCGCTGATTTTGCCTCTCTTAATCAACTGGTGCAATCTATCGTATCCCGGTCTTTCAAGACCCAGAGCCGTATGGATGATCTCTTCCGCATCCTGCAGTTGCTCCTGGAAAGGTCTAGGGGCGGAAGGCCAGCCGGCAGGTATACTCAGCAGGCCCGGATCGAATCCTCCGCCAATGTCTCAGAGAACTTCCCTGGCATCCTGCGGGAGCAGAGAGAATGGGATGATGTTGAAAAATCCTGGGATGAGGCCCGACAGTCACTCTACGGCCTGCTGGAAGATATCCAAAAACTATGGGAGTCTATCACTGAACTTTTCAAGACAAATCAGACAGATGAATCTCAATATGAAGCCATCCTGAACGATCTGAGAGAGGCCTCCAGAGAACTTTACGACATGTATGAAAATATTGATCATCTGGTCTTTGAGCCCGATCCCAATATGATCTACTGGATCGAATCCCCTCCTCACAAACCAGCCATCGCCATCCAGGCTGCTCCTCTTCATATTGGGGAGCTGATGGAACGGTATATATGGTTCGAAAAAAGGGCTGTAATCCTTACCTCGGCAACTTTAACCACAGCGGGGAGCTTCGACTACATCCGCAACAGGCTGGGCGCGAATGACGCGGAAGAACTAGCACTAGGTTCTCCTTTTGACTATCAGAATGCCGCCCTTTTATACCTGGTTGAAGATATTCCTGAACCATCCGATTTCAAGGGACATCAACTTGCGATTAATAAAGGCCTGGTATCCCTTTGCAAAGCTGTTGGAGGACGTACACTAGTGTTATTCACTTCCTACAGTCAGCTGCAGAAAACTGCCAGAGCAATAACGGGACCCCTGGCCCAGGACGGAATCATTGTTTATGAACAGGGAAGCGGACCTTCCCCTCACACGCTGTTAAAAAGCTTCCGACAGGCAGAACAAGCAGTCCTATTGGGCACAAGGGCTTTCTGGGAAGGTGTCGATATCCCCGGACAGGATCTCTCAGTGCTGGTGATCGCCAAGCTGCCATTCCAGGTCCCGTCCGACCCAGTCGTTGCTGCCCGGGCAGAAACATATCATGACAGTTTCCAGGAGTACATGCTCCCAGAAGCAATCCTCAGCTTCAGACAGGGTTTTGGCAGGCTGATCCGGACCAAAAAAGACGTTGGAGTAGTTGCAATATTCGATAAAAGACTTCTGACCAAGAACTATGGATCTCTGTTCATAAACTCGCTACCCAACTGCAGCATTCAACAGGGCTTCCTCTCAGATCTTCCAGAGGAAGCAAGCCGCTGGCTTAATATCTAATCCGGGAGCTTGAACTATATAATATTTTTTGTTATAGTGAAAGTTGCAAGCTTAATTCTTTCTTAACTCTCTATCTCTCCACTATCGCTCATCGAAATCAACGCAGCGAATTGTTCCGAGTTTTCGGGTTGTGCTGATGCACCAAAATAAATCCTATTACTAAGGGAGGTGTTAGATGGGTTGGTACGCTGATACGCTCTGGTGTGATGGATGTGGTGTGGAAATTCACTGGACTCCTCTTGAAAAAGGCCAGCATGTATTTTGCTGTCGAAGATGCCTCATAGACGAAGAGTGTGATTGTGAGGATTTTCAGGATGAGTATCCATCCAATCTGGCCAGCCAGGAAGGCAGCTACTCCCAAACAGGAGCATAAAAAAAAGGATGGCTGGTATTGGTCAGCCATCCGATGAACAAGCTTGATAAGCCCGGTCCTATTCAGGATCTTCTGATTCTTCTAAAGATAACTCTTCTTCCTCAGAAGTGTCATGTTCTTCCCTTTCCTCAGTTGGATCTTCATCCGATTCGACTTCTTCTTCTGCACCCTCGATCTCATCTGGGGGGTCTACCGGCTTTGTTTCCTCCTGTTCACTTTCTTCATCCAGGAGGTCATCATCTCTGTCCAGTAATATACCTTCAACTGCATCCTCAAGATTCATGATCCATTCCATTTGTTCAGAGATCGGTACTCGCCTCATACTCAGTGAAATTCGTTCTCTTTCCGGGTCAATTGACATGATCTTGACGAGGACAGGATCACCCTTTTTTACAACAGCTTTGGGGTCCTCCGTATTTGCATAGCCAATTTCACTGATATGGACCAATCCCTGGAAACCTTCGGCCAGCTCAACAAATGCGCCAAAATCTAGGACAGAAACAACCAATCCCTCTACCAGATCTCCCACTTGAAATTTTTCTAGATTTTTCAACCAGGGATTGGGAAGCAAAATTTTTCGGCTCAGGCTTACACGCTCTTTTTCTTTATCGATTCCGATGATTTTAACTTCGATCTCATCACCCAGCTTAAACATCTTTGAAGGATGAGGGATCCTTTCCCAGTCAATTTCCGATTTATGGACGAGCCCGTCTACACCACCAAGATCGACAAAGACCCCGAAATCCACAACATTCACTACCCGGGATTTCAGTACTGTGCCAATTTCAATTTCATTGAGTCTTTTCAAGCGCTGGCCTTTCTGGACTACACGAGCAGAAAAAACCAGACGGCGTTCTTTTTGGTCCACTTCAATTACTTTAAGAGGAAGGGTCTTGCCTATCATCTCGGATTTTATCTCCCCCGCTCGCTGTGTGCTGGTTCCTCTCCGTATAGCAGGTATATGTGAATTGGGAATGAAACCGCGTAAATTGTCGTAAGCAACCAACAAGCCCCCGCGGTTCTGATCCACAACTTCTAATTCAATCTGTTCATTGGACTGAGCCAACTCGTCAGCCTTAATCCAGGTTTTATAGGTCAAACCCCTTTGAAGTGATACCAATAAATCATCATCGCCCATCGGCGTCCGTATTACGCTGACAAAAATTTCATCTCCGATTGACAGATTGTCCCGTATATCAGAATCCACGCGCTCAAGATCCTGTCCGGGAATGATTGCATCCCGTTTAAAACCAACATCCAGCACAATCGAGCTGTCCTGGATATCCAGGATAGTACCCTTGAGCATATCCCCTTGCTGGGGTTTGTCGATATCATAATGATCAACAAAATCTTGGAACCATCCCGGCTGATCTACAGCCTTTTCTTCTTCCGGTACCTGGTTTTCCTGCTCTGGTTCTGGGGTTTTAGTCTCTTTCTCCATGAATTTCTGCGTTTAACTCCGCATCTCCGTTCAGATTATGACAAACTTTAGATTATTTGTCAATTAAAAGACATATTTATGGATTAAAGACATACCCCACTCCCCACTTATTATTTATTATTTTGGGGTTTTTCGGGTCTACTTCTATTTTTTCCCGCAGGCGTTTCACATGAACAAATAAACCCTGCCTGGTCCCTTTTTCTGGTCCTTCCCAAACACTGTCCAACAGTTGTTCGTAAGGCATGATCTGCTTTCCTTGCCTGGACATAAAAACCAATAAGTTATATTCGATGGGCGTCAGATCTACAGAATTACCCCTGATCCAGACTTGCCTGGTGGAATAATCGAGCCTAATCAGGTTGGACAAAAAGATATCTGGAGAGAGAGGGCGCCTGGCGTTATCACTGCGGCGCAGGCAAACCTGGGCTCGGGCTAGAAGCTCCGGTGTTGATACTGGTTTTCTTAAATAATCATCTACACCCAGCTGGTAAGCATATAACAGGTCCCCGGGGTCCGTTCTTTCGCTTACCATGATAATTGGGATCGCTGACCAACGCCGAATACCTTGCGTTACCAACAGTCCATCCAATCCGGGAAGATTTCGGGCCACGATCATAAGATCAGGATTTATGGCCTGTGCCATATCAAGAGCTGAGCTGCCATCCGATGCCAGATCCACCCTATATCCAGTTTCTTGAAGGGTATCTTTCAGCTGAATCTGATATTCAGGTTGGGCTTCTGCCACCAGTATCCGCCCTTCAGCACTTCCTTTTTCAATTGGCAGCGAATCAGATTTTTTTGCAACTTGCGGCATGGCAGCGGAAGGGAACCTGATCTCAATGTTTGACACTCTTCCAGATCCTGGCATTTCATTCAAGAGTGTAATTGAACCTCCCTGGGCTTTTATGATCTTTTTAGCCAGGAAAATCCTGATGTTCTCGTCTTCCAGAATAGGCTCACTTTGCTCAGGCGATAAACCAGGTAAAGGAAGCGTCCTGGGACTTTCAAGCTTGAGAATCAGGTCATAATCCCCGATTACCAGGGAAACATCAACCGGCTTTCCCCTGGGATTACTGATGGCGATTTCCTTCATCAAATACTGCAGGGCTAAACGAGTCAAAGCCGGGTCGATATAGGACAAAGGCAAGATCGTTTTTTGTTCTTGCCCTTCAATTAACCGATATTCAGCCTGTTTATCGTCGTTTATGATCTCTTTAATAAGCTCAATCAGATTTACCGTATCGGAAAAAACAGGAACCCCATCAAAAGCCTGGATCAAATTCAGCATTATATCCAGGGATTGATTTACCTGTTCTAGCTGATCTTTTACATCAAATAAGAACTCATCCAGGACATCCGGGCTCCAAATATGCAGATTATCTGCCAGGGCATCTAAATTTCCTTTCGCAGAAGCGTTGGCTTTTCTAGCTCGAACGCTCATCACTTCCAGCATTTTCACTTGACGTAAATAAGCTGCTCGTTCATCAGTCAGGTCCAGGACAATTCCACCATAGGTTTGTTCATTAGAACGTTCATCGTTCATCTTGAATAATCTAATTTCCAGGCTTTTTCCATTGCCCAAACCTAGCCTGAAATTCGAATTCTGATCCTTTTCTAACCGGATTCTTGCATCCTGGACAGAAATACGGGCCAACCCGGGATCCTCCCCCAAAGATTCCAGGTGGGACCAGAAATATTCTTCCAGCATTGGGCTGATCGGCATTTGTTCCAACCTGAGATATTCCAATAATTTAGGATTAATTTGCATCACCCCAGTAAGGGCGTCGAGATAGAATAAGCCCGCTGGAAGTTCCCTCCTTAAATCCATCCATTCGTTCCCATTTTTAATGGTACTATTTTCGTCCGGGTTATGCCCTAGAGGTTTTTGCTCATCATTGAGTTCAATATCCATAAAAATATTCTAACATGCCCCAAAATAGCCGTCAATGTAAGTGTTTTGTTAGTTTTTCTCCTCTTTATCTATTGCATTGAAAGTTTTTCAAGGTATACTTGGGGGGAGATAGGCAATCGCGGGATAACCCGCAACAATTTGCGCAAGGCAAATTGCCAAAATTTAAGGCCACGAATCATCAAAGGGCGAGGGAAAAAATGCATCGCCCTTTATGCATGAGGGCCGAAAAGAAAGGATGTGAAAAGTCTTGGCTGTACGAGTTCAAGTCCGACCTAATGAATCGCAGAAGCAGATGATGAAGCGTTTTCGGAAAAAAGTATCTCGAAGTGGTGTGTTGAGCACAGTCCGCCGCAAGAGATGGTTTGTTTCTAAAAGTGAACTAGCTCGCATCCAACGCAAGAAAGCGATCCGGCGGCGTAAGCGCCGCTTGGCAAATAAGAGAAGGCAGAAGAAACAAAGCCCTCGAACGTATTAAGCCTGGATCTAACGATCCGGAAAAAGGTATTGGGGCTAAAGGAAATTTCATTCCTGTCCCGAAAAATCGTCAAGCTAAACAAGAGGTTACATGGCTAAAGAAGAAAAACTGAGAATGGAAGGGAAAATAGTAAAGGCTCTTCCTGGAACTCAATTTTTAGTTGAATTGGAAAATGGACACGAGATACTGGCCTATCTTGCTGGAAAAATGCGCAAATACTATATCCGTGTTCTGCTTGGTGATCGAGTGACAGTTGAAATGTCTACTTATGACCTTACCCGAGGCCGGATCGTTTATCGGCATAAAAAAGGGCAGTCCCCTCCACCTTCAGAGGTAAAAGAAAAAAAGGAATAAGCCAATTCCTGAAATTGGTTTATTCCTTGTCAGCGACTCTGCCCGTTAGGATGTCTGCCGACTTGATCAATGTGATTCACTGACTACGGATCACATGAATATTTTACTAACCAAATCTGTTCGTTTCAAAAACCTCTATGGGTAAAACAACTCCAAACTTAACTAGCTCTGAAAAGAAAACCGTATTAAATCCCATTCATGAACTCATAGAACTAGGACATTCCCAGGGATTTATCACATTTTCTAACATCCTTAATTACTTCCCTGACGCCAAAAAAGATGTCACCAGCCTGGAAAAAGCCTTTGCGTCCCTGCTCGAGGAGGATATTCCCTACCTTGAAGAAGATGATGAGGAAGATCTGGAAACCTTAATCGCCGATGAAGGGGGCAATGGCAAGCTGGAAGAAGATGACGACTTGGACGAAGAACATGAAAACCGCCTCAACAGCATCGATACAAACGATCTGATTGAACTCTATTTCAAGGAAGCGGCCAGCATCCCCCTACTCTCCAAGGACGAAGAAAAGGACCTCTCCAAACGCATTGAACGGGGACGATTGGCTCGGAAAGAGATGGCGCGAGGCAATGTACCCGAAGATCGTCGATCCGAACTGCACCAGATGATCGAAGACGAATGGAATGCACTGGACCACCTGATCACAGCCAATTCGCGCCTGGTGATCAGTGTCGCAAAGAAATACATGGGCCGCGGTGTTCCTTTTCTGGATCTGATCCAGGAAGGCAATATCGGTCTGATGCGGGCAGCCAAAAAATTCGATTACTTACGCGGATATAAGTTTTCCACATACGCAACCTGGTGGATCCGCCAAGCTGTCACCCGCGCCATTGCAGATCAAGGACGGACAATTCGAGTTCCAGTCCACATGGGTGACAAGATCTCCAAGATGTTCCGGATGCAGAATGACCTCAAACAGTCTCTGGAACGCGATCCATCTATAGAAGAACTCGCCGAAGCTCTTGACGAAGCACCAGAAAAAGTCCAGTATATGATGAAGGTTGCCCGACGTCCACTTTCTCTGGAAATGCCCACAACCAAGGAAGGCGATGCAGTCCTGGGTGATTTTGTAGAAGATCATGAAACGCCTTTGCCAGACGAAACTGCTACAATACATTTATTAAAAGAACACCTGGAGGAAGTGATGGAAGCCCTTCCCTCCCGTGAGGTGCGAATTCTCCGCCTGCGTTATGGTGTTCCGGATGGAAAAAGCCATACCCTTCAGGAAGTGGGTGAAAAAGTTGGTGTTTCCCGAGAGCGGGTCAGACAAATTGAAGCCCAAGCTCTGCGCAGATTACGTCAGCCTCGTATTCAAAGAATACTGCGTGATTACCTGGAAAAAACCAAGTATTCCTGAACAGCTGTGATAAAATAGCTGGCTGGGATACCTCCCGCGGACATGAAGCAAATTGGAGATTAACATGTCTGAAGAATTTAAGTCATTTAGAAAAGGAGATTGGGTCTCTCATCTCCACCATGGTGTTGGACAGGTAGAAGGAAAAGAAAAAAAATCACTGGGTGATGAAACCCGGGAATATTATAAAGTCCAGACCCGCAATGGAGTCTATTGGATACCAACAGATGATCTGGACCCAGAACGGATTCGTCCCGTGGTGAGTGACAAGGCTCTTCATAAGGCAATAGCAATTCTGGAATCGCCGGCTGAAAAAATGGACGGTAAACACACTGTAAGAAAGAACCGCATTAATCAAGTTATTGAAGATGGAGATTTAATTGGATTTTGCACTTTATTGAGAGATTTACACGGCAAAAGAGCAGCCGACAAATTGAATACCACAGAG
>JAGHAU010000050.1 GCA_021161345.1 Anaerolineales bacterium | reverse complement strand
GTCTTCCTGTTGGTCCTGAAATGGGCTCGCCTGATTAAGAAAGATACCTATATCCTGCTGAGTCTATCAATCAGTTTTGGGAGTTACGCCTTTTTTGGAATTGCTTTTTTTGAGACCTTTCAGGGTGGAAAATGGCTGGAACACTCCATCGTCGCCGCCTCAGTTTTAGGTGTTTTGGGCATCATAACCACTCTTTCTTTGCTGGAATATGCCAATCAAAAGAAGAAAAGCGGGGGTTTCTTAGGCAAGATATTTAAAAACCCGCTGATACTATCCATTCTTCTGGGAATAATTTTTTCCCTGGTGAGGATCAAACTATCTTTTCTTGATTTTTCCTTTACACTCGTGGGCCAAACTGCCAGCGCGATTGCGATCTTTGTCCTGGGTATGTTCATATATGACCGCTTCTCACTTAAAAGCGTCCGTGAAGCCCTGCCCTATTCCCTGTTCCGGATGCTGGCACTGCCTTTGATCGCCTGGATCACGATCCGGGTTTTCCTTCCTGGTGGAGGGGAAATCGATCAGTTTCTGCTGCTGGAGAACAGCATGCCAGCCGCTATATCCCTGGTAGTATTTGCTGAACGTTATGACTATAAGGTCACTGAAACAGCGGGAATAGTCAGTATGACATCAATACTCAGTTTCCTGGGGCTGAGCGGTGTCTACTATTTAGTCAATTTGCTTCAATAGTTTTGAGATGGAAATTTAGACCTCATCCCAGGAAGCTTTTTCCCAGGGGTAGGCTTCCACTTCTTTGGCACGTTCGCGCACCGCTGGATCGTTTGAAAACTTGCCTCGCAAATGATCAGGAAGAAGGTCGGCGATCTCTTTCATGATCCGATCCCCCAGTTCATCAAGCTGCTGGCGGCGCTCCCGCCCCCTCCCTGTTACATGTGCTGGCTGGTAAGGCTTTCCAACCCGAATGGTTACTTTGCTCTTGTCCCGGAACCTTATTGGTAAAACCTCGTTGAACCCGGTAAAACCAACCGGCAGTATGGGAGCCCCAGTTTTAGCTGCTAAATAGGCAGCTCCCGGACGAGCGGGACGGATCATCTCGGCCCAGGCTCCTCCCTCTGGAAAGATCCCAAAGAAACCGTTCTGTTTTAATATCGATTCTGCATCCCTGATCGCCTGGCGGGAACCGGTGCCCCTATAAACATACAAAACGCCCCACAGGCGGGGTAACAGCTTCCCCCACCAGGGAGTGAATGCCGGGTTTGCCCCGGAGAACATTTCAATAGATGCTGGGGCAATATGCAGCATCGCGACAGAATCCGCGAAGCTGAAATGATTGGCCGCCAGGATCAATGGTCCTTTCTTGGGAATATTTTCTGCTCCAATTACTTCAAAATCTGAAAGGGTGTGCAGCGCGGCACTGATCAACCCCTTAAGAGAGGATCGGATTAATATTCTGCGGGGATATTTTATTTCTGCCAAAACAATCTCCTTCACCTACTTCCCGGATTTCCAGATCAGGCGTTAACTTTTTTTAGCACTGCCAAAGCTTCATTATGAAGCTGACCATTACTGGCACAGATGCCCCGATTGTCCTTAAGGGTTCGGCCTCGGGAAAAATCGAGGGCTTTTCCATCCAGGTCAGTAACCATGCCACCAGCTTCTTCAACAACGATCGAACCGGCTGCCTGATCCCAGATCTTCTCCCGGTAATCCATTCGGTCCGGGGATAACAAGCGCAAGTAAATCTCACCTTCTCCAGAAGCCAACAGGGCATATTTCACCTGGCTGTCCATCCGCACTGGATCTGCATCTCCGCCCAGTTCCCTTTGAAATTCATCGATTAAGGTGGTATTGGTATGTCCGGATTCAAAGGATCGCATCAGGCGACCCCGGGTTGGATCAGATTGACCGGATACAAACAAGCGGGAGAAATTTTCCTCTCTGATCTTACCGCTTAATGTGCTTATCCAGCTGCCCTCACCCCGCTGGGCGATCAACAGGGATCCTTCTCCGCCGTTTTTTTCCTGGAGGTCAGGAGTAATATTTGGACATCCAAGCGCTCCAAGCTGCACTTTTCCACTTTCTACATATGCCAGGGCGGTAGCATACTGAGCTCCCCGTAAAAATCCTTTCGTGCCGTCGATGGGATCCAGCGTCCAGTAATTTTCTCCAGGCTCATCCACTCCCCGATCAATCAGGTCACAGACCTCTTCAACCCTGACCCCAGGGATAACTCGCTGCATAAATGCAGTTATTTTATCCAGCGTGCCACGCTCTTCGGAGGACCGCAGAACGGCGGATGCTTCTTCGCCAACCAGGAGAACCCCCGGAAACGTATCCTCGAGCAGATATCCAACCACAGCCTGGGCTGCAAAGTCCGCTACGGTAACTGGAGAACGGTCATCCTTGGTAAGTGCTTCGGAAACCATCTCTCCCTGAATATTTGCTGCCAGAGAGGCAGCCTGCTGGACGGCTCGCAGCGCAAATTCAACTCTTTCATTACTCAAACTAATCATTTGTAATTTTCCGGTCTGTCTATTTACTTTACTTTTTTTTATTGGAGTAGAACAGCGGTAAGGTCATAAACCATCGCGCCAGTTATCTTTACAGGGACAATCTCTCCTTCCGGCAAGGCACCTTCCACAATTACCATACCATCAATCTCTGGCGCATCCCGGTAACTGCGTCCAAGGGAAATCACATCACTGGATCCTTCGACTTCACCCTGTCCCTCGATCAAAACATCCACTGATTTGCCAATTAACGCTTGGTTGATCTGAAGAGAAATCTCCTGTTGTTTAAGCATTAATATTTCCTGGCGTTCCTCTTTAACTTGTGGCGGAACTGGATCTCCGTAAACCTCGGATGTAGTACCGGGCTCAAACGAAAACTTAAAAGTGCCAACCCGATCAAATCGCATCTCCTCTACAAAATCCACCAACTTCTGGAAAGCCAGGTCTGTCTCCCCAGGATAACCCACTATAAAAGTAGTTCGCAGGGCCAGATCGGGCATTTTGTTCCGGAGTTTTTCAACCGTGCCATAAACCCAGTCCATGTTTGCGGGCCGGCGCATCTTTTTCAGGATATCGGGGTCAGCATGCTGCAGGGGAATGTCAATATAGGGCAGGATCTGTTTTGAGTTAGCCATCACATCAATCAATCGATCCGTGATATATCCCGGGTAAGCGTACAAAATACGGAACCAATTCACATCCGGAGCTTCTTTTACCAAAGCCTCCAACAAATGCGCTAAGCCTTCTTTTAAGCCCAGATCGTGAC
>JAGHAU010000112.1 GCA_021161345.1 Anaerolineales bacterium | reverse complement strand
GTCCATGAGATTCTCCTACAGACTGTGCAGCCAGGATGTATTCTTTATGGACTACGGACAATACCGCCGATCTGGTTAATCTAGCGTAAACGGGTATCCCCACAACACCAATTGCTATCATACCTTTTCCAAGGCCAGGTCCCAAAAAAGCAACAATGGCGATCGCAAGCAAATAACCCGGGAAAGATAAGATCATATCCATGATCCGCATCATCACATTCGAAAAAAATCGTCCATCCAGAGCCATAGATAACAACACGCCAGACAACAAACCCAGGATTCCGCAAACGAGGGCCACAAAAGGACTGACAAACAAAGCCGGGACTGCACTGGCAAGGGCACCAAGAACGCCAAAGAATAATGCCCGTTGAAACTTACCAGCTAGAAAATCTATAAAATAACCGGCTGCAATGCCCAATCCGGTAAACACCACTATTTGGAAAAGTTGGTCTGCAATCCAGGCGGATAACAAACCCAACAAAAATCCGGTTATACCGAATAACACAATCCTCTCTGCGGCTGTCATAGTGACAGTTTCATAAAAACCGGTCAGTAAACCTATCACACCTCCAAAAGCCAATGAGATACCAACTGCTACAATACCCACCCGGAGGGAGTTCCATCCACCATGCACAACTCTCCGAAAAATATCGCGTCCCAGTTTATCAGTACCAAAGGGATGGATGGAAGGTATTTCTTCAGTCACTACCAGGTTAGGGGCTTTTAATTTTAATGAGTAATCCAGGTCCTTCTTCGGCTCATATTCCCAAAAATAATGCGAAAAAGTTGCCGAGAAAACAAACAAGATCACGATAAACATACCCAGACGGGCTGTATTACTGGAGATAAGCCGCCTCCAGGCATCGCCCCACAAGGAACGGTGCTCCCGAACCGCAAAATCAGTTACAGTAAAATCTTCCTGATTGATCTGTGCCATAAAGCTTCCTTATTTATACCGGATCCTTGGATCCAGCAGTGCATATAAAATATCTACAATCAGGTTTACCCCAACAAATACCAGCGCAATTAACAAGGTGCCGCCCTGCACAATGGGGTAATCACGGCCAAGAATAGCATCATAAACCCAGCGGCCGATCCCAGGCCAGGAAAAGATCGTTTCGGTTAATACGGCTCCGGCTAACAAAGTGCCAGCCTGAAGTCCGATGATCGTTACCACTGGCAAAGCCGCATTTTTCAGGGCATGCCGATACAACACCAGCCTACCCCCCAACCCCTTTGCTCTGGCTGTTCTGATGTAATCCTCCTGGAGCACATCCAGCATGCTGGACCGGGTCATTCTGGCAATAATACCCATCGGGATAGTCGCCAGGGCCACTGCAGGCAAAATAATATGGGATAAAGAATCTTTAAATCCTGGCCAATTCCCAGTGATCAAGCTGTCGACCAGATATAAATGAGTGATTCCATCAATTTCGAAACCAGTACTCAGTCGGGCACCGGCTGGAAGCCATTGTAAGATCACAGCAAAGAGCATGATTTCCATCAATCCTAGCCAAAAGATGGGCATTGAGACACCCACGAGAGAACCCACCATACTGATACTGTCTATCAGGGAATTTCTGCGAGATGCTGAAATAATACCCACCGGTATACCTATCATGACGGCGATGATCATGGAAAGTAATGAAAGTTCAACTGTTGCCGGGAATCTCAGCTTCAACGTTTCCAGGACGGGAATTCGCCTGTGAATGGAATTACCTAAATCCAGTCGGCTCAGGCGGCCCATATAATTAAAATACTGGCTGTCAAAAAAGCCGTCGACGTCCCCTTCTGCGAGCGCATCACGATCCAGGAAAAGCGGGCGGTTTAGACCCAATTGTTCTCGGATCCGTTCGATGCTTTCGTCAGTAGCGTGTTCTCCCAGCATTGCAATGGCAGGATCACCGGGTATCAGCCGCTGAAACATAAAAATCACAAAAGTGACCCCAATCAGAGTGGGTATCACAGAGATGATTCGTCGAATAATATAACGAGTCAAAGAAGACCTCCAATAATTCCTTACAGAAAGGAGGGGCGGGTAACGCCCCTCCTTTGTTACTACAGATTGACCTAACCTACACCATCAGATAATTTAACTACCTGAGAGGGTTTACTCAGTAACGTAAGCGGGGTCAATAGTTACTTCACTGATTCCATCCGGGAATCCGGCATCTGCTAACAACTGCAGGGATAGCTCGGGATTATATTCCCAATCCACGATGGTGTCATCGTGACCCCAGATCAACGGAGGCAGGAAGTTGGATGCTGCTTCGCCATACGCACCGTAGAAGTTTTCAATTAACCCCTCACGGTTGATAGCGTGGGCAAGGGCCTCACGAACACGAACATCCTGGAACTCGACGATCTTGTAGCTGAAGGCCAAGTAGCCAGTGTTGAGCGCTGGTCTGGTCATAACATAAAGATCAGCAGCAGCTTCAGCTGTCACTAGATCCTCAACCACGGCCTGTTCAAAGCCCTGGATATCGCCAGCCTGCAAGGCCAGGAAGCGAGCGGAGTCATCTGCGATGACCCGGAACACAATCTGGTCCACTGTGGGCGCACCGCCCCAGTAGTCAGTATTGGCTTCAATTGTGATGTGGTCGCCTTCTACCCATTCCACAAATTTGAAGGGGCCAGTTCCAACGGCGCCATTGGAGGGAAGACCATAGTCTTCACCAGCTGCTTCCATTGCAGTCGGGCTGGAAATCGCGAAGATATCCATAGCCAGGTTAGCCAGGAAGGGTGCCAGTGGTTGTGAAAGAGTAAATTTTACAGTGTAATCATCGACTTTTTCAACTGCGGAGATAATGCTTGCATCATCAAAGCCGCCCCACATGTACTCATAGTACTCGTACACTTGGCTCTCATAGTGCTGGGCATGAGCAGTAAAGCGCTGTCGTTCAAAGTTGAAGACAACTGCATCAGCGTTAAAGTCCGTGCCGTCATGGAATTTCACGCCCTGGCGTAGAGCACAAACCCATTCTGTGCTTTCAGCATTGGCGGTGCAGGATTCTGCCAGCGCGGGGATTGGTTTGGTGGAACCGGGTTCATACTGGTAGAGGGGTTCCAAAACCTGTCCAGTTACACGGAAGCTTTCACCATCGGTAACAACAGCAGGATCCAACTGAACGGAGTCACCACCGCGTCCGAAGACGAAGGTGTCAGAACCTTCAACAGTAACGCCCTCAAAATAGTCTGCTCCCACAGGCTGCGGCACATAACCACTAACCGAGCTAGAGAAAACCAGGGGGGTATTATTGTGTGCCACCCAGATGCGGGCGACGTCTTCATGCAGTAGATTCTCAACTTGTTTGTACATTGCTTCTCGGGCTGCCTGATCAGGATTGATGGAAGCTTGGTAAAGCAAATAGGCTACATCCGTGTTGGCGTACCAACCTTCGCGGGCTTCTGGGCTCTTTACCCAGGCTGAGGCGTCATCCCCAACCTTGTCAGCACCGGCAAAACCGAAGAAGTAGTTCAGGAAGTTGTCGGGGTCACCATTGTCACCACCCCAACCGAGCATGTACAGGCCGTCCAGGTTTCCTTCACGGCGCAAACCAAGATATGTGGGCCAGTCGCCAGCAAGCTCAAGCTGAACATCAAATCCAGCATTGGCCATATCGGCAGCCATACCTTCGGCAATCTCTTTCGGGCTGGGATAATAGAAACGAGTTACAGGCATGTAATAAAGGGTCAGGGGAATTTTCTCTCCCACAGCCTCTTCGACTTCTTCAACTTCTTCGACTTCTTCAACTTCTTCCACCTCTTCGACTTCTTCAACTTCTTCGACGGGCGCTGGTGCCGGGGCGCAGGCACCGAGAGCGAAGGAACCGATCATCAACACTGATATAAGTATAAAAAATAGTTTCTTTGACACTGTTTCTCCTCCTATTGAGAATTAGAAATAGGGTAGTTCTTGTTCGGGTTTTTAATAGATATTGTCCCCAGGCATCACCTCCTTAACTGCTTATATATGCAAATAGCTCCCAAAATAAAACGGGAACAAAAATAAGGAAAATTGTAAAAGAAATATGGTCCTGTTCGAGTAAGTCAAATCTCTCTGATTACTGGTGCCTTGTTCTATTCCCCACTTGGCTCCGCCTAAAGGTAAAATTCGTTTTTGGGTTTCCTTTAGGATTTTCCCCCTGAGAATTTTTTACTCAAAAAAAGTACTTGGGATTTGATTATAAACAACTTTCAAATCCTGTCAACTTCTTGTTATGTTTATCCCTGAAATATCACCCGGGATGACCCACATAATTGGTTCATGAATAACGAGAGTTCCATTGAGTATACTGTACTCGTGAAAAAATCAAGTCCCATATTAAATCTGGTTTGGCAAAATCATCCTCAAGTAGGGAAAATTACCCTTATAAACCAATACCAGCGAGGGTACCGGTGATACAAAGTACCCACGCTGGCCTTGTTACAGATGATCAAACAGTACTTCAATCTTCGGGTGGGGCTGGAATGAATCCTTCCTTCTCCATCAGCGACGTCAGATCCCTGGACCTTTTTATCACCTTCATGGCGCTCTCATAAAGCTCGTCATATGTCCGCTCTATTTTGGCAACACCCTGTTCCTGGGCCTTCATACCAACTGCAGCTGCTTCTTTGGCAAATACCTCCCAATCATCCATCGTGGGAAGAAGATGGTCCTCATCTAGTTGATCACCAATCTGGTCTGCCAGGGCTTCTGCCGCGGCAAAACACATCTCGTCTGTGATCGTTGATGCTCTCACATCCAATACTCCTCTGAAAATGCCGGGGAAACCGAGGGAGTTATTGACCTGGTTTGGAAAATCGGATCGTCCGGTAGAAACCACCCTGGCGCCAGCTTCCTTGGCTACCCAGGGCCAGATCTCGGGAATAGGGTTGGCACAGCTGAAAACGATCGCGTCCGTATTCATGGATTGGACCCATTCTGGTTTGATCACATCGGGGCCGGGTTTGGAGAGAGCGATCACGACATCCGCTCCCTGCATGGCATCTCCGATGCCGCCCTGCCTACCTTCCGGGTTTGTTATCTGGCAAAGTCTCCATTTATCTATATAAAGATCCTTCTTCTCCTGGATATCCTCTCGGTGTTTTCCCAAAATACCTTTACTGTCCACATGCAAACAATGGGCGGGATTAACGCCCCAACTGTAGATCAGCCGGGAAATGGCCACGTTGGAGGCGCCTGTTCCAATAAATGCTATGCTAATATCCTTTTTATCTTTGCCCACAACTTTTAGTGCGTTCATCAATCCAGCCAGCGTTACAGTTGCTGTACCTTGTTGATCATCGTGCCAGACGGGGATCTCACACTTCTCGCGCAGTTCATCCAGGATCCGGAAACATTTGGGCTGGGCGATATCCTCCAGGTTGATTCCTCCGAATGAGGACTGCAGCAGCAGCACCGTCTCAATGAAAACATCAGGGTCTTTGGTGTCCAGCATGATCGGGACTGCATCTACGCCGCCGAGGTATTTGAACAGAAGCGCTTTTCCTTCCATTACCGGAAGGCCGGCTTTTGGACCAATATCCCCCAGTCCCAGCACCCGGGTTCCGTCACTGATCACAGCAATGGTATTCCCTTTGCTGGTGTGCTGATAGATCATCTCTGGATCCTTGTGAATTTCCCGGCAGGGTGCGGCTACACCCGGTGTATACCAGATCGCAAAATCATCGATACTTCGCACTGTGCATTTCAGTGTGGTTTCCATCTTTCCTTTGTAAAAGGGATGCAATTTAAGGGCATCAGCTGCTGGTTTTTTTGCTTTTTCTAGCAGGGCTTCCACATTGAACATTTCATCAGACATGAGTCCTCCAATTTCTTTTATTGTGTAAGCTGGAATTACTTCAATGATTAGGGCGGTTTTATTATAGATGATTCATTTTTTGAATTTACCTAGCATTTATCCTCTCATCAGGTGTCGTTTAGCATGACATTTAAATAAAAAGGGGACGAAGTCCTTCCAAAAGGACTTCGTCCCTATATGATCCAAGACTCAATCTGGTTTACTGTTCCAGGAAGGAATCTGCGTAAATTACTTTGTTCAGAAGCACCTGAACGGATTTCCAGACTGCGACCTGTTCGGGGTCGTTTTCATCAATATCTGCCTTGGTGATTTCGCTCATCGCTTCGGTGGCATCATGCAATTTCAAATAGAGTTTGCCCAGGGCGGTTCCCTCATCCCGCTCTTCAATGATACGGATGACTTCGTTCTGTTTTTCATCAAAGGGATCAGCAATCATCATTTCCAGACCGGCGCCCATCAACATGGCAAGATAAACCCGGTTAAGGATCGGACGGGTTTCTTCTGGCACAGCGTTAGAAACATTGGATAGACCGACGGAGATTGAAGGGGGTGGATCACCCGCAAACTTGATCGTCCTGACAGCTTCGATCAATTCCGGACAGTATTCCTGGCATCCGGAAACAGTCAAAACCAGCGGATCAATGATCAAGTCCGGCATCTCCATGCCTACTTCAATAGCTCTGGGTATTAAATATTCCAGGGCAATATTCACACGCTCATCGGCTCCGACAGGGATGCCTTCTTTCTTTAAAGTCAGGGCAATCAACTGAGCGTCATATTTTTTCGCCAATAGGGGAACTTGCTCCAGGCGTTTCCCTTCCGCAGAGGTGGAGTTGATGATCGGGCGGGCCTTGGTGATCACCTTCAAGGCAGCCTCAATCCCATCCACATTGGTGCTGTCGATGGAGAGCGGGACATCCACAACTTCCTGGACGATCTTGGTAATCCAGGGAAAGATCTCTTCCCATTCGTGTTTCTGTCTTCCCAGGTTCAGGTCAACAGCACTGGCACCCATCTCAACCTGCTGGATGGCTGATTTCTTAAAGAACTCAGCATCCCGTTCAGCCAAAGCCTTTTTTACACTCGGGGATATGATATGAATATTCTCTCCAATAATGTACATACAAATGCCTCCTCAATCCTCTCTTGGTTTTGCTAAGGTTATTATAATTCACTCTTGCACCGGGCTATTTATCCCCACCGATCTTCACAGATGGGAAGAGGGTCATATCGGTATGGGGCAAAAACATTGCTGATGTAAAAGCGTCAAAAAAGCGGTTATCTGCTGAAAGTTCAATATAGGTCATTCGGTTGGCGATTTCTGAGATCTCCTGCTGATTTTTAAGATCCAACAGCGCCAAATACGCTCCTTTTAATGAAGTGTTTCCCAGGAATTGGAAGCGTTCCCAGGGCATATCAGGAAGCAATCCTATCTGAACCGCCTTCTCAACATTGATATACTGTCCGAACCCGCCGCCGATCAGGACCTGTTCGACAGATTCAAGGGGTATACCCACACTTTCACCCAAAACCGAGAATCCTGCAAAAATGGCTGCTTTGGCGCGCATCAGGTTATCAATATCCACTTCAGTCAGGATGATATCCTCGTCAATCTCGGTTTCGTCCGCCCAGCTGACGACATATTCACCGCCATGGGAACCTTTCCGGACACGTTTTGTATCCAGGGAAGTGTCAAAACGACCGCTTTTATTGATAACCCCGGTCATTAACAGCTCTGCCAGCAGTGAAATCAGGGCGCTGCCGCATAATCCTTTTGGCTTCCCGTCCCCGATCACGCGCCAGGCTGCTTCTTTGGTTTCTTCGTTGATCCAGACCTCATCGATTGCTCCGGTGGTCGCCCGCATACCGTGTAAAACCCCTGCGCCTTCAAATGCGGGACCAGCCGAACAAGCGCAGGTCACCAGCCATTCCTTAGAACCTAGAACCATCTCTCCATTGGTGCCCACATCCAGGAAGAGTGTGATCTTCTCGGTTTCGGACAGCCCAGAAGATAGTACACCTGCCGTAATATCTGACCCAACATAACTGGCAACCCCTGGCAGGCAGATCACTTTCCCTGTGGGATGAGTTCTTAATCCCGCTTCCAGGGCACTCATCACTGGTATATTGTTTGCGACTGTAATATAAGGAGCCAGGCGAATGCTGGAGGGAGGTATCTGCAGCAGTAAGTGAATCATGGTGCTGTTCCCAGACAAGATGGTTTTATAGATCGTGTCGTTGCACGATTTTCCTCTCTGGCAAGCTCGTTCAAGCAGCTCATTGATGGTCTCCAGAACCAGTGATCTTAGAGTTTTATCACCTTCCCCTTTCCCGGCAAATATGATCCGGGAGATGACATCCTCCCCACGGGCGATCTGGGCATTATATTCAGTGGCCTGCCCCTTGGGCTCACCGCTGATCAGATCAACCAGCATCACCTTTACCGTGGTTGTTCCAATATCCACTGCCGCTCCCCAGAGTGGGATATTCTCAGGGATCAATCCAGGCAGCAAGTCTACCACTTCGGCGGAACCCTCTTTTTCCATTCCGTTTTCAACATACAGGACCGGGGAAACTTTCCAGTCCCCCTCACGCAGGACTGTTGGGAGTTTCTGCAAGATAGGCAGAGAGATCAATATCTCATTCAGCCCTGTCTCCTGGAGCATAGCAGTCTTTAAACGAGCCCAGTCGCTTGTTTGGTCCTCCATGGAGGGTTGTTTTAAGGTTACAGGGATGCGTTGGATCGTTTGATCTTTGTGATAGTCATACCCGGAAGGCACGACAACATCGGCTGCTAATTGTCCTGTTGTCAGATGTTGTTGGATCTTTTCCTGCGGTGGGACAACCACTTTAAGGTCACCCTCAACAACTGTCTGGCAAGCAAGGGCATACCCATCCTCTACATCTTCAGCGGACAAACGTATTGTGCTCCGCCTGCGAACTTGGCCGGAGGTTACCTGAACAGCACACTGTCCGCAGCGGCCCTGTCCTCCGCAGGGTTGGTTGATTTTAATGCCGGCTTTTTCTGCGGCATCTGTCAGTAATGTTCCTCCCGGAACTTCTACCGGTTCGTCAGAAATATCAAACTTCACAGAAAATGATGTTGCCATAATGACCTGTCTCTTTTATCTCTTCAACTAATAAGATAGGCTAATATTTGGTTAATATATCTTGAAAATAAAAGGTAGGGACCATTTCAAAGAGTGAACGGCTGCCCTACCTGTTATTATAGAGTACTTCTGCCTCGCTTGCTGACTTCACCCGCCAATCTTACATTACTTCTTTCATGAACGCGGGCAAGTCCACAGCTTCTTTTGGACCAACCTTAACTTCCCAATCGGGCATTTCTTCTTCAAGTTCACCTGATAATACAGCCGTGTGACCTGGCAGGACAATGCGCTTCTTTTCCACTTTCTCAGCCGCTTTGAATTTCTTGGCATCCCTGGCGATAATTTCAGCATCGAACTTTCCGGCTGCCCAGGCGGTAAGCACGCTCATGCCTTCTGAATCCGTTACCAGAAGCCAAGCTGGCAGGCCCATACTTTCCACTTCGTTGGCCACGCTGAAATAGGTAATGCTGAAGTTCGTGGTAACAAGGAAAGGATCCTCAGGTCCAGGGTCGTTGATCTCATAAATTCCCGGAGTAACCTGAATGGGTTCCTGTGGATCTGTGTAGATATTTGCGCGAAGTACAAGCAGCGAATAGGCAGTGGCAGGATCAAAGGTATCCATCACTATGAAACTGCCGTATTTTCCAACAGCCTGCATTGCCAGAGACAGTTCGCGGGCAGGATCACCTGCGTCGCCCGGAAAATTAATGATTGGGTATCCAAGGGGGTGGAAATTTTCCTTCAGCGCCATCCGTCTGATGGTTGTGTTGGCGGTTAAGGTTCCGATCATAGTTCTCTGTTTTGGTGACAGAACAAAATCCTTCAGTTCCTTACTTTCCAATTTTTCAACCAGACCCACCATATCATCGATATTGCCGGCCTCGACTGTCAGAGGAGCGTTGAATTCTTTTGCCAATGCTGCCATTTCTTCCCAGTTTTCAGTAGTTGCGCTGCCTAAAAGTGGTGTATCATCAGCGCCCAGGCCACCCAGTGCATCTTTCAAAGCAGCTGGGGGTGCAATCAGGATCAACGGCAGGGAGCTGGCTTCTCGGACAGCCTTCACCGCGGCACCAAAATCTCCTCCACGGGCCTGAACAGCGATTCCGCCCATTGTGAGTTCCATGCCCACATAATCCACAATATAATCGGAGACCGGTTTAACTTTGGCCTTGATGTCTTCCGCGGATTGATCATCATATACCCGAACAAATATGCCGGGCGGGCTGAAGAATTTTTTGTTATGGCGGAATAATACGATTTCATTTCCGCCTTTCACCTCATACCCATTTGATTTGATCGTGACGGGACGAACAGGCGGGGCAGAAGCTTCTGCCAGTAGTGCAGCTGATTCCTCACTAACGTAAGGGCATTTTGCCAATTCAACTTGTTTGGCGGCCAATTTCATTGCAAAGGCCAAACAGGTTGGAAAATCACATTCCTTACAG
>JAGHAU010000274.1 GCA_021161345.1 Anaerolineales bacterium | reverse complement strand
GCCATCAGCAGGCCAACCTGCCTGCCGGTTTTCTGCTGGCTTTCCGGGAGTTTTCCGGCAAGGATAGAGATGAAGATGATGTTGTCAATGCCCAATACGATCTCAAGAGCAGTTAGTGTTAAGAGAGCTATCCAGGCTTCAGGTGATGAAATCCATTCCATTGTAATTATCCCTTTTCTACTATATTTTCAGGTTAAGTGCTTTGCGATATTGAATACGAAAACATTGGAATTAAGTTTCAAACCAGTGCTTCCGCAAAAACTTCAAGAGGGTGTTTGGCCGTTCGTTCTGTAGTATGAGCGATCTGTTCTCTACAGGAAGTACCTGAAGCGCAGATGATGGTGTTATTAGCGGCTTTCCGAATCTGCGGGGCAAGCTCCAATTCTGCAATTTCCAGGGATAACTGATAATGTTCTTTTTCATATCCAAAAGCGCCTGCCATACCGCAGCAGCCAGCTTCAATCTCTTCCACTGTGCTCCCGGATATCAACCGCAGCATTTGCAGGGTCGCTGCAGTGCCAAAATTTGCTTTCTGCTGGCAGTGGCCGTGATATAGGATCTTGCGGGGGTGTTTATCAAATTTGAATTGGACCCGACCTCCAGCTACTTCCTGAAGCAGAAAATCTTCCGCCAGCATTGCTACATCAGAGATCCGGTCAGCGGCTGGTCCCGGGACAAGGTCTCGGTATTCCTTTTTCAACATCACCATCACGCTGGGTTCACAGCCAATAATGGGAATTCCCTGTTCAGCGTAAGGAGTTAATAGTTCGATGTTCTTTCGGGCGAGCGATTGGGCTTTATCTAATACGCCCTTTGAATAGGCTGGCCGACCAGAATCCACTTTTTCCTTCAACACGATCAGGCCCAGGCCTGCTTTCTGGCAAATGTTTACCAGGGCTTTTCCAATGTGAGGATAGTTGTATTCCAGGTAGGTATCATAGAAGAATACGGCCTGCTGTCCTTCAGATTGTTCATTCTGGATCTGTTCTTTCCCATACCAGTCCGTAAAGGTCTGGTTGGCAAAAGAGGGCATTTTTCGCTGCGGGTGAATCCCGATCAGGGACAGCAGTCCAGATAGGGGAGAGCCCAGGATCAGATTGACCAGGGGCGCAAATAAATGGGCCAGTCGACTCACCTCAGCGATATTGGCAAAAAACCAGCTCCGGAAAGGAATGCCGTGCTCCTTATAATATCCGTGCAGGAACTCTGCCTTCAATTTGCTCATGTCCACTGCGGAGGGACATTCACTCAGGCAAGCCTGGCAGGAGAGGCACAGGTCGAGTGTTTGGTAAAGCTCCAGGGATGTCATCCCTTTGGGGCCCAGCTTACCGGTCATAGCTGCCCGAAGAAGATTGGACCGGCCCCGGGTGCTGTAATTCTCATCCCGGGTAGCCTGGAAAGAGGGGCACATCACGCCGCCTTCCAGCTGGCGGCAAACGCCTGCCCCGTTGCACATTTCCACTGCACTGTCAAAACCAAGATCTTCTTCAAAGCTCAATAATGTCCGGGCAGGTTTGAGCTCAGCCTGATAATCCACTCCGTAGCGCAGCAGATTGCTCTGGTCCATGGCAGGCGGGTTGATGATCTTTCCGGGATTCAAGCGATAATCAGGATCAAAAACCTCTTTGATTTCCTGGAAAGCTGTTCTGAGTGCCGGGCCGTAGAGCTTTTCTGTAAATTCGCCCCGGGCGAATCCTTCCCCATGTTCTCCGCTGGTAGTTCCTCCAAACTTCTGGACCAGGGACAGCGATTTTTCTGCCAGCTGCCGCATTTGTCTCAAGCCATCTCTGCTCTTGAGATTTACCTGGGGGCGAATATGTAAGCAGCCTGCGCTAGCATGGGCATAAAAAGCGATCTCTCCAATACCGATTTCTTTGCCAAATGCTTTAATTCCCAGTGCATAAGAAGCCAGGTTTTCAACCGGAACTGCGGCATCCTCGATGAAAGTTGTGGGTTTCGCGTCACCCTTTTTGCTTTGTAATATACCCAAACCGACCTTGCGAGCTTCCCAGATCTGGTCCTGTGCCCGGGGTTCTATAAGCGGAACTGTTGGACCAAAACGTTTGAGTATATTTTCTCTTCCCGTGATCGAGCCTTTTTCATCTGCCTGGTATTCAACCACCAGGACTGCTTCGGGATCCCCCTGGATTGCTTCCAGTAAAGGGCGATAGGCAGGGTTAGCCCTGGCCAATTGGAGCAACATGCGGTCTATCAATTCCACGGCGCTGGGATGGGTTTCCAGGATATCTGGCGTCGCGGATAAGGCTTCTCCCAGATCCTGGAAGTGGATCAAGTAGAGTGTTTTATGAGCAGGCAGAGGAACCAGATTCAGTTTGGCGGCAGTTATGATTCCCAGGGTGCCTTCAGATCCCACCAGCAATGTGGCGGGGTTGATGGCTTTTTGCCTTGCCAGAATATTCAGGTTATATCCAGCTACGCTCCGGAAGGTTTTAGGGTAATTATTCTTGATCTCTTCCTGATAATGTTCCAGGATTTTTGGGACTTTGCGGTAAATGGAACTTTCCAGGGTGTTTTTTTGAAGGACGCCTGAAAGGGTTCCATTTTCGTGTGCTTTCAACAAGGCACTGCTTCCATCAGATAGGACTGTCTCAGCTTCCAGGAGGTGGTCATGGGACATGCCGTATAAGATGGAATGGGCGCCAGTAGCATTATTCCCCAGCACTCCCCCAATGGTAGCTCGATCTGCGCTGGCAGGATCAGGACCAAACAACAGCTGATAAGCTGCCAATTTACGGTTAAGTGATCCCAGAATAACGCCGGGCTGGGCGATTGCGGTTTTTTCCTCCGGGTTAATATCCAAGACCTGATC
>JAGHAU010000145.1 GCA_021161345.1 Anaerolineales bacterium | reverse complement strand
TCCCTGACGGTGAGCCTACCCTTGATCTTAATCTGGCCGCTGAGATCTCAGCGTTGAGTGAACTGGACATACCGATCGCCGTGATCAGTAATGCTTCCCTCATCTGGCGAGAGGATGTCCGAGATGATCTCATGGGCGCGGATTGGGTGTCTTTGAAAGTAGACGCCGTTCGGGAGCCTACCTGGCACCAAATCAA
Source organism: Anaerolineales bacterium (assembly GCA_021161345.1). Lineage (GTDB taxonomy): Bacteria > Chloroflexota > Anaerolineae > Anaerolineales > UBA11858 > B10-G9. The sequence goes on along the minus strand of JAGHAU010000145.1, from coordinate 13,636 downwards.
CCGCCCTCACGGGGAACTCAATCTCCACAATGTCTTGGGAGGCATAAGTGACTTCGCAAGAGTCTTTGAAGGCGATCTCGCCACCGAGACAATGCTCGTCAAGGGAGTCAACGATGATGAGGCCAACCTGCGGGAGACCGCCCGCTTCCTTGGTGAGATTAAACCCAAGGTGGCGTATATCGCGATCCCAACTCGTCCACCTGCAGAGGAATGGGTGCACCCTGCAGAAGAAGAACAAATCCACCAAGCCTACCATCTCTTCAAGCAACAGGTAGACCAAGTCGAGCTTCTCCTCGGCTATGAGGGCAATGCTTTCGCCTCCACCGGAGACACCGAACAGGATTTGCTGAGCATCACCGCAGTGCACCCTATGCGGGAGGACGCTGTCGAGCAGCTTCTAACGAAGAGTGGGGCGAATTGGGCCCTTGTGGAAGGACTTATAGAACAGGACAAACTCGTTGAGCTCTCATATAGCGGAAGGCATTTCTACTTGAGACGAATCACTATGCCTAATAATCGAGCAGAGTGAGCGAATTCCAGAAAGGGAAAAGCGGGGACCGCGAAGCACTTCCATAGTTGCGTCGGATTTGATGCTGAAAGGCGAATATCCTCGAGTACTGGAATGAGAAGATGGCCGAAAAACAGATAAACATAAATCCCTTCGATGACCTGTCTCTCGTTCATGGATACGAGGATTGGTACATGAACCGAGGGCGCCGCGCAGACCGCCTTGAGAAGACACTTCTGAAGTGGTTGATCGAGCATTTCCAAGAGTCTATCTCCATTTTGGATGTGGGCTGTGGTACAGGACATTTCACGCGATGGTTTGAATCCATTGGGTTGAGAGCAGCAGGGTTCGATATATCCTCGGCTATGCTGGCGGAAGCGAGGCAACGTGGACTGCGCGCTGCAGTGCAGGGCGATGCCTTGCACCTTCCTTTTGAAGATGGTGCTGTCGACCTCGTCGCCATGATCACCACAATCGAGTTCGTAGAAGATCCATCAATCGTCCTTCGGGAAGCGACGCGGGTAGCCAGGAAGGGTGTGTTCCTTGGAGTTATCAACCGGGAAAGCTGGATCGGTAGAGAATATCAACTAAAAGGTGCTCCCCCCTGGCAATCAGCCCACTTCTTCACACCCAACGAAATGATCCAGATGCTAGGGGCAATTAAGAATTATGCATCCGAAATTTTCTGGCGAACAACACTGTGGAAATTTTTCCCTTGTGCATTACCTCTGCCATGGGGTGGCTTCATCGGAATCGGTCTGTGCCTTAAATCAAATGACCAATCCCGCTCCCCATCCCCTTCGGAACCATTGTTCTTATGACTTCATAAATTCGTGTAACCATCTTTTCGATAAATATTATAGGTCTCAGAAAATGGAGGTAAATGATGCCAACTAATCCAGATCGATTAACACGATATACTTGTTTCCGTGCTCTCACAGAAGATCAACGCCAAGCAGTTGCCCAATTAGCCAGAGAGGAATGCTTTTATCCCGGACACATTCTCTTTCAAGATGAAAAACCAGGAACGCATCTCTACATGCTGGCCACTGGAGAGGTCGAAGTTTTGTACAACGTCGGCGAGGATAACCCGACACATGTGGACGCGTTGGGTGAAGGCGAGATTCTTGGGTGTTCATCGCTCATTGACCCCTATATGTATTCCTCTACTGCTCGTTGTCTTTCAGAGATCGAGACGCTGGTACTTGATGCTGAGGAACTCCGAAAGCTTATGGAAAAAGATTGTCAAATCGGCTATTCAATTCAGAAACATATTATCCAGATGCTTTTGGATCGCATACTCGAATTGCGATTTAATACATGACACAAGTTTACAAAAGGAATGAAAAGCCTAATTTTTTCTAGATCCATTCCTCCAGACACCACCAATTGAAACAAGCTGCCCCCAGAAGAAGAACCTAGAGTTGGGATGGCTTGCCTATCATCATGGTTCAGAGGTCAAATATCTGCAAGAAGTGGATATGTCCCTCACTAGCAAGATCCCATAGAGCAAGGGTTAGCAGGGTACAGGACACTTTGTCTCAGCCCGATCATTGGGATCGCTCACGCTTCACAACCGCGAGATGATGACAACAATCAAGCTCGGCCAGGGGGCTTAAAACAGCAAGGTGAACGACCTCCCTACCACCAATTACATTCGTCGCCAACAGCATTGATGCACAATTAGGTGAATTGGAAGCAGAATTGGAGAAAGTTCTAAGTAGAATCGAGGGCGTGGGTAAGAATCGTATTGTGTTTGAGACTCACTTATAATTGATTTCAAGGATAGGCGATATGAAATTAAAAAACAGTCCAGAAGTAGCGAAATTACCAGTGGAAGGTGTGCCAGGGGTAACGGTGAGCTGGCTCTGGTCCGCAGCCGACGGTGCGCCAACCTTTGCACTGCGGCTTTTCGAAGTCGAACCGGGAGCTTCTACTCCTTACCACAGTCATGCCCACGAGCATGAGGTCTTCGTTCTCAGCGGCCAAGGTCTCCTGCAAGGCAAGTCCCGTGAGTATGCATTGGGTCCTGACGACACAGTCCTGGTGCTGCCATATGAGGAGCACCAATTTGTCAACACCGGCATCAACCCACTTCGTTTCCTTTGCGTCATACCCCTGCAAGTAGAGACAATGGAACTGACTGCCCAAGTAAGCCTATATCCACTTCGACGGCCAGAATTATCCTCCACAATCGACAATGCCCTTGAAATCTTCCGCCAACAAGGCCTGGAGGTAACGCCCGGGCCCATGAGCAGTCTGATCGCGGGTGACAGCGCCAACATCTTCAGAGCGCTTCAGCGCGCCTTCCAGAACGTTGCCGAGAAGAGTGAAGTGGTGATGGTAACTACCTTCTCTAATGCCTGCCCCGTACCGGAGAAGTTGGTATCTGGGAGTCTGTCTTTCCAGGCAATTGGCTATGTGGAAAACGAGATTGCCGAGCCAACGGACATTGATAAGCTGAGTGATTCAGTCTCCCGTATCGTTATTGACGCTGATCTTTCAAAAGGATTGGCAGGTCTAGCGCCGGGTGATAAGGTGCTGGTCGTCTTTTACTTCCATCGGAGCGAGGAATATGAACTGCTTCAGCATCCGCGTGGAGATCAGGCTCGGCCCAGACGTGGTGTCTTCGCCCTGCGCAGCCCACACCGCCCCAACCCCATTGGGATCACCAAGGTTGAACTGCTGGATGTGGACAATAATGTCCTTACTGTACGCGGGTTGGATGCCATCAACGGAACGCCGGTAATCGACCTGAAGCTTGCGTGATATTGTATGAGTGTGATCATACTCTGCAGTCAGCTGCTCCTGTTCAATTTCCGCCATAAGGTTAACTTTTGAGAAAATAGTCCTTTCGGGTGTGACGAACACAATCAAGGACACATCGCCAATCAATACGAGTAAACAACCTAAATGCGGGATTGGGTTGTCAATATTTCAAGGGATTATTGAAAAATGCTCTATCTATCTTTGGTGGATAAGGCTAATTGTAATAACGGAAAATATAAAGGAACGAAAAAAATAATGGACATTCAAAAGAATAAGTACGGTAGGGAGGCCCTGCTCTACGAGAGACTTACGCAAAACCGCGTGCTCTGTAATCTATGTGCTCACCATTGCGTTATTGCAGATGGTAAAAAGGGCGTTTGCCAAGTGCGTGAGAATCGGAATGGGGTACTTTATACACTGGTTTACGGTCGTACCATCACCCAACACGTAGATCCCATAGAGAAAAAACCTCTCTTCCACTTTCACCCCGGTTCCTCAGCTTACTCCGTCGCTACTCCAGGTTGTAACTTTCGATGTCGATGGTGCCAAAACTGGGAGATTTCCCAAATGCCCCGCGATCAAGATCTGATCACCGGCCGCGAAGCTACCCCAAAACAAATCGTCGCAACCGCCCAGGAAACCGGCAGTCGCAGCATCGCCTACACTTACACTGAACCGACCATCTTCTTTGAGTACGCCTACGATACAGCACGACTGGCCCATGCGGCCGGTCTGGCTAACCTTTACATTACCAACGGGTACATGACGGTCGAAATGCTGGATTTCTTTCACCCCTACCTGGATGCAGCCAACGTAGACCTAAAAGCATTCCGCGAAAAAACCTATCATCATTACGTGGGCGCGAGTCTCCAGCCAGTCTTGGACAGTATGAAGGCGATGAAGAGGTTGGGAATTTGGTTGGAAGTAACCACGCTAGTCATTCCCGACCTCAATGACGATCCAGCCGAACTGAGGGATGCGGCTCGATTTGTGTCCAAGGAACTCGGGCCTGATACACCCTGGCACATCAGTCGCTTCTTCCCGCATTATGAGATGACAGACCGACCACCCACTCCCATTGATACCCTGCGGCAGGCGCAGGAGATTGGATTGGAAGAAGGTCTGCATTATGTTTACATTGGCAATATACCGAATGACAGCGGGCAGAACACATTTTGTCCAAAGTGCGGCCGTTTATTGATCCAGCGACATGACTACAGGATCGCTGAAAATATAGTCAGAGAGGGATGCTGTCCCACTTGTGGCACGTCAATCGCTGGCGTTTGGGAATAGGGACGACCATGAACGTAACGATCTTGGGCACAGAATCTCTCGGTGTGCGCGGGCTTTCCTGTGCGGTAGAAGTAATGGGCCGTAAGATCGTCATTGATCCAGGCATTGCCTTGGGTTTCCGGCGAAATGGGCTGCTTCCTCACCCGGCGCAAGTGGCTGTTGGCGAACAGATCCGCCGGAAAATCGCATCCGCATTACAAGAGGCGACTGATGTAGTTTTTAGTCACTTCCACGGCGATCACATCCCTCTTGCTGACGCCAATCCTTATCAGCTAAATGCGCACCAGGTTGCCCCACTACTCCGCACAATTCGCATCTGGAGCAAGGGGCCAGATGGACTTTCTCGTAACATGGCTTCTCGGAGAGAGGCATTAATCGAGATATTGGGCAGAGACCTGCCCAACGCCGAGGGGCAAAGGGATGGCTCGTTATCGTTTTCTATACCCGTACCTCACGGTGACCCACATACAAGCCCCAACACGGTGATGATGACACGCATTGAGGATGATGACGGCGTTTTTGTACACGCTTCGGATATCCAACTCCTAAATGAGGAAGCTGTGACGTTGATATTAGCCTGGCAGCCGAACATCGTTCTAGCGTCTGGGCCGCCCCTCTATCTTGCCAAACTTTCCGCACAGCAGCGACAGCAAGCATGGAAAAACGGTTTGCGCTTGGCCCTGGGGGGAGTAAATACCCTCATTCTCGATCATCATCTGCTGCGTTGTGAGGCAGGTCTCCGCTGGTTAGATCGCTTAGCAGCCGTGTCGGGAAAGCGTGTACTCTGCGCCGCCGATTTCATGGATCGCCCCCGCCATTTATTGGAGGGCCGACGCGCGCAGTTGTATAAGGAAATGCCAGTACATGACGGGTGGCACGAAGCCTACAAAAATGGTAATTCGGATACCAATGCTTACCAGGCTTACACGGATACCAGCGCGCATAGATTGCTGAACTCGGCCATACCTATAACCGGCATCGTTTCGGAAGAGAAAGTGAGGTAAAAGCTGCACATCAAACATTAAAGAATATAGTTACGAACTGCGGCCGGTGTTACGCAGTTGTGCCAACCGCACCCACTATGCCAATCTTGAACAGCAAGGGATTGTCGAAAAGCCAGTTATGTAGAGCAGATGAAAGAGTTACCCGGATTCAACTACGAAGTACAACGCTGAGCCAGCATTGGAATCCAAACCAATTCTATGTGACATTGCTTTCTTTGAGGTGTTTCGATCCAAGGTAGCCCATTTTGGATTCCGTAGTCTATAGAACATGGTGGAGGGGGGCTTATCCAAAGCCCTTCGATGTACTCAGGATAAACTCCGCGTGGGAACTCAGGATCGCGAGGTTATTGGTTCGAATTCTAATGACCTGCCCCCAAATAACTAATCCAGATTTAATATTAGGATTAGTACATACAGGAGGCAGAAGAAATCACCCGAGAATTGAGTAAAACCATATGGGGTTTTTGCACCTCCCCTCAAAAGGTTCAATCCATATCTTCGATAATACTGAATAACTCCCGGGCTAGCTCCTAAACCACAAACTCAAGATCGATGGGTGCAGGTGGATCCAAGAACTCGAATCTTCCGTGAAAGTTAATATGCTGACATACAATCGAAGAAACTCGTCCAAGTCGTGTTACCTGTTCGGCTCCTCTCGCGGCTTCTTTGACCTCAAGCAAGACAGCAAAGTTACGTTGTAGTAAATGATGCAATTCGCAATCAATCAACTGCATTCGCTCCAGATCAATTTTTCACTTTCAGTCTTAAACCACAAGGTGCCAAAATTGGCATAGGAAACTGCTCGCCGCAACTGATGATGTCATTCTCTGCGATTCAAAGCCCGCTGGACATTCTGCCGCAAGGTCAACGAATCGATATTTGCTGCTAAAGAGGTGCTAATCCATAATATTTGACAGCAACCCAACGCAACCTGGTGTAATCGCAACTCGATGGCAATTTTCAAACTGTCTGTTAGGATTTATATCCTTTTTATCCTCTGGAGAACTTCAGTGACTTTATATTTCTTAGATATTTTTTCTGTCTCTTCTAATATCGCTTGCGTGAAGGGAGCTTTTATTTCATCTTTCAAATATGCTCCGTCTTTCATTTTTTTGACTTTCAATAGTAAATTATTAGCTCTCTCTGAAAACCATACTTCTATTTGGTTGTCTGCCATTTCACCCACTTCTACTGCTTTCTTTTTTAGCATACTTGTGCTAACACAAAAAACATACGTCATTTCCCTTGCATCGAACATTTGCTGAATTTTATCCATCAGCCTATCGCCATAGGTAGGTGAAAACAGCGGCAGATTTAATGCAGTAGAAAAAAGCATCAAACCAAGATCACTTTTTTTCGTCATTTTCTTTGCTTCGGCAATCATCCTATCCCAATTCTCGGGTTTTACCAAATTTGCCTTCATTTGGTTTTGATTCACCGTTTCAACTGAATCAACGGTGGTATCAAACTGAACATATACAAAATTCTGCTCATAGTTCTGAATCTCTGTTCCGTAAAAATCTTTCAATATTCCCGAGATGAATTCTTGGTTGGGGAACTGTAAAGGAGCGGCAACTACACTGCCCCCGTTTTTCAACCAAGTGGAAATAATTGCCAGGGCTATAATGGGTTTACCAGACCCCGCAGGACCCGTAAATACGGTCGAAGACGGTATCGGCAAGCCTTCTAGTAATATATTTTTCAACAAGGCGTCACTTAATTTCATTCTATTTTTACTCATCAATATCCCTCCATTTCATCTTAGAAAAAACTACGAATAATGCCAATACCACCCGGCGAAGAAAGCGACAGTGGAACAAGAGTCCTCATGCCCTCATGCTTCGGGTGAAATACCCCATTATTTGTACCACTCTTTATGTTTATGTAGTCTGCAGAAACAGTTTTTCAAGAAAGGGACCCTGGGCTTTGATAGACTGAGGCAGGCAGTGAAAGGCCATAATCATAAACGTCGCGTCCAGACTTTTATTCGCAACGGAAAAATTGGGTGCCTTAGCCTGGATATAGAGCGGTGGGTGCGTGCGGTTGCAGGCAAGCGCAGGCAATTGAGGATGAAATTATATACTCGGGTGGAACGGGCAACCGGCAGGCAGCGAAAGAGACGTTTGACAAGAGAAGACATGTTAATTCTCCAATCATTCTTTGAGATTAATTAATTCAATTGTTTTTTCTACCAGAAATTTGTTAAGCGCATCACAGGAGGAATTATTTCTAAATTCACTGAATTCATTCCAATCTTTGAATTTTACCCCAGTAATTCTCGAACATTCGAAATATTCGAATTCTTTTATAAATTGGCTCACTAAAATTTTTGCCATCGTGAAAAACTCGGAATCCATAGATTTGTAGATATTTCTCAGTTTATCAGGTTCTGTGTTTTTTGGATCCAAAGCGTACCTAAGTCCCAGTGCCATGAGTGCGCCTGAAAGAGCGCCGCATCCGCCGCCAGATAATCCTATACCGCCATCTAAAGCGACTGATATCCGCTCCAGTTTTTCGTTGCCAATTTCAGTTTCGTTCCTGATTTCTTTGAGTATTTTTTGAGCACAATGCTCCGCGGTTTGGGGGTTATGATGGGGTGATTTGTTTTGAATTTTCTTCGTAGAATCAAATTTCTTTAGAAAATACTCCATGCTCGCGCCAGACCGCGCGACACACCCTTTGACTTTTTTTGGATTGAGTAACCCAAGTACAGTGATCCTTTGATAATTAAGGTCTGCTCTTTCACGGCAGAGTGACGTGCCAAAATAATTCTCAAACCAAGTGACATCCGCTCTAATCTCGTTTAAGAGCTGAATTTTATCATCAAGTTTCCACTGCCCAGCCAACTCTTTGTCCCTAATCATGGCAGAGCTAATCGCACCGCCAATCACAACGCCACAGGTTGAACCATTATTCAAAATACCGCCCGCAAGGCCAGTTAGAGCCATTACCAGGTCATCATTCTGAATTTCTTGCAAGGTTTGCAATGGGATTAGTTGAGACTTCGCGCAATTAAAGGTGGTAAAGAGAAGTTTTTTTGATTGTCTGCTATAAGTGGAAGATTTCAAAATGTCTCTTTTCAATAAACTGGTGATGGGCATGATATTAAGTCCTAGGTTGATCAGGCTATTCCTTTCCGAGCTTTCTATATTCATACAACTGTTTTCTTATAATCGCTTCAGTCCGTCCTGAAGGGATTATCCCATCTTGAAGAAAATTAAGGAGAAATTGAAATTTTTTATCAACTTCTCTGCCGCTCCAACACCTGGTTTCTCAGAAGATACCATTCGAGCTTGGAAAGCAAGGTGCCTTCTGCGGTAGCAATCCAGGCTTGAAATTGTAGTTCCTCTGATAGAATTTGTTCCACAGCACGTTCAAATTGTGATCGCTCAAAAACACGCATTTTAGTAATAGAAATATCCACCTAGAACATGCTTTAACGGTGAATAATGTTGAAGCTTCCCCTCCTCGGTTAGCCCATAATACACATCCGCCGGGGTCATATTGTCCAGCGATTCGTGATAGCGATCCGGGTTGTTGTGCCTCACTAATCTTTGCACAGGTAATCCCTACCGCGCCTTCTGCGATTTGCATTTTTGCCAGTAGAGGACACTTATGAGTTTTCATATGGGGTCTTAAAACCGACTCTTGTTTTTTAGGACATCAAGTTGCGTGTTTCGTGACCCTGCTCATTCCCATTATATCTTTTGATATTTTGATACAGTCACGCCATTAAATGCCATTCTGTGATTCTTGATGAATTTGAACTTATCTTCTTTCACCAAACTCGCCAAGCCATTATTTTGGATATACTTTTTGAAATTGGAATAATGCTCTCCACCCGCCATTTTTTCAATTAGACGAATTCCCAGGCTGCCCATTTTTTTTGTTTTGTCATCAAAAACAAAATCGACTATCAAGATAAAGGCATCTTCCTTAAGTAATCGATAAGCCTCGTCTAACATGCTCTCCTGTGTTTCCCTGTCTTTTTCATGCACCGCGAAACTTAGCATAACAACGTCAAATACGGCGTCTTCAAAATTTGTTTTGGCAGCATCTTGATGATAAATTTTGATCGGGAAATTTCCTTGTTGAGCTACTCGCAACATGGCTTCTGAAAGATCAAGACAATGCAGGTTTGAAAATCCGTTTTTTGAAAGAAATTTTAGCTGGTTGCCAGTCCCACAGCATAAATCTAAAATCGCTTTATCCTTGTGCTCCATAAGTTCATTCAAAACAACTTTGCGAACGGGTCGAAGCACTAAATAAAGCATAGGGTCGTAAATATATGCTGAGAAATTATAATCTTCATTCATTTAATATCCTCTTTGAATTTTTATTTTCTCCAAAATCTTATATCATTCTTTTTGCGCGAAACCGTTGGATGACAAGTTCCAACTCCAAACGACCAATATCCCCATGGCGACAAATCCCGCCAGGGCGTTGGTTAGTATCCCGTCTGGATGCCGTTTACGACCGTGCCTGCACCCATAACCGCATAAAGAATAATTGCCAAGCGATCATCTTTTTTGGTGTAAGCGCGTTGTGCCTTCTCGCCCAGCCGCAGGTATAAAGCGATAGCCGTGAAACTGGTCAGCCACCAGCCCCAGAAGTTTTGCGGGGGATGCCAAACCAGGCTCCACTTTCTTCCCAAACCCAATGGCCGCGCGTCACCATGACCGGGTCCATAATCAAATCCCGGGCAGTCATCGCCAGCCCGGTTATAGCAGATACACCTAATCCTCGGCGACGCGCATCCCATTCGGAGTGGATAATCTGCTCCGTAATTAGATAGGCCAGATAGAGCATGTTCAGCTGACGTGCCCCCATTATTTGTACCACTCCTTATGTTAGTCCAACTGACTGAAATTGGGTAGAAGGAACCATGATCGCAGCAGGAACCGGTGGTTTGTAACCCAATGAGCTGTAAGGTCTGACAATGTTGTATTCCTTCCTCCACATATCAATCAGGATCCCTGCTTCTTTCAAAGTATAGAAAATCTCTCTATTCGGTAGCTCATCTCTCATTTTTCCGTTGAAAGTTAATATTTTGTGCCTTGAAATTGACTAATATTACCCCTGATGTATAATTAGTTAAACCACGCACCCGTAGCTCAATGGAAGGTCCTTCGCCTCGCACTCCTGCGGAGAGCTGCTCAGGATAAACTCTTGACTTCGAATCCTATGGGGTGAACGTAAGGCAACCATCTCCTAGAATTCCTGCGCATCGTCCTGCTGAATACCTTCATGATGGCCCTAATGTTCGCGGCAAACCGCCTACTGATCAACAAGGGATTATCTTTGGGCTACTTTCCTCTTTTGGTTTTATCCACAATGTACGCGGTCACTCTGGGAACAAATTCCTTTTCGATGCCCCTTCCTGCCAGGATGGCCCCATCTATTGAAGTGCTTTTGCGCTCCGGGCCCTACGAGATTGCTTCATATTTTCTGATGGCAGCCTCAACCTATTCCCTGCCAACTTATAAATTCCTCAATTTGATCCCCCCGGACTCTGAACCGATCCAACCTACACCCAAGTTTATGGAGAATGTATACCGGTTGGGTTTCGTCGTGGTATTGCTGCTGATGATCGGTTCTAACCTCTGGGAAGCATTACAGATCATCGTCCCGGCAGCGCTCCCCGGGGCCCCAGACAAGACTTTATGCGGCTTCTTGCTGTTGCAGATATCCCATACCAGACATGCGCATAAATGATACAGTATCTTCCGGGGATACCGTATCCTTATAATTTTGAAATAATTGATCGGGATTTTACTTATCTTGCTGTTCTACGGCTGCTCTATTACAAAGAGATAATCCGCCTTTAGAAAGCCAATTGTACAGGGCAGAACTGTAATCATAACCGCACATGGCGTCCTGATAGATATTTAATCCCCAGCTTACATAACGCTGGGTTTCATTGGGCCATTCCAGATTAGGATTGATAACTCGGGCGACTCCGGCGTTATAACCAGCCAGAGCCATTTCGGTTGAACCGCCGCTTTTCAGAGTTCTCTTTAACCAGCTGAGTCCCCTGTAGGCATTTGTGTCTGGATCATATGGATCTTCTTTTTCCTTAAAATGCTGGGGCATGACCTGGAATAAACCCTTTGCACCTGCAACGGATATGGCTTTGACATAACCACAAGATTCAATTTGCATCACAGTGGCAATCAAGTTCGGATCCAGCCCATATTCCTCGCCCCAGGCCAGGATATCATCTTCCCAATACTGAATTTCAGGTGTAAATAAGTCCGAGATACCATCATTTGGTGGCAGAGCTTTGCCCAGAAATTGCTCTCTTGGAAGGGGTGCAGTTAAAGCTGAAGCAACCTGGGTTTGGCTTACTAGCGGTGCCAACTGAGTGTTGACAGGAAGACCGTCCATATCGTAAATCTGATCTTCAACCCCCAGCCAGTTGTATTCGGCATCGGTATGGACCGTATCAGCCTCAGAGGTGGGTGAGCCATCCTGCTCGTCAAAAGTAACACCACTCTCCAGATCAGCAGCAGGGGTCAGTGAATTTTCGACTGTTGGCATTGGTGTGTCTGTGGGTATCGGTGTCAAGGTTGGGGTATCAGTCGGTGATATCGTCGGTGTCCAGGTTGGAGGTAAGGCCGGCTTAGGTGTTGAAGATGGTGTATAGGTCAAGAACAGGGCAGGCATTGTGGTTGGGGGCAGCGGGTTTATACTGCTTTGTGGATTAGTGAATATGATCGTAAAGAGCAGACCTACCACGATTGTTCCTGCCACAGATATACCTGACAGAAGATTCAAGAACCCTCCAGGTCTCCTCTTTTTACGAGGGCGGCTAGGTTGCTCTTCAATTATTTCTGGTTCTTCAAAGAATTTATCCAATGGATCTGACATAATCTACTTCCTAATCTCTTCCTCGGGCGGACGAAGGATGGTCTGTTTCGTCAAGGCCTTTGTGAAGGAGGTTATCGGTTAAAATATAATACAATAACACCACCAATACGACTTCCAAAATTGTTATGTCTCGTATCTGGACTCCTTGACGAATGAAATATATTGAAGATCGATCAGATAATGAAGGTTACCCTGGGATAACCAACGGAATCCTTTTGTCTTTAAAAATGACACGGTTTCTTTCAAGGAAACCCTGTCCACTTCTTTAAATTTAATTATGTTTTCGTGCCTGCTGGCATAGATGGGAGCCCTCGCTGTTCAACCATTCCGTTATCCTGGCGCCGGATCCCAAACCTACTTTAGCATCTTGATAGACCTGATCACCTCCTCAGCGAAGGCCTCAAAATCAAAAAGGCGGACCCTGTGATCGTGGACAGCGAAATCGAAGGCTACAGCACAGCCCCCGTTTCCCGAACCCAGGACTAGACCTGCCCCCCAAGAAATATTTCAGAAGTTGGGTTAGGATCAATGTCTAGAGGAGGCAGAACGGATGGCAAAACAAAGACGCTTTTCACTGTAGAAGATCGTCTCCAGTCACGGCATATACCGGTTAATCCACCTGACTGGCTCTCAGACGCTATAATTTCTGTTCGCTTCGCTTGTCCTGTGACCGAAGACCGGGAACAAGGGACCGGCCCCCACCTCCCACACGGCAGGTATACATACTGAAGTCCAACGGTTCTAGATCCGTCCAATACCGCCCATGGAATTCGACTCAAACCTGATAAGCTGGCAGACACCCAGAAAATAACCAGAACATTCAGTCAGACGCCGACCCATTTCCCTTCTCGGAAATCCCGCGGTCAGATTTGATGTCAGACGCCCTATTTTTCATCCCCTGATCTCATCCTTTTATAGGGCGAATCTAAACGTTTTTAGTATTCTAGACAACTTATTTGGAGGTTTTTCTCTTTCATTGCACCACGATTGCACCAGGTAACATTTTAAACTTCCTAAAAAATCACATCATATTAGCGATTTCTTGACTTTTCCCCTCTAAAAAGATACAATCTTCTCGCCACGCACCCGTAGCTCAATGGATAGAGCGTCTGACTTCGAATCAGCAGGGGGGATAGACACAAGCAAACACCAGTAACTGATTTCCAAATATCATAATAAGTCACTCCTTTTA
>JAGHAU010000024.1 GCA_021161345.1 Anaerolineales bacterium | reverse complement strand
CGGTTTTGCACTGTGAAGCCGATAGCATGTTCGTTATAATCCAAGACACCTACAAGATACCAGATGACATAAAAGGCAGGAAGATCCATGACCAAGATCATTGCAGCGCTAGACCAGGGAACTACCAGCACCCGGTGCCTACTTTTTAATCAAGCCGGTGAAATCATCTCTAGCTGCCAGAAAGAACACCGTCAAATTTACCCCCAGCCTGGATGGGTGGAACATGACCCTCTGGAAATTTTAGATAATTCGATCTATGTGATCCAGGAGGCCCTGAAGGAAGCCAATCTCGGGTCTGCGGATCTGGCAGGGCTGGGCATTACCAACCAACGCGAGACCACAGTTGTGTGGTCCAAAATAACAGGCCAACCTGTCTATAATGCTATCGTCTGGCAGGACACCAGGACAGACCAGATCTGCAGCAAATTGGCAGGGGAACAGGGTCAGGACCGTTTTCGTTCAAAGGTGGGGCTGCCTCTTGCAACCTATTTTTCCGGTCCAAAGATAATCTGGATCCTGGACAATGTGGACGGCGTGCGTGAAAAAGCCCAGAAAGGGGAGATTCTGTTTGGCACAATTGATTCCTGGCTGGTATGGAACCTCACTGGAGCAGCAGAAAAGGGACGCCACGTTACCGATGTGACCAATGCTTCCCGAACGATGTTGATGGATCTCAAGACTCTGGAGTGGGATAAAGATATCCTGGATATATTTGATATACCGGAGGGTATGCTGCCGGAAATCCGTTCTTCCAGTGAGATCTATGGAAAAGTAGAAGGATCCTTATCAGGATTGCCAATTGCTGGAATCCTGGGTGATCAACATGCAGCATTATTTGGCCAGACCTGCTTTGACCCTGGTCAGGCGAAAAACACCTACGGAACAGGATGTTTTTTGTTATTAAACAGCGGTGAAGAACCAACACTCAGCGAACACGGCTTGCTTACAACTCTGGGATATAAGATTGGTGAAGCCAAACCAGTTTATGCTCTGGAAGGTTCAGTCGCTATCACTGGTGCCCTGGTACAGTGGCTGCGCGATAACCTGGAAATGATTCAGGAGTCTGCTGAAGTGGAAAAACTGGCCAACCAGGTTGAGGATAATGGCGGGATCTATTTTGTACCAGCCTTTTCCGGACTTTATGCTCCCTACTGGCAATCGAACGCTCGCGGAGTAATTGCCGGACTAACCCGTTATATTACCAAAGCACATATCGCCCGGGCAGTGCTGGAGGCTACTGCTTTTCAAACCAAAGAGATCCTGGATGCGATGGAAAAAGATACCGGAATCAAGCTGGCATCCCTGAAAGTAGATGGAGGAATGGTAAAGAACGAACTGCTGATGCAATTCCAGTCCGACATTTTGAACGTCCCGGTGATCCGACCAACCATCACAGAAACCACAGCCTTAGGAGCCGCATATGCGGCAGGTATAGCAGTAGGAGTCTGGAAGAACCAGGAAGATCTTAGGGAATACTGGCAGGAGGATCGGGTCTGGAAACCAACGATGGAAGAAGTAGAGCGAGATAGGCTGTATAAAGGATGGAAGAAAGCGGTTAAGCGCTCGTTTGATTGGGTGGATTGATATAAACAAGAGGCGAAGTCAAATAAAAGAGGGGCGAAGTCCTTTTTGAAGGACTTCGTCCCTTGTTTAATTCGGTAGTGTCAGCATCCCGATTCCTCTCTCCAGCTTAGATCATCCCTATCAATTTCAGGAATTCTTCCCATTCTTCAGCAAAAAAGTGCACTGTCAGATTGTTGAGTTCCAGGTGATAAGTGGATTCGCCATCAGGTTCATCTGCTCGCCAGGCAAGAAAATTCTCGGTTTCAGCAATAACTTCGGTTTCGAAATCCTGATCTTCTTTATCAATTCCCATTCTAATCTCCTCTCGTCTATTTTTAGGGCGGGGGCAGTACAAACCAGGGGTTTACAAAACCTCCCTGGAAACGAACCTCAAAATGCAGGTGCGCACCGGTTGAGTTGCCTGTATTTCCACCCAATCCAATCGTTTGGCCCTGAACAACACTCTGTCCGCAACCTGAAGTCACCCCAGAAAGATGGGCATAAAGGGTTTGGTATCCAGTACCATGATCCACCACCACTACATTTCCGTAGCCTCCGTTGGACCAACCAGCAAAAACAACCACACCTGAATCCGAGGCAAAAATCGGTTCACCAACAACAAGGCCAATATCAATTGCCAGATGGCCTGACCAGTAGTCGTTACCAGAAAGAGTATGCCCAATGGTAGGCCAGATGAACCCACCTCCCCCGTATAAACCTTCATAGGGACCTGAACAAGCTCCCTCTCCATAAATACCGGATGATACTCCGGTAGCGCCTCTGGAAATGGTCGGGATGATCCACTGCTGCAGATCACGCTGGCCTCCCGGGATCATCACCATATCACCTGCTTCGAAAACCGGGTTCAACAGATCGATGTCATTGCCGATCCAGTTGATGATCAACTCCGGTTCAGTCTTAAACTTAGCAGCAACGGAATCAACATCATCTCCAACTTCCCACTGATAATAGATCCCATCAACAGGCGGAATGATCAATTCCATCCCTGGTGTGAGGGAATGGGGGTTATCTTGCAGCGAATCATAATTCGACCACAGGATTGATTCCGGTTCCAGGTTAAATTGATCCGCAAGACCAAACATTGAATCGTTAAAGGCAACCAGGTGAGTAAAGGCCTGGGTGTTTTCTCTCTCGGGAATAATAGTGTTGAGTTTGGCAGTCCTTGTAATGGCGGGGACTGCTTTTTCCAGCACAAAATCCGGGATCCGGTAATTAGCCGATACCGCTTGTGATTGCTCCAAAACTTTATTTGGTTGAGGTTGGGATAATGTGATCTCTTGATCCGTGAAATACTTGACCCAGGATAAATATCCCGCGCCGGCCAAAAAGATAAATGCCACAACCCATAAAAACCAGGAAAGTAGTAAGTCCCTACGCATTTTTATATTTTACTACCAGTGAAACAATTTAATCGTTCAGTGTGGCCAGGAATTCTTCATTATCGCTGGTTTCACTGATTCTCTTGAGAATTGTCTCTGTAGCGGATGATTGGTCCAAACCAGCGCCATGGGGCGGATCTGAGACCATCTGGTCATACATCCTGCGCATCAGCCAGACCCGTGGTGTGAGATCAGGCCCAAGCAGCAGTTCTTCCCGTCTGGTTGAAGAGCGGGAGATATCGATTGCTGGGAAAACGCGCCGTTCCTGAAGGGTGCGGGAAAGATGGAGTTCCATGTTCCCGGTTCCTTTGAATTCCTCATAAACCACATCGTCCATTCTTGAGCCGGTATCGACCAGGCAGGTGCCGATGATGGTCAGGGATCCGCCATCCTCAATGTTCCGGGCAGCGCCGAAGAAACGTTTGGGCGGATATAAAGCAGATGGGTCAATACCACCGGAGAGAGTTCTTCCGGAGGGGGTGACCACCAGGTTATAAGCCCGAGCCAGGCGTGTGACCGAGTCCAACATGACCACTACATCCATGCCAGATTCCACCAATCTCTTAGCCCTTTCCAGTACCATTTCTGCTACACGTACATGAGAGGATACTGGCTCATCGAAAGTCGACGAGATCACTTCAGCGTCCACCGAGCGATCCATATCTGTAACCTCTTCCGGGCGCTCACCGATCAGAGCCACGATCAGATGCACGTCGGGATATGAGCTAGACACAGCGTTGGTCATTTCTTTCAAGATGGTCGTTTTCCCGGCTTTGGGTGGAGACACGATCAAACCTCGCTGACCCCGTCCTACCGGAGTGATCAGGTTGATCAGGCGAGTCGAGATGATATGCGGGGAAGTTTCCAGGTCAAAACGTTCATTAGGAAATATTGGTACCAGGGAGTGGAAATCAGGACGCCGTTTGGCTTCATTGGGATCCAGGCCGTTAACACTTTCTGCTTTTAACAAACCATAATGCCTCTCCGAATTCCTGGGAGGGCGGACATCGCCGATCACCAGGTCTCCACTGCGAAGATCAAAACGCCTGATCTGGGACTGGGAAACGTAAATATCTTCCGGCCCGGACACGTAATTGGCGGAGCGCAGGAAACCGATCCCTTCACTCATGACTTCCAGAATGCCTCCCCGGACTTCACGGCCATTTAATTCTGCGTCAGCACGCTTGATTTCCAGAAACAGCGCTTCTTTTTTAAGCCATTTGGCCCGGTTAACGTTTAGATCCTCGGCAATCTGCCGTAATTCAGCCAAAGGTTTGGCTAAGAGTTCACTTGTTTCCATATTTTCTCTCAATTGGGATAACCTTAATTAGTAGACAATACAATTAGAATTTATTGGAGATATCTCCAATAGTATGCACCGACATATGATCGCTAAAGCGGGAATGGGGGATATACTTGGTTCAAATTGACCTTAATGAGGGAGCTGAACAACTGAATTATAGCATTAACGAACACTGTATGCAATGGAAATCTGTCAGGAGAAGAGGAGACTTGGGGACTGGGAGATTTTATGAGGGCCCTTTTCAGCTAAGGAGAGAAATACATTACTCTCATCCCCTTGACTCACCGGCAATCAGTCCCCAAGTCACCGAGTCCCCATGTCTTCCTGTCACAAACAGAGTGGTATAATTTCTCCCGCAATTGCCAAAATAAATTCAAAGTGAAAAACATATGAAAATGTTACTAGACAAATTAGCCGGTATTGAAAACCGCTATGATGAAGTCAATCAGAATTTGTTGACGGTGGGCGATGATTACCAGCTGGCAGCCGAACTCGGCAAGGAAAAAGCCGAACTGGACCCATTTATTGAATCCATTCAACTATATAAAAAATCTCTGGAACAGTTGGAAGGGGCAAAATCTCTTGCTGAAACTGGCGATCAGGAAATGAAAGAACTGGCTGAGTTGGAAATTAGCAGCCTAACAGAAAAAATTGCCGAGCTTGAAAGCACCTTGAAACTGATGCTGGTTCCCCGCGATTCCAGGGATGGACGCAATGTCATATTGGAAATTCGAGCTGGTGCAGGCGGGGATGAAGCAGGGTTATTTGCCGGTGACCTATACCGCATGTACAGCCGCTATGCTGAACGGCAGAAATGGAAAATTGAAGTCATGTCCCTCAGTGAAAGTGGTGTAGGTGGATTAAAAGAAGTGACCGCCTTGATCAAAGGCAAGAATGTATTCTCCAGGCTTAAATATGAATCAGGTGTCCACAGAGTGCAGCGGGTACCTGAGACCGAGTCGCAGGGGCGCATCCATACCTCCACAGCCACAGTGGCTGTACTGGCCGAAGTTGATGATGTGGATGAAATAAGTATTCCACCGAGCGATATTCAAATGGATGTTTACAAAGCGGGCGGTCCGGGCGGTCAGAGTGTGCAGAAAAACTCTACTGCTATACGATTGACACATAAACCTACCGGCATTGTTGTGCAGTGCCAGGATGAACGCTCTCAGGGCCAAAACCGGGCCAGGGCTCTAAGCATTCTCAAAGCCCGTTTATTTGAAATCGAAGAAAATAAACGACAGCAAGAACAAGCTGAGGATCGAAAATCCCAGGTGGGTTCCGGTGATCGTTCTGAAAAGATTCGCACCTACAATTTCCCCCAATCCCGGATCACGGATCATCGGATCAACTTTTCTATGCACCAATTAGCTGCGGTTCTGGATGGTGAGATCGATCCCTTTATCGATGAACTGGCCACCGAGGATGAAGCCAAACGCCTCGCCGAAGCAGGATTTGAAGAAAACTGAAGATTCCGCAAAAACCATGCTGAAGAAAATTCAGAAGAAGCTTTACTCATACAGCGAATCACCTTACCTGGACTCACTGGTTTTATTAGGCCATATCAGCGGAAAATCCAAATCTGAGCTCATTGCTCATCCCACTCCTGAATTATCTGACGCCCAAGATCAAAGCTTAAGCATAGCAATTAAACAGCTCCAGGATGGTATTCCCCTGCCCTACGTGCTCGGTGAATGGGATTTTTTCAGTTTGCGTTTTAAACTTACACCTGATGTATTGATCCCTCGTCCGGAAACTGAAGGGTTGGTTGAGCTAGTGCTGGATTGGCTGCAAGCTAATCCAAGAAAAAGATCCTGCTTGGAAATCGGCACCGGGTCCGGCTGCATAGCAATCTCGCTAGCCAATTCCATTCCTGATCTTCAGCTCATCGCGACAGATATATCTTCCCCCGCACTGCAGGTCGCTAAATATAATGCTAGAAGGCATGAGGTCCTGGAGCGGATCCGGTTCCTGAAACGGGACCTATTTACAGGTATCGATATGCCAATAGACCTGCTGGTAGCCAATCTACCTTATATCCCAACTGACAAGCTTAGATCCCTGGCGGTCTATCAATCCGAGCCAGCATTGGCGCTTGATGGCGGACAGGATGGATTACACTATAT
>JAGHAU010000137.1 GCA_021161345.1 Anaerolineales bacterium | reverse complement strand
TGACATTTACCAGTGAATTCACCCTTGAAGGCTGATCCTCTGCATCCGGAAGCCAGGAAAGGGATCAAGTTATTTAATGAGGGGAAATTTTACGAAGCCCACGATCCGCTCGAGCTGGCCTGGATGAATACCCAGTCCCCCGAGCGGGATCTCTATCAAGGCATCCTGCAAATCGGACTGGCTTATTTCCAGATCTCTCGGAGCAATTATCGGGGTGCAATTAAGATGTTCATTAGAGGTCAGCGCAACCTGAAACCCCTAGAAGACGCAATGTTGGGCGTGGATATAAACAAACTTCGAGCTGACGCCGAGGTTGTCGAAAAAGCTGTCCGCAGCCTGGGCCCAGATCAAATTACAGAACTGGACAGAGGGTTGATCAAACCCATCCCCCTTACCAAATAACCCGTCATAGTTAGCTGAGATAGGTATAAGTTATTGTATTAATCAGGGAAAAATCCAGTTTTTCTGCTCTTCTCAAATTTGTCAGTATTTTTATAATATCCAGCAATAACTCGATCTTCTTGTTACAATCATCTCAAGATATTATTGTTATGGAAATATCAAGAAACCGTATTTGATGATCCTGAGAGCGGCTCAGGATCATCAATTTGAACTATGGACAATCAAAAATCACATCCAGATCTCAAGAAGATCGAATTATTCAAAGAACTACCAGCCAAAAGGCTGGATTTCCTGGCGTCAAAACTTAAAAAACAGGGATTTGCTCCCGGGGAGCAGATCATCCGAGCAGGCAGATCAGGGCATTTTCTGGGCATTATTGACAGCGGTGAGATAGTGCTTGAAATGGGCCCGGGGCAATCCCTGACAGCAAGATCGGGACAGATTATCGGAAGCGAGATGCTTCTGGAGGGAAAACCCAGTGAGTTTACCATCACAGCCCACACCGATACGGTCATCTGGGCCTTGAATCGGGGAGATTGGCAAGCTCCCAGTCCTCCAAGACCACAGTATCACCCAACCCTCCAGGTGAAAAAAGCAGTCTGGGTAACTCTGGTTATTGCATTAGCTTTGTCCATATCGCTATTGACCCTGGGCCCTTCTCTGCTTGATTGGGCCAATAATACACTACCGGATCGGCTGGTAGAGAACGGAAAGGTTGACCAGGCAGAGAATTATCTTCAATTTGCGGTGCGCTTGCAGCCCGATTCAGCCCGATTGCACGGCATATTGGGAGATATTCTGGCCTTGCAGGGGAAAGACCAGAATGCGATCGAGGTTTATGAACAGGCACTCCTCCTGGATGAATACCTGCCCTGGATCCATAATAACCTAGGGGTTGTATTGATCAGGGGAGATCTAATAGAGCTGGCTATAGAACAATTCCAATCTGCCATAGACCTCAACCCATTACATACAGCGGCCTATAGAAACCTGGGAAATGCCTATTATGCCCAGGGAGATTGGGATGATGCAGAGGAAGCATACCAGGATGCCCTCGAATTAGACTTTACCCTCTCAGAAATAAAAGCAGCCTGGGCAGGATTGATCCTCAATGAAAGCCGATTGGTTGAAGCGCGGCTGGTCTGGGAAGACGTCCTTCGCGGAGACCCCAGGCATGCCCTTGCTCTGCAGGGATTGGGAGTGGTCAGCCTGCTGGAGGAGGATCCGGGAGTGGCGATGTTATATTTTGACGCAGCTCAATACCTGGATCCAGGTAATATCAATATGCATTTATATATCGGGATGGCCCTGGAGGCGCTGGATAGGCCTTCAGAAGCAGCTGAAGAATATCAATATATTTTAGAGACCGGGTCAGATCCGGACTTGATCAGCCTGGCAGATACATTATTGGAAGTAGTGCTGGAATGAGCCTGATCTGAGAAATCGGGCAAAATTACACCTTACATCAATGTTTAGTGATTTTTCATGGAAATATGGATATAATCCTTAAAGATGAACAACAAGGAGAGTGCTGGATGAAAAAGTTACGAAATATTCTACTAATAGCTATCTTTGCAGTTATGGTGGTCGGTCTGGTCCCCTCAGCAGTAAACGCCGCCGGTACATTTTACTGCAGCACTAGCGTCACTACTGGCGGCACAGGCACCCTGGATGATCCCTGGGCCTGCAGCGATGCTACCCAGCTGGACAGCGTCGTCAACGACCAGATTTGCGACATTTACAGCGGTGGAGATCTTTACCAGCTCTTCCCCAGTTCCTACCGCTATCATGTCATCACCTGGTACAGCGCAACTGACTGCCGGGTCACAGCCACCTATGACTATGCTGGTTACCCGCCCTATACGGGAGTCAATGTAGCCACTCCCTACGTGATTGGCGCTGTAGCCCTGGTCGGAGTTGGTTTGATTGCTGCGGGTTACGTTATCCTCCGCCGCCGAAAACAAGTAGCTGTTTAATTGCACATGACTGCCTGCGTCCCGGATCTAAACTGGCGCAGGCAGTTGCCTTTCTTTGCTTAATTATGATCAGCCTGGCTGTGAGTTTGCCCCTATTAAGGCAGCCCAACCAGCGATTATGATTTAAGGACTCTATTGCCTAGAATTCCTTGGCGCCGCTGGCTGCCCAATCTCTTATTAATTATTGGTGGTTTAATGCTGCTGTGGGCAGCGCTAGTCACGCTCAACCCGTTCCTGACCTCCTCCCAGCTTGGTTCAGGAAACTATTTACTCACTTCAAATAAGATCAGCCTGCCCCTTCCCCAGTTGTCCTCTATCCGAACTCCCGAAGCCACTCCGGAGGATGTATTTTTCTCACTGGTACACAATCCTTACACTCCCACGCCCACTCCTACTCCCACCCCAACGCCCATCCCCGCCGGTCCAGTGATCAGGGTGGCGATACCAAGCATTGATGTGGATAGAGCCGTCGTCCCGCTCAGACAGTATCGAGACAGCTCCGGTCAGATCCAGTACGATACCAACTCGCTCTTTGCTACCAGCAGCCGGTTGGATCTGGTCGGCCAAACACTCACGTCAGGAGACCCCGGCGGGGGCGGTAATATCGTTTTAGTGGGGCATAATTACAACCGGGGTTGGTATGCCTGGGAGGGTGTTTTTGTCAGCCTGGACGATCTGAAACCAGGAGACAAGATCGTTTTATATACTGAAAATGGCGGCAAATTCAATTATTACGTCAAGAAAGTCGTCCAGGTCCCCTATTTGTATAAAACAGCCGCCGAGTTGAACAAACATCTTAATTATTTAGGGCCAACCCACGATGAAAGGGTAACCATGGTAACTTGCGGAGGTCCGTTCGGCGTCTGGTCCGCCCGCATTTATGTGGTGGCGAAGTAAGGATAGAGAGACAGGGGTGATAAGACCGAGATGAAGAGACCAGGAACCAGAAAATAACCAGCTCCATGCCTTCTCAAGATTGTTAACAGATTGATTCCCCCCAGAAAGGTTAATTGACTATAATTTAAGTAGTATGATATGGGCAAAGTATTTGTATTTTAACGATGGGTTATGATGGAGAAGAACATGGCACAGGATTGGAGAGAACAGCTGGTTAGTGATGACCCTAAAGTACGGGCCCAGGCTGTCAAGGCAATCGCATTGTCTGGCAATCAAGACTTTTTAAAATACCTGGTAGAGATCGCCGAGAACGACCCTGACTCCCAGCTGCGGGATTATGCCAAAAAAGCCGCCCAGCATCTGTATTCTTCTCAATCGCAACCTGGACCAGAACCAATCAAGCAATCTCTCCCTGAGCCAGAGCCAATCAAGCAATCTCTCCCTGAGCCAGAGCCAATCAAGCAATCTCTCCCTGAGCCAGAGCCAATTAGCCAACCTTTCTCAGAGCCAGAAAAGTCGGAATCCGAGATAGAAGCTGCCTTGGCCCACCCGATGCTAGAGGATGAAGAGGAAGATCTCTCTACTGCTGACGTCAAGGAAGCAGAAAAGAAAGTCCAGCGAGCTTTCTCACTCCACACTAGCGGTCAAACCAAAAAAGCCCTCCTGATTTACGCCCAGGCCCTGGAGCTGAATCCCGATCTCGGAAAGAATTCGTTTTCGAGAAGTGTGGCTTCAGAATTGACCGGCAAACCAGTTCAAGAAGCGATGCTAATTCTGGGAGATCCGGATAAACTGAGTGAATTCATCGAAGCCAATCACGGGAAAGCTAAAAAGGAACGTAAAAAAGCTAGCTCTCCTTCCCCAGCTAAAAAACGCCCTCAAGCGGACCGATCCAAAGCCGGCCTGATCCAAACCTGGTTGAGCTTCTTTGGAATGACAGAAAATCTCTTCCTGGCTGAGCAGGAAAAGGCCAATACTGAAGATACTTTATTATCTGTCCTGGTCTACACCATCGCCACTGTAGTGATCTCTATGGTGACTGGATTTTTCCAGTTCCAGCAGATCACAACATTGATGGGAGAAGAACTGCCCCAGCTGGGATTCAGTTTGGGAACGATATTCTTCATCATTCTGATTGGCACCGTGATCATGTCCCCGATTTCATTTTACCTGTCTGTTGGACTGCAGTTCTTAGGCGCCCGGATATTTGGCGGCTCTGGAGATTTCAAATCCCATGCTTACCTGATGGCTTTGATCCTGGTCCCAACCACAATACTCGGCGGCCTGGTTTCCCTCTTTGCATTAATCCCTGTGATCGGTTTTATTGCAGGGCTGGCCGGTTTTGGCCTATCCATTTATACAATCATTTTGACCGTAAGGCTGGTAAAAGTTGCTCACAACCTGCCCACCGGAAAGGCTGTCGCGGGCATTATTATCCCGCCCATTGTTTTGTCTGCTATCGGCGGCTGCATCCTGATGACTATAGGCTCTAGCCTGATTCAGATGCTGACCCAGCTGCAGTGAGTTTTCCCACGTTTCGGTGATTATTCTCCAGTTGATGATTGGATTCTTTTTCTAACTCCCTCAACTGCACCATCTGCCCCAAAATAATCTCCAAGGAGGTAAAAATAACTTACTTTCGTTGGTTCTACATCGACAAGGCGTTCACCATATTTTTCTTTCAGGATATCTACAACTTCGCTAAATCGATCATAGCCTTCGTAGACTGCAGGTTCCCGCCAGATCTCCTTTCCATCATAAATCAATGCCGTGTAACCATCGGGCTCCTCTCCAACAAAATCCCAGGTGATGATTATCTTCCTTCCCTCTAGGTCGGGTAATTCAGCAGCGGATTTAAGACTCATTTTCTCAAGTTTTTCAAGGAAACGTTTACGTTTAATTATTGCTTCCTTATCACCTTCGCTTACTTTGTCCCAGTTTTGGTCTGATTCCTCCATGGTCGGCCATGACACGATCGCCAACATCGGGGTTGAAAAATAATCGCAATTTGGACAGGAAGAGTCCATTAATTGATCATGGATTTCAACATCCCCCTCTTCAAATATCCCTGTCCAGCCGCACTTGGGGCAAGTAAAAACCTCCGTCTTCCAATCATCAAAGTACCGAAAGAGTTTTGCCATCCGTATCCTCCTAAAGGATTTATCCCAGAGGGTATTTCCAGCATTTGACATGGATAAGCCAAACCTCTGGGTTTATATATTCGATTGTTTAAATGATCTGAATTTTCCAACTAAAGAATAGTTCTGTGATTTTCCCCCACCTACTATTATTCTAGCATAGGATGCTCAGGGAAGGTTTTCTGATTATCCTATCTAACAGAATTCTTATGACTCAACTTACCTTTTTACCTTTCGGCTGCGGCTTTTCTTGACATTTCCCCTCTAAAAAGATACAATCTTCACTCATGGCCCGCTAGCTCAATTGGCAGAGCAATTGACTCTTAATCAAAGGATGAACTTGTCCATCCCGTCCACCCTATCTGCACCAGGAAGCCAATAAATCAATAAAAATGACCTGCTAAAACCAGAATATTTGATCGATTCTGGACAAATAGTTTTCACCGGGAATGAAAACTTCTCCTCCGATATTACCGCTCACAGATTAAAAACACATCCAAATAACGGTCCCGCAGCCACTCGAATAGGCTTGACAGGACTCAATTATGGGTATAAAATATTTCCTAATGTAAATATTAGTGTTGTCATTAGGAAATATATCGTGCTTTTTAGAGACTTTGAAACCCAAATGAAGACCTTACCAGCATTCAATCTCAACGATGTCCGTAAGATCGATCCCGATTTTCATCGGCAGCAGTTAAGTGATTGGCTAGATCGAGGATATATCAAGTCCTTGACGGGTGGTTATTACCTGTTAGCTGATACGCAGGTTGACGAGAGCACATTGTTCATGCTGGCCAATCAAATCTACGAACCCTCCTATATCAGCAGGGAGTCTGCTCTGGCCTATTATCTGGTGATTCCTGAGTCTGTACTAGGAGTGACCAGTGTCAGCTCCCGGAAGACCAAGATGTTTGACAGCGAGTGGGGAAGATTGAGCTATCGCAGTATCAAGCCTAGTTTAATGTTTGGTTATCAGGTAATTGAGAAGAACAAGATGATCAAGTACAAGATCGCCAATCTGGAAAAGGCTGTTCTGGACTATCTCTACTGGAATCCAAACATCGAATCCGATACAGATCTTGACGGGCTGCGGTGGAATAAGGAGCAACTAGGAAGCTTGGAAAACAGCACTTTATTTTGGAAGTATTTGAATATTTATAATAGTAAGGCCCTTGAATACAAGGCGGATTTAATGATGGAGTATATTCATGCTTGATTTCCAACAAATCAAAGATCAGTATCCAGAAAATTTACATAGATTCGAACGGGCTATTCTGCGTGAGTATCTGCAGTATAAGATCCTGCAAGGGATATTTGACAGCAAAAATGCCAGTAAATTGGCTTTCCTGGGAGGAACAGCCTTAAGAATTGTTCACGGGAATAATCGTTTTTCCGAAGATATAGATTTAGACAACTTCGGTCTGAAATGGCCCGAGTTCGAAGAGGTTATTCAGAAAGTAAAACGGTTCCTGGAATTAGAAGGCTTTAATGTAGAAGTCAGAAATGTAGCCAAGGGTGTCTATCGGTGTTATTTAAAAATTCCGGCGCTGCTTTACGAGCAGGGTATTTCTCCCCTGCTAGAGGAGAAGATCCTCATCCAAGTGGATACAACGGCTCAAGGATTTTCGTATAAACCTGAGACCTTTCTTCTAAACAAGTTTGACGTCTTTACTGATATCAGGGTGACTCCTTTGGATATCCTCCTATCCCAAAAGATCTATACATCTGTAAACCGAAAAAAGACCATGGGCAGAGATTTTTATGACATCACCTACCTTTCCAGCAGGACAAAACCAGATTTAGGGTATATCCAACAGAAATTGGGGGTAAAGACAGCAGAGGGATTGAGGAAAGAGATCTCTTCCAGGATATCAGAGTTTGATTTTAAAGTTCTTGCCAATGACGTGGCTCCCTTCTTAATGAACAAGAATGAAATTAAACGGGTTGAAAAATTCCCGGAATTCTGGGAGCAAGTAGAGTTGAAGTAAGGATAAGAATCTAAAATTCTTGACATTTCCCCTCTAAAAAGATACAATCTTCACTCATGGCCCGCTAGCTCAATTGGCAGAGCAATTGACTCTTAATCAATAGGT
>JAGHAU010000191.1 GCA_021161345.1 Anaerolineales bacterium | reverse complement strand
GAGATCATCCTGTATGTTCATGGATTAAAATATACCTACCAGGTCAGATTTATGGAACTCGTAGCAGCGGATGATTACAGCATTTTGCAGCACAAGGATCAGGATTGGCTGACACTGTTCACTTGTAAGGAGTACAGCGATCTGATTGGTGGATATCTCTGGCGCCAGGCGGTCCAAGCTGTTCTTATCGATGTGGAACAGATAGATTAATAACAGAGGGACGGAGTCCTTTATAAGGACTTCGTCCCTTATTTTGTTCTAATTTTCTCCTGGATTTGACGGAATTTCCCTCTAAAATGCATTTGAAGGCTGTTTTAATGCCCTGGGAGGGGGGTTTTCATTTAAATGCACAGATTATGTAGCCTGAATAAGAAAAATGTTCCTGGGAGATATTGTTTCTAAGCAGTTTTTCAAGATTTCCAGGTATTTTTCAGTACCCTGATCCAATTCTTACTGCAGATCTTTTCCATTTCCTGGGAGCTAAATCCTGCTTCTCTCAATAATGAAACAAGTTTGGGGTATCCACTTACATTTCCCAGTTCAGAAGGTATTTTTGTTCCATCAAAATCTGATCCAAATGCAACGTGATCGACTCCGATCAAATCAGCAACATACATTATATGGTCGATGATCTTTGAGATCGGCGCATTGTCTTTGGGCCTTTTACCGCCATCGAGATCGTTAACCGAGAAGATGATCCCAACAACGCCATCGCTAGCTCCAACCGTTTTCAGCTGATCATCAGTCAGATTCCTGGATTTGGGAATCAGAGAGCCAGCCGCGGTGTGGGTGGATACCAGTGGATGGGAGGATAGATTCGCAACGTCCCAAAACCCTTTTTCATTCAAATGGGCTAGATCGATCATCACGCCCAGATCATTACAGATCTTTACAAGCTCTTTCCCCGGCTCTGTCAATCCGGGACCAGTATCAGGACCAGATGGATAGGCAAAGGGAACGCCATGCCCGAATTTATTAGGCCGACTCCAGGTAATTCCAAGAGAGCGCATGCCTTTTTCATAGAAGAACGGCAGATTTTCTAGATCTGGCTGGATAGGTTCAGCACCTTCCAGATGTAAAACGGCCGCCATGATGTTGTTCTTGATGCATTTATCCAGCTCTGAGGAGCTGGTCACAACCTGAAACTGACCAAGTGAATCTTCCTGGATCTTGTATAACAGATCGATCATCTGCAGGGCAGTTCGGTGGGCATAATCATAATCCAGGGCTGGCGGCAATTCTATACGATAACCCTCTTCACTGAGAATCATGCGGTCTTCACGGGACGGTGCCGAAGGTGGATTTGATGTGTAGACTGCGAAGAAACCTCCCATAACCTCTGCCTCTAAGGCCCGTGGAAAATCAAAATGGCCCGGGTCGGAAACCAGGAAGGCTTTTGTGTTCAGCGGGTTCGGTGAACGGGTGATTTTGTTGAGGATATCGTTGTGTCCGTCGAAGATTTTCATAGGAGTTCTCTTAAATGAGGAAACGGTTTCCAGGGAGGAAACCGTTTCCTATATTGAATATTAGAAGGCATCGGATTCATCATCCGTGTGGTCAAATTCGATTAATTTTCCGGAGGTGGTGAATACTGTCCTTTCACAGATATTGGTCACTCGATCAGCAGCCCGTTCCAGGTTGTGGGCAACCCAGAGATGGAAAGTAGCCCGGTCGATATTCTCCCGGTCATCGATCATCAAATCCAGAAGTTCCTGGTAATCCAGATTGTATAAGATATCGATCTGGTCATCTTCTTTGGGGATAGACATCCCTGCCTCTTCGTCAAGGCTAACAAAGGCGCTAATCGCCCTGTGAAGCATATCTGCTGTCATTTCAGCCATTTTAGGGATATTGACAAGCTGCCGAAGAGGAGTGTCATCTCCCAGGCGCATGGCGATGCGGGCGATGCCCTTGGCATAATCTCCGATGCGTTCGAGTTCTCCAGCTATGTCGATAATTGAAGATAACCTGCGCAGGTCTGTTGCCATCGGTTGCTGAGTAGCGACGATGATCAAGGCCTGGCGTTCAAGTTCAAATCTCTTTTCGTTGATGGTCTTGTCACCTTCATAGATGGCTTTGGCGCTGGTGATATCCCGTTCAGCAAGTGCTGTTACGCTGCCAAGGATCGCCTGTTCAACAATGCTGGCTAATTCTATGATGGCATCGTTCAATTCCCTGATCTTTGTATCCAGTGTTTCTCTTGTATCTCTTGCCATAATTACTCTCTCTGAACCTCTGCAGGATTCTATTTTTCGTTATGGTTCGTAAGCTAAAGTTATTCTTGATGAAAATTATCAATAAAATTCTGGAGTATTCTTCCAGTATACCTTATCCAAACCTGCCCTGGATATAATCCTGGGTCCGCTGTTCTTGAGGATTAGTAAACATCAGATCGCCGCTGCTCACTTCAATAACCTCGCCTTGCAGTAGAAATATTGCCTGGTCGGCGGTCCTGGCTGCTTGCTGAACTGAATGAGGAACAAGGACGATAGTATACTCCTTTTTTAAATCCTGGAGCGATTCCTCAACTTTACCTGTAGAGATCGGGTCCAACCCCGATGTGGGTTCATCAAGCAGGACTACTTCAGGTTCAAGGGCAAGAACCCGGGCAAGGCAGACACGCTGCTGCTGTCCGCCAGAGAGGGCGATTGCTGGATCGTCCAGGCGGTCTTTCACCTCATCCCAGAGTGCTGCCTTTTTTAAACTGCTTTCGACTACCTCTAGCAGGCGGTCCTTGTTTGTTTCTCCGGCAACTTCCAGTCCGTAGGTTAAATTTTTCCTGATGGAGAGGGGCAGAACAACAGGCCTGGCGAAGACCATGCCGACCCTTCTGCGGAGTTGGATCACATCAAGTGTAGGATCTAGCAGTTCCTGATCATCCAGGAGGATGCTTCCTTTTTGATGTGTAAGATCTGTCAGATCGTTTAAACGGTTCAGTGATCGCAATAAACTTGATTTCCCGCCGCCTGCCGGGCCGAAGATCACTGATATCTGATTAGCTGGTATATCAAAGCTGATATCCCTGAGGGGTTGGACTCCATCAGAGTAAGTGAGTGTTA
The DNA here is from genome assembly GCA_021161345.1 of Anaerolineales bacterium. Lineage (GTDB taxonomy): Bacteria > Chloroflexota > Anaerolineae > Anaerolineales > UBA11858 > B10-G9. The sequence continues at coordinate 3,395 of JAGHAU010000191.1, read as the reverse complement.
GATTTCGGATTGATATCTTGTTCATAATGATCCTGCTACCACTGCCGTTTGGCCCTGGCACGGGAGCGAATTGTAGTGGCGATAAGATTCATGCTGAGAACAAAAACCAGCAAGACCAGGGCAGTTCCATACTGGATCTTAATTGGCATGCCCGGCACCTGGGTGGAGATCACATAGAGGTGATAGGGCAGTGCCATGGTTGCGTCCAGGGGCGAATTGGGAAGACTCGGCAGGAAGAAGGCTGCAACTGTAAACAGGATTGGGGCTGTTTCACCAGCCGCTCTTTCCAATCCAAGGATCACGCCGGTGAGGATTCCGGGCAGAGCCTGGGGTAGGATGATCTTTCTGATGGTCTGCCATTTGGTGGCTCCTACAGACATGCTTACCGTTCGAAATGCTTGTGGAACTGCCCTTAGAGCTTCCTCGGCGGTGCTGATGATCACGGGGAGAGTCATGATCGACAGTGTCAGGGATCCAGCCAGGATGCTTGTACCAAACCCCAGGAAGAGGACAAAAAGACCCAGTCCGAAGAGGCCGTAAACAACCGATGGGATGCCAGCTAGATTTATGATCGCGATCCGGATCAGCTTTGTGGCCCGGTTATCTGGCGCATATTCCGAGAGGTATATTGCAGAGCCGATTCCGAGAGGGACCGCAAAGATAGCAGTGCCCAATGTCAGGTAAAAAGTACCAATGATCGCTGGAAGGATTCCTCCATCACGCATGCCTTCACGGGGGAACCCGGTCAAAAATTCAAGATTGATGGCCGGAAACCCGAGGTATACGATATAGATAACTACCCCGATGATCGGGATGACTGTTAGAAATGTCATCAGGGTAAGAAGACTGAAACCAAGTCGTTGTTTGTGCTGCCGTGCTGATAGTTTCATAGTCATGATAAAATGTGTCCCTGGCTCTTTTTCTGGCGAAAAACAACAGCAGAGGCTGCGACATTTACTGCCAGGGAGATCAGGAACAGGATAATTCCAATTAAAAATAGCACGTGATAGTGTGTGCTGCTGTTGGCCACCTCTCCCATTTCTGCTGCGATGGTTGCTGTCATAGTCCTGACCGGGGAAAATAGGTTTTTGAGACCTGTGGGCAGGATCGGGGCGTTTCCAGTCACCATCATGACAGTCATGGTTTCACCTATAGCCCGACCGATTCCCAGCATGACAGCGGTGAGCACTCCAGAACGGGCCGCTGGCAGGGTCACCCGCCAGATGGTTTGCCACTCTGTTGCGCCGATAGCCAGGGAAGCATCCCGGTAGGATTTCGGCACTGCATCCAGGGCGTCCTCGGCCACTGTTACAACAGTAGGGATGGCAATGCCGCCCAGCAAGATAGCGCCAGCAAATGCAGAAAGGCCGGTGGGTATATCCAGCCAGATCCGTAAATAGGGGGATAAGATCAACATACCCAGGAATCCGAGCACGACAGAGGGCAGTCCACCCAGCACCTCTACCAGTGGTTTGAGGGTGTCCCTGAGCCAGCGGGGAGCGATCTCTGACAGGTAGATGGCAGTTCCAATACCAAATGGCAGTGCGATCAAAGTTGCGCCTATAGTGATGATCAAAGTTCCGCCGACCAGGGGCAACACGCCGTAATAATCTTCGATTGGATACCAGCGAGACGACAGGAGATTGGATAATTCAACTTCTCTCAATGCTGGAAAGCTCTCTAATAATAAAAAGAAAAAGATCATCCCGACAAACAGGATGGCTGAATATCCGGCAGCTTTGATCAGGGCAGTGATCAGAAACTCACGTATTGAGGATCCACTTTCTTTTCCGGTGATTTGTTTGGATTTCATATTATTTAGTGATTGGCACGAAACCTAACTCTGTGACGATTTCCTGGGCTTCCGATGAAAGGATCCAATCGAGATACTCTTTGATCACTCCCTCCGGTTCGCCATTAGTGTACATGTACAGATCCCGAGCGATGGGGTATTGATCGTTGTTGACTGTCCTGGCGGACGGGAATATATAAGGTTCGCCATCCGCAAGAGCGACACCGATGACTTTCATTTCATCCGTTACATAACCGAGGCCATCGTAACCGATCGCGTTCGGATTTTGCCTGATCTCTGCGCCAATACCTTCTGAGGAAGGCAGCAGCAATGTGTTCTGGGCGAAGAGGGTGTGATTATCTTTTTCTCCCAATCGAATTACTTCTTCCAGGAAATAGACATGGGTCCCAGAATTGGTTTCCCTGGAAAGGCGCACGATCGGCCGGTCTTCACCGCCCACTTCTTTCCAATTATTGATGGCACCGCTGTAGATAGCAGAAATTTGTTGAAGAGTCAGGTGCTCAATTGGGTTTTCCAAGTTGACAATGATTGCGATCGCATCGCGGGCAATCACAAACTCAACCGGATCGGATCCGTTTTCGAGGGCAGCATTCCTTTCTTCTTCTTTAATTCTCCTGGAGGCGTTAGCGAGGTCCACAGTGCCATTGATCAGGGCAGCTATGCCTGTGCCTGATCCTCCCCCGGTGACAGATAATTGAACGGTTGGATCGATCACCTGGTATTCCTCAGCCCAGGCGAGAGCGAGATTGACTATGGTGTCAGATCCTTTGTTTTCTATGATCTTGATCTGTTGAGATGGGTCTTGGGCAGAAATGCCGCGACCAGAGCAACCTGCCAAAAGAATGATAAATGTTAAGACCAATAAACGTTTAATATTTTGCACATACAGATTATATTGTGAAAGCTGAACTGATACAAGGAAATCCATTCTGTTTACTCCAAATAAGGATTTTTTCTATAGTTGTGTGGAAAGATTGGTAGGAACCAATCCAGATACCAGACTGCAAATAGTATATAATTTTTTCTATGGTCGATAATCATATTACTTTTAAGATCAAGGATCTAAATTTCTATTATGGCTCTTCCCTGGCGCTCAGTCAGATCAACATGGATGTCAGAGCCCGTCAAGTTACAGCATTGATTGGCCCTTCCGGTTGTGGCAAGTCCACATTTTTACGCTGCTTGAACCGGATGAATGACACCATACCTGGTACCCGCCTGGAAGGGCAGGTGATTTTGGAAGGAAAAGATATTTACAGGGAGGACCAGGATATTGCCGAACTGCGTCAGAGAGTTGGCATGGTATTTCAAAAACCAAATCCATTCCCCAAGTCGGTTTTTGATAATGTGGCTTATGGACCACGTGTTCTGGGATTGGTGAAAGGAAAACCTGAACTCATTGAGACCGTTGAAAAAAGCCTCAAGCGGGCAGCTCTCTGGGATGACGTCAAAGATGATTTGAATAATGATGCCTTTAGTCTATCCCTCGGTCAGCAGCAGAGGTTATGCATTGCCAGGGTGCTGGCAGTAGAGGCAGAAGTGATCTTGATGGATGAACCCGCTTCCGCTCTCGATCCGATCG
>JAGHAU010000063.1 GCA_021161345.1 Anaerolineales bacterium | reverse complement strand
AGAAAACCAAGTTTCGCCAAGTCTAAAATTAATAAACAAATGTCGATATCACCAGTCTCCCGCACATCCTGCCCCACAATGGTCGATGTTTAGAGAGTCCAGCGTGGATCAGCGCGGGATGGGATATTCATAATGAAGGGGAATACTCATGTCCATCAGGCCAGTTCGAAAAAAATCAGTTTCAAAACCCGTAATTGAAGGCGCGGGAGTTCGCCTCAACCGGGCTTTTGGCTTTGGCGAACCCTCGGAATTTGATCCGTTTTTACTTTTGGATGATTTTCGAAGTGACAACCCCGAAGATTATAGGGCCGGTTTCCCCTGGCACCCGCATCGCGGCATCGAAACGATCACCTATGTCCTGGCAGGCAGTGTTGATCATGGCGACAGCATTGGCAACCGCGGGGTTATTTCACCGGGAGATGTGCAGTGGATGACGGCCGGGCGAGGTATTTATCATCAGGAAATGCCCCAGGGCGATGAAAAAGGGCGCATGCATGGCTTTCAATTGTGGGCCAACCTCCCCGCAGCGCTCAAGATGACCGAACCGCGCTATCAAGAGCTCAAATCTGGCGATATCCCTGAAATTACCGATGACGATGGCACTAAAGTCCGGCTGATCTGCGGCGCGTTTTGGGGTGCCCGTGGACCTGTTGAGGGTATTGCTGCTGATCCTGTTTATGTCGATGTCTCTGTGCCGCCAGGACGGCAGAAAACGCTGCCAGTTGAAATGATGAACCATGCTTTCGCCTATGTGTTTGCAGGTTCGGGCCAGTTCATGAATGCATCTCCACCCTTGGCGGTACCTACAGAGGATCTGCTAACAGAACAGATCACCTACTCCACAGCAGCTGAAAATCGCTCCTTGATTTTGTTTGATAAAGGCGATTCAATCACCGTCCAGGCTGGAAAAGAGGGAATTCGCTTTTTGCTGGTTTCAGGCAGGCCGCTGCAGGAACCTGTGGCCTGGCATGGACCCATTGTGATGAATACGCAGGAGGAATTGGTTCAAGCCTACCGCGATCTGGAAGACGGGACGTTCATTTAGCAAGTTTGATCGCAGTATCTGGTTCCCCCGGAAAAGAAATCTGATCCGCTGGCTGGATTGTTGGGGAATTCACCCTCACATATAAATCATTCAGAGTTCACTGCTGTGAAAGAAGGATGCTTGTGTTAAACACAGGTGCCCTGTTTTCTTGTTTAAGGCACGCGGTCACAAGAAAGTAAACAGTTATCAGAAATCAGTGGTCTGATTATGTGAGTGCCAGGTTGGGTAAATTCAAAACCGGGAGAACTTGTTTGTATATTAATAAATTTGCTGATGTGGACCTAAAAGTGCCGCGGGAGCGGATTGCCGCATCGGTCGCTCAGGTGATAGTCAGATAATCCTGATCATTGTCTAAAAAGAAACGGGATACGATTTTCTCGAACAAATCCGTATCCCGTTATTCGTTTTTGTCTTGATTATTTACTTATTTGTTCTATATCAATCTTCTTTCTTCTTCCCAGCCACCACACTTCCTGCGACAAATACCACGCCTACTCCAATTCCAATAGCGATGTTATCCAGGGCGACTGCTAAAGCTATACCCACGCCTATTCCAAGCAGAACACCAGCCAATCGGGGATTGTCTTTGATCGTCAATTCTCCTTAGCTTACCGCCTGACAATGCCCTGTTGCCAGGCGAAAACAGCTGCCTGAGTACGGTCGGCTAGATGAAGTTTGCTAAGGATATTACTGACATGGCCTTTTACGGTGTTGACCGAGATAACCAGGTTTTCAGCGATCTCACTGTTGGATTGCCCTTTGGCAATCAGCTTCAGTACTTCCATTTCTCTATCAGTGAGCTCGGTATAGGGATTTAATTCTTCCCTGTTGGCGCCATGGAGCTCTTGAATAACCCGGGAGGCAACTTTGGGGTGCAAGGTGGCTTCTCCCTGGGCTGCGCGGCGGAGGGCGGCAGCAAGTTCGTCCATTTTTACATCTTTAAGAATATAAGATATGGCTCCAGCTTGTAATGCTGGGAATATGTATTCATCCTGATGGTAAGAAGTCAGGACCACAATTTTTGTCCTAGGGCTGACTGCCTTAACTTGGCGGGTGGCTTCCACTCCATCCATTTTGGCCATCACCAGGTCCATTAAAACAACGTCAGGGACAAGTTTTTGAGCCAGGTTAACAGCTTCCGTACCAGATTTGGCTTCCCCGATCACCTCAAAGTCGGGCTGGGAGGCAAGAAATGCGCTCACACCGCTCCGAACTACTTCGTGATCATCTACCAGTAATACTGTGATTGGAATGGACATAGTGGTACCTCCTCTCAGGGGAGAGAGTTAATTGGCGCTTGAATGAGTAGTTTTGTTCCGTCTCCTGGCTGGCTGATTAGGTGCATGCTGCCGTTGATAAGGTCGATTCGTTCCTGGATAGATTTTAGACCGATGCCATGGGAATGATCAGCTGGTTGGAAACCTATCCCGTCATCCTCAATAGAGACCTGGATATCAGCCCGGCTGTAGGTGATGTGTATTTCAACCCTTTTTGCGAAACTGTGGCGGGCAACATTCGAGAGCGCGCCCTGCAAGATCCTGTACAGGGTTTGTTCGATATCCAGGGGAATGGTTCTTTCTCCTTTTACGCGGACCAGTATGGGTATGCCCAGCATATTTTCAGTTTCTGCTGCCAGCTGACGGGTGGCTTTGACCAGACCCTCTCCTTTTAGAGTAGCAGGTCTGAGTTCGTGGATCAGATCAGTTAGTTCCCTGCGCACATCATCCACCAGCCTTTCAGCTTCAAGAAGGTTGGATATTGCGCTGTCCGGATCCCTTTGATAAAGAGAATGGGCTGCGGCCAATTGGGCTGAGGCGGCAAATGCTTGCTGTTTAACGCTGTCATGCAGCTCCCTGGCCAGGCGGTTTCGTTCTTCCATGATGGAAATTTCTTGCCTTTCATCCAGAAGGTTATCCATTTGCACAGCCATATTATTAAGGGTATGGCCCAGTTCTGCCAGTTCATCCCGGCTGTGATCATCTACCAGTACGGTGAAGTTGCCCTGGCTCCAGGCCCGGGCGGATGTGGTTACTTTGTCCAGCCGGGAAGTAAGGAATTTGGCGTTTAGGAAGCCAAAGATGATGCCAAATAAGCCTGCCAGCCCGGTTGTGAAGATCAGGACTAACAGTATCTGCCGGGAAATTTGCTGCCATTGGAGAATCTCTGTGATCCTGGACTTATGCTGAAAAGCCAGGAAACCAACAGTATGGAGGGGATTTTCCTCATCTGGAATCGGGACCACACCAATGATGACATTTTTACCTTTTCTCTGGACCAGGGTATCGTAATTTCTGGATCCAAAAAGGGCATGCTGGAGAGGTCCTGCCAGTCCAGGGATCAGTTCTGGATCAAAAGTTTCCCCGGGTTCCGTACCTTCTACAAGACCGTGAGGTATGGAAGCGATCAAATTTCCGTTGGGATCCAGATAGATGATTGAAAGAATATTAGTATTGCTGGCATTAATGATGAAATTTCCTACCTCAATCGGCTTGATGTCAACCAGGGTGGTGGAAAATCCGCCCAGGAATTGGGCTAGACCCTGTGTGTCCGAAGGGGAGGAAGAGAGAAACCGACTTCCGACCGCAATATACTCGCCCAGGTTGATGTCCAGCCGATCGATGTCCAGTTTTTCAGCCAGGCGCTGGTCATCAAAGTTCACAACTTCTGAAATCAAGAGCTCATTGATGATCTCCTCTTTGGAGACCCTGGCTTCGGTTACAACCCAGACGGAGATACCCACGATGCCGATGATCTCGGCCATCAGCAAAGCAAAAATCGTTACGCCGAAGTAACTGAACGTTAATCTCCAGCGGAGCCGACTGAATTGATCCAAAAAAGTTGACCAGAACTTAACCATAGCTATACTATACGCCAGCCACCCGGGAGTGGCAAGATAAGTTATATCGTTACCATATCATAGCAAAACACTAAAATCTGGACAATCTCAGCAGGTGTTGTCTTGCCCCCTTCTAGAGGATGGGAAAAAATCATTCGTTAGGGGCTAGAAAAAGAAACCTGCTTTAATTATCATTCATACCAGAAAAGAAACTACTCAATCTTTTCTTCTTCTTCATGAAATGAGATGGACTGAGGTTTAGTCAGTCCATCTCATTTTTTATTGGCTGATCCCTTTCCAGAAGCGGACCTCCCCATCCCCCATCAGATGCGCTTCAAAAGTGTTGTTAAAAGAATATCCTTCAGCAGGATTTGTACTTGACGTTAATGATTTACCATCAGGCCAGGTAATAAAATCACCCCGGCGGCAACCGGGGTGAAGCTAAGAGAAGCAATTAGTTCTGGGCAGAACATTTCGCTTTCTTGTATTTAGGTATACACGCATTCAGCATGAAAGAGAACAGTATTCATTACCTGGCCCGAATTTCAACATTGTCTATCAAACTCGCCAAATATTAAAAGGAGGTCATACCTAACTATACCTTTAAGGAAAATTCGAGTGTTCCTATCTATTTTGTTGCTAAGAGGAGAATATCAAGATGCAGAAAAAATTCCTGACCATAGTGTCAATCCTGATTGAGAGCGCAGCCCAATCAGGGCTGCGCTTTTTCCATTTTGAGTTGGATACGGTTTCCTCTGAGGAAACCGCATCCTGTTTGTGGAATTGGATAATATCAGATGAACCCATTCCCTCTCAATGGTTATAACCATGGGCTAGGGACTTGCAAACCGTCCTTATTGACGGTTTCCTTTTGTCAGACTTCCCATTTACCTATGGCAGAATCTTCTTTGTGATGGAGTTTTTGATCAGCGATGTATTTGGAGACTCTAGAAACTTCTCTAGGTGATACTGATAAAGCCCCACAACCACTCTGCCATTTAAAAAAGGTTCCCGGGCAAACTGAATTTGCGATTGTAAAGGATGAATACCCTTTGATTTCTTTAATTAGGTTTGACACATTGATCACTGGATTATTATTGATTAGAACATGGATGTGATATTCTGTACCCCCAATTATTATCAACTGACAATTCTTTTCAAATACTTTCTCTGTAATCAATCTGTAGAGGATAGGTTCAATTTCTGGATATATTAAAATCCGTCATTTCCAAGTTGACCAGATAAAATGTGTATATAGATATGTATATGTCGTTCTCATATTTCCCCCTTTGAACATCATTATACAAAATTATGAAATCCCGCTTAAGAGAGATTTGTATTTAATCGGCCGCGATTTTAATCGCTGGAAAATAACAATGGGGGTTTTACTATATTTCTTCCAAGTGAAAATCGAATCGAAGCCGTACAGAGTTGTTAATAATCTTGCATTACTGCTCCTGAACCTTAATGGTTCTGTTAGGAGGCCTTGAATCTAGATTACTTGAGTTGCGGATTGAGTATAATATGTTTGCTTCAAATTCAAACCGGGCGAGTTATTTTATGGACTGATCCAATTCCTGTGGCCGGGGGGAATTAGAAGGACATGTTAGAATAAGCATAATCTGTACATGCGTTTTTAACAGTTTCGAAAATTGAGATTTGAGCATCCCTGAGTGAAGGTTAACTCCATGAGGTTGTTCTTTGGTCTCAAATCATAATCGGATTTATTAGGAGATAACCAGGTGGTTCAGTATTCAATTTTATTTGCAGATCGAGATCCAAATGTCACCCAAGACTTCATTGGAACATTAAAGGCAAATGGTTTTGATGCTGCCGGTACAACATCGGGTATGGAAGCACTGGGATTGTATAAAAGCATGTCTCCTGATCTGGTTGTTACTGACCTGGCCTTGTCAGAAATGGATGGCATGACACTCCTTGAGGAGATTCTAAAATATGATCCAACTGCGAGAGTGATCATCACACCAGATGATGCTAATAAAGATGTCATCACCCGTGCATTCCGTTTGGGTGTGCTCGATGTTATTGAAAAACCGCTGGATCTTGAAACCTTGATCTCCATGATTCGTGAATTGCCGGCCCGGGAAGATCGAGCCCTGGAAGGCAATTTGCAGATGATGAGTTTGGCCAGCATTATCCAGATTAACTGTGAAGAACGCAACCAGGCTCAATTATCCCTCAATCATCTTGGGAAGGATGGGATCATCTATTTCAAAGATGGAGAAATGATCCATGCAGAAACCGATGGCCTGGTGGGAGATGAAGCAATTTATTCTCTGTTAGGTTGGGAAGATGGCACATTTAAATTAAAAATGGGATTACAACCAAGTACAGTTACTATTACAAAAAAATGGTCCGGTTTATTGCTGGAAGGCATGAGGCGAATCGATGAATCAACTGCTGCCTGGAGCCAGGACTGGGAAGATTTTGACACGCCAACTGAAGAAGAAAAAGACAATCGGATTCCAGAGAGAATAGTTAAAACAATCCTAACAAACCGGGAAGTGACAAGCGCAGTCATTTGTTCAAAAACCGGCACATTAATTGCCCAGGATAAAAGCCCCGATCCGGAAAGCGAAATCGCCTTTGGTGCAGAACTGATGGGAAAAGCAGAGAGTATTGGTGATTTCCTTGACAGTGGAAATCTGGAACGGATTGTAATTACAGGATCTGAAAACCGGTATTATTTACAGCAGCAGGAAGATGATTTGCTTCTTTTATCATTGACAAAACGTTCTTCTGCTGAAACTGTTCATGAGTCAGTGCAGACTATTTATAAGCGCTATCAATCCGCCTGACTGCTGGAGGTCGACATGATATTTCCCAAAAAGGATTCAGTTTATCAAAATCTGAACACATCGTTCACAAACTTTGGTGAACTGCTGATCGATCTGAAAGAAAACAGCTTTACTGGTGTTGTCCAGGTAAGTTATTGGGAATACGAAGGCATTTTGCTGCTGGATAATGGAAATATCATCAACGCCATAGAAGAAATTAACGGGAATATTCTTACCGGACAGAACGCAGTAAAGAACGTTTCGGAAAAAGCCAAAGAAAAGGACGGTGCAATCAGCGTTTTTTCCCAGAAAGGCGATATGATCACCATGTTGGCCAGCGTTGCAAAAAGCGAAGTTATCTATGAGAATCTCAGTACAGAATTTACCAGCCTTAAGGCTTTGATATCAAAACTTCAAAGTGAAGACCATACTGGTTATATTGAGGTTACATTTGAAGGCACCATGCAGGCTGGATATATCTTCCTGCTGGCTGGTGAGGTGATCGAAGCACTCCTGGCAGGTCGCGGGACTGAAGTTTCCGGTATTGATGTATTATCGCGGATCATTGAGTTGGCATCCGCATCTATAGCAACTTTTTGTGTATATAGAGCCGCTGTTGAAGAAGCGTTATCTGAAAGTGAGATCATCAAAGTAACATATGATTTGCCGCAATTGCTGGAGCTCTGGAGCGTTGTGATCAGCACAATAGAAACTGCCGTTGATAGCCTGCTGGGTGAGAACGCTTTCCTTAACACTTTT
>JAGHAU010000204.1 GCA_021161345.1 Anaerolineales bacterium | reverse complement strand
TTTGGTGTTTTTTGTGGGCCCGGCAGGATTTGAACCTGCGACCTGGCGGTTATGAGCCGCTCGCTCTGACCGCTGAGCTACGGGCCCGCTGACCGGCAGAGTTTCCTCCAACCGGGGCTTAAGAGCGGGTGACGGGATTCGAACCCGTGAATATCAGCTTGGAAGGCTGATGCCTTACCACTTGGCCACACCCGCATTTCTGAACGCCCTGAAATTCAGGGCGTTCAGATTATATCAAAGAGGGGTTTATCAGTCAATTCAGGACTAGTAGGGATAATCCAGCCAGCAAGAATTGTCCAAATACAAAACGCCCGGCTGCCAACCCGCTTCCTCAAACATGATCAGGAAGTTTGCTGTTGTGGAAAGCCCATCTTCAGCTGAGATATAGCGGATGGTGTGAATGCGTGAATTGACACCATTCCAGAATTGAGTGGAATAAGTCCCTTCCATTTTATCGACAAATGGCTGGGTCGCAAACCAGCCCTCAACTATGGCAATCGTACCAATGGAAGTGTCATATCTCACATTACCCAGCTCAGTTTCACACATGAAACCAGATGACTGATCCTCAGCAGGTTGACCTTCGCTCGCGGCCAGGAGGGCATCATTTTCCAGCTGCAGATCGGCCAACCGTTGAGCCAGATCGTCAACCTGGTATTCCAGCACTGCGATGGTACCGTCCTTCTCGGATAACATGGCTGTCAAGTCTGAAGAGTCCGAGGCTGGCGCTTCCTGGGCAGCTGGAGTAGCTGAACATCCTACCAGGAAAACCAGAGCGATAAGCAATGTAACCTTCTTCATTTGATCATCTCCTTGATACGATTTGATTTGACCGAGACTATTTTCAATTCTGCTGTTGAAATCTGAATATTCTAGAAGATATCTTCCAATCGCTTTTAGACCAATATGATTGGATTATTATTTAGGGCCCGGTTTATTTCTTTTCAACGCGTTGAAAAAATCCCTCGGGACATCTAAACACATCCTTCCAGGAACCGAGCGATTTCAATATTGAGAATGAACTGGCCTCACCATCACACCACCAGGTATATTTCACAGTATATTTCCCGGGGATCAATGTCAGCTGAGCAAACGTTTTACTTCGGATGGAAAAGAAGCCGGTAACACCGGTATCCGATTCTTTGAGCTCAATCTGGAGCCAGGAATCCGTCTGATTCTGAACTTCATATTTTACGCAGCGATTAGGAAATTCCAAACACCAATTCTGCAGCATCCAGGGGTTTTCTGGTGTGGGTTGGGGATCTTTTGATTCACTATCTTCCCCTTCTCCCTCAACATCAGCTACCTGTGTCTCCTCAGCAGCCGGGGTGCCATCAGGCGTAGCCGTATAAGATAAACTCGCCCCTGCTTCTTTAGCCCGTTCCGCAACCAGTGTGCTCGCTACAGCAGTCATAATATATGCCTCCGAAACCTGTTGGTTGACCGGGGCAGGATTTATAGGAACACATGCAGTTAAACACAGTGATAGGATGATTATTATCGAGAAGATAATTGTTACTCTCTTCATAGCACCTCTCTTTTTACTCGCGGATCTCTTTGGAAGGTGATTAGGTTGATTATAACATTCTAACTACCCCAGCTGAACGATTCCTGCTGAACCCTTCATAAATGTAAAGCCCGATAAACTGCAGGACAAACCACTATTCTTAGAGATTGTTAATTACCCCCCGGGGTCTGTTTGTTATAATGAGAACTGCATCCGAAAGGCCATTTATAATGGAGGAAGTATGTTGAAGGAATTCAGGAATTTTGCCCTGCGCGGAAATGTAATGGATATGGCAGTTGGCATTATCATAGGCGCTTCATTCAGCACCATTGTCAATTCCCTCGTCAATGATATTCTCATGCCCCCCCTTGGCTGGCTGCTGGGCGGGGTCGATTTTGAAAATTTTTACCTCACCGTCAAACCCGGCACTCCTATTGGGCCATATGCCTCATTGACCGCTGCCCAGTCCGCTAACGCTGTGACTGTCAACTACGGCATCTTCATTAATGCAATTATCAGTTTTTTGATCGTGGCTCTAGCCATGTTCCTCTTGATCCGGGCCATTAACCGCCTTCAGGAAGGCAACAAGAAAGATCAGCATGCGGCAGCTCCTTCAGCCAGGGACTGCCCGTACTGCTTCACTTCCATATCCATCCAGGCCACTCGCTGCCCTAACTGTACCTCTAAGCTGGATTAAAAAATACTATGTCTTCCAATCCCACTCGTGACCGAACAAACCCCCAGGAAGGGGGCACCCACAAACGCCTGCCACCCTGGCTGCGGGTTAAATTCAATAACAACCGCGCCTATCATGACGTGAATACCTTGATGGAGGACCAATCCATTCATACAGTCTGCCAGGAAGCACTCTGCCCAAACCGGGGAGAATGCTGGGGAGCCGGCACTGCCACCTTTTTGCTCCTGGGTGATGTCTGCACCCGGGCATGCAAATTCTGTGATATAAAACACGGCCAGCCTGGCCCTATGGATTGGAAAGAACCCGAACGAATCGCTCAATCGATCAAGGCTATGGACCTCGAACATGCGGTGGTCACCAGCGTCAATCGGGATGAAAGGCGTGATGGCGGTGCGCCGATTTTCGCTATGCTGATCCGCCGGATCCGCCAGCTGCAGCCTGGATGCTCTGTAGAAGTACTCATTCCTGATTTCAAGGGCAGTCTGGAGGCATTAAAGATCGTCATGGACGCTGGACCGGATATTCTCAATCACAATTTGGAAACCATACCTCAGCTTTTCAAAACCATCCAACCCCAGAGTTCCTATCAGGCATCCCGTTCTACCCTTGTGAACGCCAAGAGACTCAATCCCGGCACTCTGACAAAATCTGGATTAATGGTTGGTCTGGGTGAATCGCTGGATGAGATCAAAGAAACCATGCGGGACATCCTAAGCTGGGAGGTCGATATCCTTACCATCGGCCAGTACCTTCAGCCCTCCAGGAATCATTTACCAGTAGATCGGTTTTATCACCCAGAAGAATTTGAAGAACTTAAAGAATACGGTTTGGAACTCGGTTTTAAATGGGTCGAAAGCGCACCCCTTGTGCGCTCATCCTACCACGCCGCCGACCAGGTCCGGGCGCTCAGGGGAGCTAAGCACCCGACTGGATGATTGCTGCGCAATCGACCGAGGACCAGTGCGGCAAATGCCGCGACCGGGACACACCGGTCTCAGTATCCC
>JAGHAU010000138.1 GCA_021161345.1 Anaerolineales bacterium | reverse complement strand
GACGCTTCAAGGGAGCGATATCCAGCAGGTCTATCATTTCATCTACCACGCGCACCAGGTGTCCTTCCGGGATCATCTCATCCAGATTAGCGGGCATCAGCATGGCTTGTTTCGGTGTGTAGGGTTTAAATTGTTGTTCTTTCATACCCCCATTATATTAAAAAATAAAGGGCTGTGCCAATTACTTTTGGGACAGCCCCTTTTTAGCTGGCGGGGACGACCGGATTCGAACCGGCGATCTCGGCCTTGACAGGGCCGCATGTTAACCGCTACACCACGCCCCCAGCGAGGATTATTTTAACACAATGGCTCATGCAGTCAAGACATTTTTCTGAAATAGGTAGATATTGAATTAATAGAAATGACCTCTTGGTGCTTTGCATCTTGATCGGGGAAGGAAGACCGGCGGCCGCTCCGCAGCCTGGCCGTAGTATCATCAATCGGTCTCTTTATCCCGGTCTAGATGGGTAGTGTCCCCGTCTTCTGTCTTCGGTCGGGATGCTTTTCATCCCCTAAAACTCCCCCACATCTCCCACTCGAAAGTATTCCATTAAAAGCATACCGCCCAAGGTGGTGACCATCAGGATCGTGCTCAAGGCCATGGCCTGGCCGTAATTCAGGGCGCCCGGGCGGGATAATAAGCGGTAGATCACCACCGGCACAGTAGGATATTCCGGGCGAGTGATCAATGAACTGGCCCCAAATTCTCCGATCGAGATCGTAAATGCAAAAGTAGCGGCTACCAGCAGGGCTCGGCCTATCAGCGGTAGATCGATCTCCCGGGTGATCCGCCGGGGTGATGCACCCAGGACCGCTGCCGCCTGCCTTAATTTTGGTTGTATGCTGGCTAAAGCCGGGGTCAGACTGCGGACCACAAAAGGAAAAGCTACCAGGGTGTGGGCGATAGGTACCAGCAGAGGGGAGGTTCGTAAATTGAGCGGTGGTGTATCCAGTGCCACCAAAAAGCCCAGGCCAAGGGTCACTGCCGAGGTGCCCAGCGGAAGCATTAATACCGGATCCAGGATCTTGTCCAGGAGTGTGAGATTCCTCTTCGCTAGAGCCCAGGCAGCAGGCAATCCCAACCCCAGGGCCAATATCACAGTGATCAGTCCGTATCCCAGAGAAACTCCTAGCGCTGTTGTGGGAGGTACATAAAAGAGCGACTCGCGCGGATTTTCCCCAAGAGCCCGGTAAAAGGACAGTGTCGGAGGCGAACCCGGATCAGATCCGCTGAAAGATTTCAAACCCAGGGAGGCCAGGGGACTGATCAAAAACACCAGCAAAAAGACGATCATAATGCCGGCCAGGATCCTGCTCCTAGGGGATGTCAGCGGTCGCTGGCTTTTTTCCCGGGAGGACAATTGAACGGGCTGATTTATTCGCCTTGTCAGGCGGGTGTAGAGAATGGTCAGAATCAGTGTGAAAACGATCTGAAGAAGGGAGAGAGTGGCAGCCAGAGGTAGGTTGAACAGGCTGATGGTCTGGTAATAGATCTCAACTTCCAATGTGGCAAAAAGAGGTCCACCCAAAACCAGCACAACTCCAAAAGATGTGAAATCAAAAATGAATACCAGCAATGATGAAGCTGCGATGGCTGGCAGAAGCAACGGCAGAGTGATCTCCCACAGAGTTTTCCAGCGGTTGGCTCCCAGCACACGGGCCGCTTGTTCCAACTGAGGATCCAGGCGGCTCCAATAATCACCAACTACCCTCAAGACAATGGTGGTGTTATAAAAGACATGAGCGGTCAGGATAGCGGCGAAGCTGTTCACGAACTGGATTGGCGGGGTCTCCAGTTTGAGGATTTGCATCAGGACTTCATTAACCCATCCATTGGGCCCTAAGAAAGCATAAAACCCGGCCGCCACAACCAGGGTGGGCATTACAAATGGCACTCCTGTCAGGGCCCGGAGTATTTTTTTTCCTCTGAATTGGAATTTTCCAAATAAGTATGCGCCCGGTAGGCCAACTGCCAGGGTCAGAATTGTGGACAAAAAGGCCTGTTTGAAGGTAAAACTGACCACTCTGCTAATAGTGGGAGATTTAAAAACCTCCCATAGGCCTGCCAGGGCCTTACCTTCAATCCGGGCAAAACTGAGCTGGGTGATCCTTGTGAGAGGAAAGAAGAAGAACATTCCCAGGAATGCCCCGGGCAATAGCCAAAGCAAGTAACTGGGAACTTTTGAGTAGGGAGAGGAGGGTTTCATTTTATTGGTCATGATACGGTTTCCTCAGAAGGAAATCGTATCGTCAATTAATTCTTTCCTACCGCAGTACAGCCTCGGTCCAATCGTTGATCCACTTTTCACGGTTTGCTGCGATCATGTCAGGACTGATATCCGCTGTGACTTCCGGTACTTCGAGGTATTTCCGGAAAGTCTCTTCCAATACGGCATTATCATTCACAGGGAAGACATACATATTCAGGGGTATATCCTCCTGGAATTCTGGCGAGAGCATGTAATCAATCCACTTTTCTGCCAATTCCCGGTTGGGTGTTCCATTCAGAATACCCACAAACTCGATTTGGCGGAAACAAGTTCCCGGCGAGGTGACAGCCGCCGTTGGGGCATCGTCCAGCGGCTCTTCTGCAAACAGCACTTCAAATGGAGGACTGGAACCGTAGGAGACCACAATTGGATCTGTCCCGCCAGCCTGGCTGAAAGCGCTGTAATAAGCGGTTTCCCAATCATTGACGATATTTACCCCGTTTGCCACCAGTTTATCCCAATACTCCAAATAGCCATCCTCCCCATAATATCCTATGGTGGTCATTAAAAAAGCCAGACCGGGGGAAGAGGTTGCAGGATTCTGCACGGTCAGCAGACCTTCATAATTCGGATCGATCAAGTCCTCCAGTGAATCCGGAGCAGCCAGGTTATTCTCAATAAAATATGATTTTTGGTAATTGAGGCAAACATCCCCAAAATCTACCGGTAAGGCCCGAAAACTCTTATCAAGAACGAAGACCGGGTCGATCTCTTTCAGGATAGGGGATTGATAAACCTCAAATATATCCTCATTCAAAGCCCGGCTCAGGAAGGTGTTATCCACTCCATAAAAAACATCCGCCAGTGGGTTTTCTTTGGAGAGGGCAGCCTTATTAACTGCTGTTCCTGTATCACCTACCTCCAGGAATTGGACGTCCACATTATTTTGCGTTTCAAAAAATGCCACTACGGATTCAGAAACCGCAAATGAGTCATGGGTCATGACAGTCAGGACTCTTGGTTCTTCCGGGGTTGCCTTGCAAGCCGACATCAGAAAGACCAGTCCTGCCAATAGAATTCCAGTTCTTTTCATTTTAGGTTTCCTCATGCGGGGATGTGCGCGTGTGGATCACAGCCAGTAGTCCGCTTTCCAGGTGAACTGTGGCTCTTTTTTCAATAAGTTGATTGCTGATCCCCCGGGAAAAGCCGAACTCAAGGGGTTCATTTTTAAGGGTGTACTTAAGTCCTCTGGTGCTGACATTGGAATTTCCGGGTTGAAATGGTAATAGGGAAATAAGTTCTCCTGGTTCTCCTACCAGGGTGAGCATTTCTCCAGCATGTAGAAGATGGACTTCTTCTGCGCCGTTGACCAGGGTGGTGGGGGTTTTAAGAAGAGGGTGGGCCAGCAAGCTCAGGTTTCCAAAAGTCATATCCAACCGCCCGCCAACAGCACCGTGTACCACGATCTTCCTTGCACCGCGATCCTGGGCCAGCAATAAAGCCAGTTCGAGATCGGTCTGGTCTTTATCTTCTGGGTGCTGGATTATTTCCACACCTTCCTTGCGCCATTTCTCTACAAGTTCCGGGTCTGTTGAATCCAGATCGCCGATTAAAATTCCCGGCTGGATGCCCAGGAATTGGCAGTGTTGGCTGCCTCCATCCGCCGCGATGACAAGATCAGATTCCTGAATATTAAGGGGTCTATCTGGTGTAGGGAAAACTCCGTTAGCAAAGATGTATGCTTTCATAATTTGAATTGGGATGCGTGATCCTCTCAAAGTATGTGATGATTTGTTTAAAAATAGTTTACTAGATGCTTCAAATTCCTTAGGATCACGCATTTTCACTCAAAATAAAAAACTCCTCTTGACGGAGGAGAATTTGATTGTGCATCCCTCCGCCGGCATGATCCGGATCAGGTTCGCGGGTCGAAAATGTGGTTTTCCTCTCAGCCGAAAAACGGCTCCCCGTGCTTCTATATTGTTACTGACAGTATAGGGTCAGCTTGGACTAATGTCAAGGAGGGGAATCATATTGGAAGTCCAATCGTAAAACCTTATTAGCTGTAATTTCCCAGGGTTATTTTCAACATCGATCTGTTCTCTGGATTGAATTCTGGCAGAACCTGCCTTGTGATCCGGAAGATCCTCGGTTTGGCTGCTGTGGATAGTTGGCGTTCGAGGAAGTAGGCTGTTTCCTGTTCGGACTGTTTCTGAAGGACTTTTAGCAGGGCAGTGATTTCTTTAATCAGGACAGATTCTTCATTCTGCAGGATTTCAGCCAATAAACCAAATATCACCGGGAGATTATCGAAATCAGGATTTTCCCCAAATGCCAGTAAACCAAATAGGGCCGCTTGATGGTTTAATTTGGTTCCGGAAGAGATCAGATCCTCAATAAATCTGAATATGGCCTTAGGATTTTTTTCTGCCAGGTGGATTAGTCCCCGGGTCATGATCCTGCGGCGGATATCCTCTGCAGTGCAGTCATCCAGCCAGGACTTTACCCTATTCAGTATCTGCTCAGGATCGAATGGAGCTAAATCCCCCAGGCAGATGATCGCCAGCTGGCGGAACTCAACCCATTCCTCCTTCCAAAGGGCATCGATCAGTTTCAATCCGAGTGATGGTTTTTCTGCCAGGTATTCTTCAAGCTCGTTCACCAGTGCCCGCAGCACTGGCGCCGGCACCTGATAAGCCTGTAGAGTAAGCGGTGTGCGGGATAGGTCAGTTTGCCGGATGCGGGCTGCATAGAATTCTAGTAAATCATGCAATCCGGAGATAAACTTGGCAGGGCTGGAATAATTTTCACTCAGTTCTGCGCACTGGATCTTCAGTCTGGCCGGGTTGATAGCGGTCATGGAATTATATTGCTCAAAACAGCGGCAGCGGATATTACATCCGGGACGGCAATGATCCGGTTTTGATCGGCTGCCGGGATATATTCTCCCAGTTCGGTCTTAAAACTACCCAGGGTTTCTTCCCATCCTAAACCCACAACGATCAAGGGTTTTGGTTTTTCTGGGTGGATTTGCAGTTCAGCCCAGGTCAGGGCAACTTCCGCCAATGTACCAATCCCGCCGGGGAGGGCAATAGCAGCCTCACATTCATCGATCAATCGATAAAGACGTTCCCTCAAGGTGGAACAGCGCTTTTGTTCCTTGACCCATTGGTTGGGTGCGACCGAACGCCAGCTTTCGATCTCGTCGCAAGTCACACCTATGACATGTCCGCCCGCTTCCGATGCCCCCTTCGAAATCGCTTCCATGGTGCCGATATATCCTCCAGTCTGAACAGCAAACCCCGCGCTGGCCAGCAGACTCCCCAATTGCTGGGCTTCCTGGTAGGCCTGTGATCCGGGTTTAGGTAGTGAGCCGCCAAATACTGTAATGGTTTTCATGGGGATATTATACGATAACTTCCTACTGCTAAGCGCAGCCTTACTCCCAGGCAATATTCGATTATGATCAAGAGAGGAGGAGACCGGGAGACTTTGTGGCGATGTGACTAAAGGCAAGTTTGCTGATCTCTCTATATTCACTCTCCCTGTCCTCAAATCCCCTCGTCACCTTGTCACCTTGTCTCTCTATCTCTGAACAATGATGAGAGATCCTGAATTTCTCAGAAAATGAAGATCATCATAATTAACACAACTCCAGTAAATCCCCAGTATTACTCATCCTATATTACAATACTCTTGACCCATTAGCACAGCGGGGAATACTTTATGGACATAATCTTAACCCATGAAAGAACCGATTTTGACGGCCTGGCATCTCTGCTAGGCGCGTATAAATTGGACCAGAATCTGGTCCCGGTTTTGCCCCGCCTGTTAAACCGGAATGTAGAGGCTTTTTTGACTCTCTACGGCGTGGAACTTCCTTTTATGGACCCGCGCGATCTGTCAGGAGATCCGATAGAATCGGTCTGCCTGGTGGATACACAATCCATGACCAGTATTAAAGGCATGGTCAAGAATATCAAGGTCCAGGTTATTGACCATCATCAAACAAAGGAAGATTTTCCGGAAGATTGGGAAGTGACCATTCGAGAGACTGGCGCCACTACAACTATATTTGTACAGGCTATCCAGGAAAGGGATATCCTGCTGACGCCCGTTGAAGCTACCTTGCTGTTATTAGGGATCTACGAGGATACCGGATCCCTGACCTATACTCGCACCATTCCTGAAGATATATTTGCCGCTGGCATATTGCTGGAACGGGGCGCCAGCCTGGCAATTGTCACCGATTACATCAACCATCCGCTCTCCATGGCACAGCAGTGTGTCTATGAAGATCTGCGAGCCAATGCCGAGAATTTGATCATCCATGGACACAGTTTGATCCTGGCCCAGGCCGATGCATCTGATCTGGAAGAAGAGCTTTCCAGTTTGGCTCATAAGCTGCGAGACCTGCTTGATCCGGATGCCTTGTTTTTGCTGCTCAATACATCAGGGGGAGTGCAGATCATCGCTCGTTCAACTTCAGACCACATTGATGTCAATGAAGTGTTGTCTACCTTTGAGGGAGGGGGAGGTCATCCCAGGGCTGCCGCTGCATTGGTGCATGACATTCCACTGTCTGAGATATATAAAACGCTAACAGATGTCCTCCCTCAATATATCAAACCAGCCATCCGGGCCCAGGATATCATGTCTAAAGATCCCCAGACTTTGGTTCCAGATACGCCAATCAGTGAAGTGGCCGAACTAATGCTGCACTATGGTTTTGAGGGATACCCGGTAGTTGATCAGGATGAGATCGTTGGCCTGGTCACACGCCGGTCGGTCGATCGAGCCCTGGCCCATAAATTGGATCTGACCGCAGAAAGTATTATGGAAGCAGGCAATGTGCGAGTTTTTCCGGCTGATTCGATTGAATATATCCAAGATGTCATGATGGAATCAGGCTGGGGGCAGATCCCGGTGGTAAGCTCTCGATCCAAGAAAATTGTCGGCATTATCACCCGGACCGATCTGATAAAAATTCTGGCGCCGCATCGCCCTACACCGGGCAGGCAGAATCTGTCCCACCGCCTGGAATCGACCCTGCCGGAAGTTCGGCTGGCTCTTATTAATAAGATTGCTGATGTTGCTGCAGAACAAAAATCAGCCCTCTATATTGTGGGTGGATTTGTCCGGGATCTGTTGCTGGATATACCGAGCCTGGATTTTGACCTGGTTGTAGAAGGTGATGCCATAGCTTTGGCCAAGGCAGTCCAGCAGCAATATGGGGGAAGGGTAACCAGCCATAACCGCTTCGGTACAGCCAAATGGTCTATCGACAAGGAAGATCTGGATATCCTGGGATCCACCAAGAAAGTAAAAAAGGCCCTCCCGGATTCCCTGGACTTCATCAGCGCCCGGAGGGAATTTTATACCCATCCCACCGCGTTGCCTACAGTCGCCCGGGGCAGCATCAAACTTGATCTCCACCGGCGGGATTTCACCATCAACACCCTTGCTATGCGCCTAGATGGCCATCATTATGGGGAATTATTTGACTATTGGGGTGGCCTGGCAGATCTCAAAGCCAAACAGGTGAAAGTGCTGCATTCGTTGTCTTTTGTGGATGATCCCACCCGGATCTTGCGGGCGGTGCGCTACGAACAGCGTTATGATTTTAACCTGGACAAGCGGACTGAAAATTTACTGCTGGAAGCCAAAGAACTACTAAAAAGAGTATCCGGCGACCGGATTCGCCATGAATTTGACCGTATCTTTGAAGAAAAAAAATCGGCTCAAATGCTCGATCGGTTAAATGAACTCACTATTCTGGAAACTATTCATCCCCACCTGATCTGGAATAAAGACCTGAAGAACTTGATTAAATCCATGCCATTCAAGGTTACTCCCCCGGAATGGGATATTGATGGGGATGAGATTGGTATTTCATTTAAAATGGCATTGCGTTATTCCCTGTGGCTGATGAATGCCCCGGTTGGGAGCGATGTCAGTAAACGTTTGCGCCTGGTCAGCGGCGTGGCAGGGACTATTCGCCAGGCATCTGAATTGAGGGAAACACTGGCTGATCTTGATGGCCTTCCCGCCAGCGAAGCGACCGCCATATTGAACCGGATATCCAACCTTGCCATTTACTCGGTTTATTTGAATGAAAATAAACCCAAATTAAAGGGCATCCTGTCCCGTTATTTATCCTCCTGGCAGCATGTGGAATCCAATATCACTGGAAAATATCTCCAGGAACAAGGTTTGGCTCCCGGCCCACGTTATGCGGAGATACTCAGTGAGCTCCGCAATGCTTGGCTTGATGGGAAGATTACTACCAAAACTGAAGAGAAAAAATATTTAAATGACCTTCTGCGAGAGGGAAAGGAAAATTCTCCTGCTAATGATGGGTGAGGAGTAAATTCTCGATGCTCTTC
>JAGHAU010000208.1 GCA_021161345.1 Anaerolineales bacterium | reverse complement strand
GCTCAGGAGTATTGGGAAATTTGGTGGAGCCTGGTTAGGGGGATGGGCAGGAAAAGCACAACCCCAGGTACGAGATAATTTGGGCTTCGGTTTACTCTCTCAAGCGGGTGTGGCTGTTGGATTGGCTTTTTCGATCGCAGGCCGATTTGACAGCTATGGGGAGGCGGGAGTTCAGTTAGGGAATTTAGTGATTAACGTTATCACAATTACCACTTTCGTTGTCCAAATCATTGGCCCAATCATGGTGAAATTTGCAGTTTTTAGGGCAGGAGAAAATGGTAAAGCCACCTCAGCAGGTCTGTGATTTCCTGGGAAATCAGGTGAAGGAGACGATGAACGTTATTTACCAATCACAATCTGCCAGGCGTCTGATGATCAGCTATATTCCTCTCAACCTGCATTTTATCAGGTTTTGAAATTGGTTTTGAGCTATACATAAAAAATGACAAATATATGTATAGCAGGGTTAGAAAAAAGACCCCGGTCCTCAATATAAATTAACTTCCACCTACAATCCCAGCCGCACCGACCCTTCAGTTAATAACCAGGACAGCTTGCCAAAATCAGGGTTAAGCGATTAAGATAGGGTATGCCAAGCCGCGCTCTAAAAGTGCTTTCCATCAGCGACCGGATAGATTCCAGTTTGCTTGAAAAAGACACCTACGAAGAATTCAAGGATGTCGATCTGCTCCTGTCCTGCGGAGATCTACCCTATTACTATATCGAAAATTTATTTCAGCTTTATGAGGTCCCGGTCCTTTATGTTCGGGGAAATCACGATCCGCGAGTGGAATATGGAAAAAGCGGACCGCTCTACGGACCCCGGGGAGGGATCGACCTGCACAATCGGGTTGTGGTCCTGAACGATCTGATCTTTGTCGGTTTCGAAGGATCGCTGCCCTACAAGGATGGCCCTTTCCTTTATTCCCAGTCAGAGATGTGGCAATTTGTCCTGGGAATGGTTCCACGCCTGGTTTGGAATAAACTGGTCCACGGACGCTTTGTAGACGTAGTAATCGCACACAGCCCTCCCTTCGGCATCCATGACAAGGACAGCAATGTCCATGGTGGCTATAAAGCTTTTCGTTGGCTGATTAAAATATTTAAACCAGCCTATTTCTTCCACGGGCATATCCATGTTTATACCGACGATCAAATAGCCGAGACTGTGGCGGGCAAGACCAAAGTGATCAATACCTACGGCCATCGAAAAGGGCTTCTGCGTCCAGGACAGCGGCACTACACACCCAAGGAAAAACCCTACATACCATCGCTGGCGGATTCTGCAGAAGATTTCCGGGACGCCCGGCGGCGGGCGGCGTTGGAGAACATCTGGAGCACACTGACAGGAACCGCCAAACATTTGATCCAGTTCCAGCAGGTGGAAGAGCAGCTCCAGTATGAACAATCATCCAAATTAGGCCTTCTGGATATTCCCCTCGACGCGATCGTCGGCAGCGTCAGCCGCCCCAATGATTTCACTCGCAAATTTTTCCCCCGGGAAGCAGTAGATCCGGGACGCTGGCAGCGAGTAAAAAAGGTCATGGACCAGGCCATCCGGCCCATTGAAGTCTACCAGATCGACCAAACCTATTTTGTGCTTGACGGCAACCACCGGGTCTCAGTTGCCCGCCAGCGGGGCATGAACCACATCCAGGCCTACGTGACCAAGATCGAAAGCTCAGTTCCCCTCACACCAGAGGACGATATTGACGACCTGATCATCAAGAACCAGCAGGTTCACTTCCGAAAAGATACCGGGTTGGAGGAACTGCGTCCTGATCTTGAATTTGCGACCAGTTTTCCCGGTGGCTACCAGCAGCTCAGAGAGCAGATCAGCGCCCATCAACTTAACCTGGGGCAGCAGCACAATTATCCTTATTCTTATAATGAAGCATCTGAAAACTGGGTAGAGGAAGTTTATCTGCCTGTTCTGCAAACGGTATCTCAATCCGGTTTGCTGCGAGACTTTCCGGAGCGAACACCCACAGATCTTTATATCTGGCTGACCCAATACCAAAAAGAGATCAGCGAGCAATACGGCTGGGAAATCGAACCAGCAAACGCAGTTGATAGCCTGGCAGCGGCCTACAGCAACCGGCTGAAATACCGCTGGAAAAGGCTTCGCAAGAATCTTTTTCCCCGATTCAATTCCCAACAGGGAAATATTGGGAATTGGCGCCGGATCCATCTAATGCCCCGCAAAGAAGGCCAGGTCTTCTCTGATATACTGGTAGCCCTTAACGGCCGTAGAAGCGGCTGGAAAGCCCTGGAGCAGGCTATTATCATTGCCAAGATCGAAGGCAGCAGAATCTCCGCACTGCATATACACCGCGGATCAACACAACAGGCCCAGGATCAAATCAAAGAAGGTTATCTAAAGCAGGTGGCAGGCAACAAGGAACTGGAAACTAAATTCTATATCGAGGAGGGAGAAGTGCAGGAAACCCTCACTCAACGGGCGCTCTGGAATGACCTGCTGATCTTCAGTCTGGAGCATCCTCCTGGAGATCACCTGACTGCCAGGCTGAGATCCGGTATCAGATCATTAGTGCAAACCTGTCCCCGTCCCCTGCTGGCCGTACCCGCTGTGACAAAAATGAAACATGGGCTGTTAGCTTTTGATGGCAGCCCTAAAGCTACCGAAGCGCTCTATCTAGCTGCTTACCTGGTGGAAAAATGGGGTATAGAGCTGACCGTAATAACTGCTCCGGAGGACAGTGCTGCCAAAGTTAATCCTCTCGACAAAGCCCGGGAATACCTCGAGGCTCGCAATATAGAGGCCCATTATCACACGGAGATAGGATCACCGGCTGAAGTGATCTTTGAAACTCAAAAGATCCATGGATGTGATTTTTTGATCGTTGGCGGCTATGGATATCAACCGATGATGGAAGTTCTGTTCGGAAGCACACTAAATTCCTTACTGCGCAGATCAGATGTTCCCATATTGATCTGCCACTGATAAAATAACAAACAGTTCACTATCTTTATAGTTGTTTTTAGAGGTTGTATGATCAATAGATCCCAGGAACGAGCTACTGTGCAGGCGATGATCACAATGTACTGCCATGGTTTACATAAGTCCGACGGATTGTGCGAGGAATGCACCCAAATGTGGGAATACACAAAAGAAAGGCTGGATAAATGCCCCTTCGGTGATGAAAAACCCACCTGCCAGAACTGCCCGGTGCACTGCTACAAACCCGAAATGCGCCAGCGCATTAAAGAAGTCATGCGCTACGCCGGTCCGCGGATGATCTTTCATCACCCTGTGATGGCGATCAGGCATTTAATCCATAACAGGAAAAAAACTGGCTGATTTCCCAAGATCCAGGGCGTCCATAAAAGTAACAAATAATCCTCCCTTATCAGGAGGATTTTTGATACCCCGGGCGGGGCTCGTACCATTTACACAAACCCGAGGTATTAATTAAGTCTTCTATCAAATATTAACTTATCTTGTTGCTCTCCCCGCTGTTTTCTGAACCCTTGCTTTAGCCCTATCTGCCGAATCCCTATCTATGATATCTCTTTTCAATACCTCACCAAAAAGGATCAGAATTTTATCAAGTTCAACTTTAATTCCTAGAAATATTCTTATAACCTCCCTGCGAATGATGCCATGTCTTTCAGCGCTCGGGTCCAGCCCGTTGCCATGATCACTATATCAAAAAAAAGACGACGCTTACGCGCCGTCTTTTTTTATAGGTCTTAAACCAATAATTATTCTTCAGATATAAATTGATTCTTGAAGAAAGGTATCAAGAGAACGATGATGAGTAATACACCCAAAGTCCCACCGAGGAAGTATACAGAGGTAAAAATCGAGGGTGTCCCTGCGCCGACCACAGCTGCGCCCGGTGCAAAGGCTTCTGTCCCTTTAAGAGAAAAGGAGGCTTTTGGACGAGCAAATGGACAGAGTACGTGGCAACTGCCATAGCAGCACCAGAGAACATGCTCAACCACCAGCCAGCTTCTTTTTTCATTGCCAGGTAATAAATTGCGAAGATAAGTGTTATCAACACCATTACCATGATAGGCTGCGAGAAACGCAAAATACCAATAGAGGGATCAATAATCGCTTCAGTTTTGCCACCCTGATAAAGTCCGCGCAGGCCGTGTTCTGCAAAAGCAAATGCCTGGGTGCCGATCATGCCAAGGAAGGTGAGCGGGACAAACAAAGCCCACAGCTCTTTGCCTTTTTTCTCGAGCAGGATTAATGCCCAGAAAGCGAGTAGTCCGACAACAAAGGCGTAGAAAGAAGGCGCAAAAACTTTCTTACGTATCATAAAGCCTGCGAAACTACTGACATAGAAGCTGCCGATAGGCAATGTGGCGAGACTGACCAAAGCAGTGGGAAAAGCCCAGTCTTTATTCTTCAAGAAGCCATAAACAACGGCAACAAGTAAAACAACGCCAGCATAAACAGTAATACCAAGCCAGCCAAAACTAACCGTACTGCGCAGGGAAACGACGGGGTTCATCGGAGCAGTCGCACCATCAGTCATCCCTTTTAGAAACATATTGGTGTTCGCAGTAACGAGGCCCGGATTGATGAAAATCAAAAAGAGACCAACGGCTGCAGCAATAGCTGCTTGAATCTTGCGTGTTAGATCATTCATTCTTTCACTCTCCTAAACAGATAAATGATTAAGTATTTACTGTTAGATTTATAGCATTTTAAGGATAAAAAGACTTTATAAAAAGACAACTAGCCACCTGAGAATTTGCAAAAGAGACAGTTGATAGGCACAACACCGTTATACATTAAGCGTTTTCATAAAAATGACCTCCTACCACTATCGGTAAGGAGGTCATTATCATGGTACCCCGGGTGCGATTCGAACGCACAACCTATGCTTTAGGAGAGCATCGCTCTATCCTATTGAGCTACCGGGGTTTATAAAATCATGCGCGGAAATTATAGCATTCCCTGATACCAGAGACAAGTAATCGGATCAACGTTTGCACATTGGCAGGTTTAAACATTTATCAGTTTAATCGTCCCTTTGTTCACCTATTAGGAATCAAACGTGTAAACCTTTTAACTTTAAAACCTTCCAACCATCAACCTATATGCTTTCAGTCTTGAAAACATTCTTATACGCAATCACAGCAATCGCGATATAAGCCAGCGTTTTGGGGATCATCAGCATCCCAATTAGCGGTATTTTCTGCACAAAGAGAATTACGGGGATAAAGAAAGTAAAAGAGACAAGAATCATACAGCCAATTTGCGTAAAAGTTTTGTCCTTCTGATTTATTGCATCTCTCAAAATCAGATAGGCAACACCCAAACCTTGAATCATCAATGGAATATTCCTATAAGTTGACCAAGGTTGTGCAGGTATGGATGCGTTCCAATTATTGATGGGGAGCATGGTCATCACCATACGAATGATTGCCATTAAGAAAAGAAACATCCCAAACCAGCCGTATGTTTTATTGAAGCGTCGTTTCCAGATGATGAGAACAAGTACATAAAAGATGGTTACAGTTGCGGTGGTAGCTAATGTGCCTAAGCCAATCCAACGGATGGATTCTCCTGCAATAACAAGTGAACTTTCTGGCCCGCCAAAGATAAGGGCGAGAATGCGAAAGCCAACGTGGCCGCTATCTCCTAATGCAAGGAGAGCGAAGGCGGCAACAATCAATTCTGCGAGGGGCAAGGTCTTTTTATCCACTTTTGGGAGATTTTTGTACATAAGAACAACCAACCACCAAATAGAGGAAAGGTAGAGAATATTGAAACTGGTTTCAAACCAAATACGAAAGTTTGCAGGCATTAAGATTTCCTTTTTATGAGAGAAGAGGGAGGTGAGTTATTCCTTTTTAAATAAATCTTTATAAACAACGTAAGCGACAATCCCATAAACGAGAGTTTTGGGAAGCATCAACATTCCAAGCATAGGAATTTGCCGTGCGAAGAATATAACTGGGGTGTAGAAAGAGAATGAGAGCACGAAAAGCCACGCCAATTTGGGATAGAGTTGGGCCTTCTCTGCAAGTCCATCTCGCCAAAAGAGAATAGCCACTCCCAAACCTTGAAACCAGAAGGGGATATTTCGATAAATTGCCCAATCGTAAGGAGATGAAGGACTTTGCCAATTATTACCAGGGAAAGAGAGTATAATCAGCCGAATTAAGGCAGTGGAGAAGAGGAAAACCCCGAACCAGCCATATTCTTTGCTAAAGCGTTCTTTCCAGATAAGGAGCATGACAGCGTAGAAAAATGTTAGAGTTATGGAGGTGGCTAAAGCGCCAATCCCGACAATACCTATTGGCACACCAAAAATTTCAGGGTGAGCATCCAAGCCTCCGAGCGTGTAGGCGGCAACACGTCCCAAAATATGAAAACTGTCTCCAACGGCAAGCAAGCTAAAGGACAGGTAAAAGAGACGGGCGAGTTTTTCTTCCCCCTCTGATATTCCCTCAATCCGTTTTTTCATGGCAAGAACGATCGTCCACAAAATAATCAGGTAGCTGAGGGTGAATATGATTTCGAACCACATACGAAAGTTTTCAGGCATTTTTTTCCTTATTTGTAATTACTTAACATTCTCAGAGATATCTCTACGAGGAGTACGCTATTGTGCCTTGGGAAGCTGCCCTCTCTGTCCTGGAGACAATTAAGTAATTTGGCACTTCAAATAGTTAAGTAGTTTTATAGCTGAAAGAAATTTATCCATAGACAACATCTAAGTATTTTCCAATCACCCGGACAAAAATTTTTCTTTCTGTGGGGGAGATTCCTTCAAGAAATTGCCGTAACTGAACACGTTTTTTCTCTTTGACTTTTTCCAGCAGGCCTACGCCTTTTTCTGTCAATGAGACACGCAGCGTGCGCCGATCGCCGGGGTCACGTTGGCGGGTGACAATCTCGCTCTCAACCAACCGATCCACGATTCCTGTCATGGTGGCAGAGATTTGGCGCGCTGCTTCAGCTAATTCAGACATGGTGCTTCCCTCATCAAATCCTTGTAAAGCGCGCATCGCCGCGAATTGAGAGACTGTCAGGTTGAACTCAGCCAATTCTTGATGTAATTGTCGATGAGTCGCCCATCCTAATTGAAGCATTACATGTTCAATTGCTTCGACGTCAGTTTCCAAAGGATTGTTTTCTTGTAAAGAAGCAGCCATAGCTTTTCCTTAGCGAACAAATTAATCAGGATTCACAATATTCAGCG
>JAGHAU010000055.1 GCA_021161345.1 Anaerolineales bacterium | reverse complement strand
ATGGGAGGACTTGAAACACTAAGAAACGCAACATTGTTTGAACAGATTGGCCTGGGGGTCGTTCTGCTCACAGCCATAGCAGCTCTGATCTATGCCTGGTTTCTGGCCCGTGAAGTTCTGAAGGAAGATCCCGGAACTAAACGGATGCAGGAGATTTCAGATGCCATTCGGACAGGGGCAATTGCCTATCTGAACAAACAGATGGAAGTGGTTATCCCGCTTGCCTTTGTACTGTCGATCGTATTGTTCTTTACTGCACACCTGGCTGATGCCCCCCTGGCCATCTCGATCGGACGAGGTGCCGCGCTGCTCCTGGGCGCCAGCTGCTCGCTTGCTATCGGCCAGATCGGTTTGCGCGTGGTCGGCACTCGCGGCAATGTCCGTGTGGCCAACCAGGCCCGCATGGGCTCTTTCGCAGGCGCTCTGCGAGTTGCCTACCGCTCCGGCACCATCGCCGGTATGTTAGCTGATGGCCTGGGCCTTCTGGGCGGCACAATTATCTTTTTACTCTATGGAAAACACGCACCTGAAGTACTGCTTGGTTTTGGTTTCGGCGGCACCCTGTTGGCCATGTTCATGCGAGTCGGTGGTGGTATTTATACCAAGGCTGCTGATGTGGGCGCGGACCTGGTAGGCAAGATTGAAGCTGGTCTTCCAGAAGATGACCCCCGCAACGCAGCCGCGATCGCTGACCTGGTCGGCGACAATGTAGGCGACTTTAGCGGTATGGCCGAGGATGTCTTTGAATCCTACGAGGTGACCATCGTTTCGGCAATGATCCTGGGGTTGGCTGTCATGCAGCTTGATCCCACTCAGAGCCTTAAATGGATCGTCTTCCCCCTCCTGGTTAGAGCTATCGGCGTTGTTTCCAGTATTATCGGAACCTACGCCGTTTCTATGTGGCCGGTCAAGGACGATGCTTTCCGAGCTATGGATCTTTCCTACGACCTTTCATCAATCATTTCAACAGTATCTTTCTTCTTTTTAGCAGTTTACTATGTCCAGGACATGCGGCTCTTTTCTGCTACAGCAGCAGGTATTTTATTGGCGGTTGGTTTTAATAAATACACAGCGCTCTTCACAGAACGCGAGACGCCCGCGGTGAACAGGATAGTAAAATCAGCCAAAACCGGTTCTGCTACCCTCATCCTGGCCGGATTGGCAGTAGGTTACGAAAGCACAGTCTGGGCAGCGTTGATCATTGTTATTGCTATCCTTTTGTCGGTTGGTATTTACACAGTCACAATTCCGGCAGCCCTTGTGTCGACAATAATCATAGGATCGGTGATTGTCGGAGTAATACTGGGCATCTACCTGGCCATCAAGTCCAAAAAGATCGAAAATGGTATCTTCACAGCTGTGGGTGTTGTAGTAATTGGTTTGATCATCAGCAGCTTTGAACCTGCTCCAGCTGGCCATGAGTTCATTTTCATCATGTACTCTATCGCCTTGGCTGGTATCGGCATGCTATCACATACCGGCAACAACCTGGCTATGGATGCCTTTGGCCCACTGGCGGACAACGCCGGTGGTATTGCCGAAATGTCTAAAGAAGATTTCAAAGATCCGGAAAGCCAGAGAACCCTGGCAACCCTGGACAGCGTAGGAAATACCACAAAAGCTATCACCAAAGGCATTGCCATCGCTTCGGCGGTGATCGCAGCCCTGGCTTTGTTTGCTTCGTTCATTGAGGTAACGGGACTAGAAGTGGAAGGTCTGAATATCGCTGATCCTCTGGTTTTTGTAGGTTTATTGATAGGTGGGGCTTTGCCCTTCCTGTTCAGTTCAATCCTGCTCCGGGCTGTTGAACGCGCGGCTGTATTAATCATCGAAGAGGTCCGCAAGCAGTTGCGCATCCCTGGCGTGATGGAAGGCACCGTTAAACCTGCTTATGATGTTGTTGTCCGAATCTGCACCAACGCAGCTCAGCGTGAGCTGATAACTGTGGCCATGCTCGGCATCCTGGTTCCCATCATCGTCGGCTTTTTGATCGGTGTCAGGGCTCTGGGCGGCTTCCTGGCAGGCATCATCTTAACAGGACAGCTGCTGGCTGTCTTTATGGCTAACGCAGGCGGCGCCTGGGATAATGCCAAGAAACAGATCGAGGATGAACCCTCCGATCCAGAAAACAACCTGGGCAAGGGCTCCGAGCGCCATCATGCCGGTGTGATCGGCGATACAGTAGGTGATCCCCTAAAGGACACCGCTGGCCCCGCTCTCAACCCGATGATCAAAGTCGTCAACCTGGTATCCCTCCTGGCAGCTCCGCTGATCATCAGCGTGGCAGCAACCGGGGGTACGATGAAAACTGTTGCTATCATCATAGCTGTGGCTTCATTGCTGGCGTTGATGGTTGGTATCTCTTTCAGTCTGCGCGAAGGCAAAGACCTGATTGACTAACAACAGATAAAAGAACCCTTGAATTCCTAGAAAGGGATCATTTTCTGATGAAAATGATCCCTTTCTCTTTTAAGTCTCAATTGGATCGGGAGAAAAGAGAAAACATAAAATCAGTTGTGGTTACGGTTTTTATATCTATAATAAGATAAGGGTGTAATTTCAAAATCCAAATCGAAAACCTTATCTTCTATTTATTTGGTTAGGAAATCTTTCATGAATGAAGGCAACTCTTCAAAGCCAATGGCCTATCCCAAAAAAGGTTCTTTAAACTGGATCATTTACAAAATCCCTCTTCTGCTATGGCGAATGGGTTTTGGTCCGTATTTGAGCCATCCTAACCGGGGCGGCAAGAGGATGCTGTTAATTACAACTCGGGGCAGGAAAAGCAAACTCCCCCGCCATACAATGGTATCCAGGATAGATTTCGATCGTAAGAACTACGCTGTATCAGGATGGTGGCTGAGATCAGATTGGATCAAAAATATTCATGCGGATCCGCTGATCACTGTCCAGGTTGGGCTGAAGACATATGCTGCCCATGCCCGGCGGGTGGTTGATCTGGAAGAGTTCCGGAGTGTCGCCCGCAGCTTGTTTGACAGCGGTGGGGACTCTCATTTCGAAGATTGGCTGGATACTCTTGAAATTGCCTATACACTCGATGATTTGATAGATAAAAAGGATCGGGTCTATTTTATCGGTTTTGATCCCGTAGATATGGAAGGACCTGCCCCACTCACCGCGGACCTGATCTGGATCTGGGCAGTCGTTATTTCCATACTGCTAGGACTGGTCTTTTTCTTCTTATAAGCTTAATCGAGTATAAATTCACAAAAATAGTGAGCTTACTAGAAGTTCAGGAAAATTTAATCTACTTTCGATTTACGCCTTTCAGAGCTATGTCCAGACACACCAGAATCCAGGGATTAATAATCAAGGACCATAAGATCCTTTTGATCAGGGGATACGAATACTCAACTGGCATATCATTCTGGGTTATTCCGGGCGGCCATCGAGAATCTGGCGAGTCTGAAGAAGAGTGTCTCGTCCGTGAGATGAGGGAAGAAACCCACCTTGAGGTTCGGGTTGAAAAGCTGCTGATTGAGCAGGCCTTTCCTCTTGATGGGCCCAATGCGGTTAATAAATCCTTCCTGTGCACTCCTACCGGAGGTCAGCTGAGACCCGGATCAGAGCCAGAGGATGATAATTTCGAAATAGCAGCTCTTCGCTGGTTCGATCTGAGAGACGAAAAGAGTTGGAGCATCAATCTGAAAAAAGACCCTTATACATACCCACAGCTCGTGAATATCAGGAAGATCCTGGGCTATACTACATAGGCATATAT